>NZ_CP025120.1:1989757-2321383 GCF_002838765.1 Kangiella profundi | reverse complement strand
GTGAAAACCTCTGTATTAGTTCCAGATGGCGGCATGGTGGTGTTGGGTGGTTTGATCGATGATGACATCCAGCAAAGCTCACAAAAAGTACCTATTCTTGGAGATATCCCAATATTAGGTCATGCCTTTAAATCACAGCGCACACAAAAAATAAAACGTAATTTGATGGTCTTTATTCATCCAACAGTGTTGAAGGATGATGAAGAGCTGCGTGAGTTGAGCAGTGCTAAATATAGCTATATCAGAGCACAGCAGATTGAACAGGCGAATCGTGGTATTAGCCTAATGCCTGAAGAGGACTCTGAAGTTCTGCCTACTTATGATGAAGCATTGGTGCTACCACCAACTTATGAAGAATACATGCAAGACGACACTTCACAAAATGAAGATAATGGTGAGGCTAAGGAAGACTAATGGCTGAACAAGTGGCAACTAAACAAACTGAGCATGAAACGGAAGCAGTATCCAAAGAAGTAGGCTTTCGCCCCTTGCCATTTAGCTTTGCCAAGCGTCATGGTGTTTTTCTGATCCGAACTGATGATGGTATGCAGTGCTATATGCGTGAGGGTACCGCTCCACAGGCCCTGCTTGAAGTGCGCCGCCATTATCCTCATCGTTTCCAGATTGAAAAATTGAACGAGACAGAATTTGAAAGTCGTCTTAGTGCTTTTTATCAGTCTGGAACTGCAGATGCTCGCCAGACCATGGAAGACCTCGGAGATGAAATGGATCTGTTTCGCTTGGCTGAAGAAATGCCAGAAACCGAGGATTTGCTGGAGGCGGAAGACGATGCCCCAATCATTAAGTTGATCAATGCATTGTTGACCGAAGCTATTAAAGAAAATGCTTCGGATATTCATATTGAAACTTTTGAAAAAACCTTATCCGTTCGCTTCAGGGTTGATGGTGTGTTGCGTGAAGTTTTACAACCTAATCGTAAGTTAGCTCCATTGCTGGTTTCACGTATTAAAGTAATGGGCAAGTTGGATATTGCAGAAAAACGTATTCCGCAAGATGGTCGTATTGCATTAAGAATCGCAAACCGGGCAGTGGATGTCCGTGTCTCTACCATGCCATCCAGTTTTGGTGAGCGGGTAGTACTTCGTTTATTAGATAAAGAAGCTGGGCGTCTTGAGTTTTCACATTTGGGCATGGAACCTAAGACCATGCAGTTGATGAGCGACCTGCTGCATAAACCGCATGGCATTATCCTTGTAACCGGTCCGACGGGTTCAGGTAAAACCACAACCCTATACGCAGGTTTATCTCTTCTCAATAATTCGACGCGCAATATCCTGACCGTTGAAGACCCTATTGAGTATTTGATCGATGGAATTGGTCAGACTCAGGTTAATCCAAAAGTCGATATGACATTTGCTCGAGGGCTTCGCGCTATTTTGCGTCAGGATCCTGACGTGGTGATGGTCGGTGAGATTCGAGACTTGGAAACTGCGCAAATCGCAGTTCAGGCCAGTTTGACGGGTCACCTGGTTTTATCAACCTTACACACCAATACCGCAATCGGTGCGGTAACTCGTATGCAGGACATGGGAGTTGAGCCCTTCCTGTTATCGACAAGTTTGTTAGGTGTATTAGCTCAACGACTGGTCAGAAGGTTGTGCCCTGAATGTAAAAAGCCAGCAGTAGCTAATCAGAAAGAATGCGAGTTGATGGGATTTGATGCATCAAATCCGCCAACCATTTACCATCCGGATGGCTGTGAAGCCTGTAATTATCATGGCTACCGAGGACGTCAGGGCATCTACGAACTGGTGATGATTGATGATCAGATGCGCACCATGATCCATAACAATAATAGCGAGCAGGAAATGGAGCGTCATGCGCGTAAGTTTACGCCAAGTATTCGCGCAGATGGTCGTCAACGTGTACTTGAGGGTATGACCTCGGTAGAAGAAGTATTGCGTGTAACGCGGGAGGATTAATGGCCGCGTTTGAATACATTGCTCTGGATGCTCGTGGAAAGCAGAAAAAAGGTGTTCTTGAAGCCGACACTCCTCGTCAAATTCGCCAGCAGTTAAGAGAAAAGGATATGACGCCACTGGAGGTGGTGCATATCGGTGACGCACAGAAAGCGCGCGAAAAAAGTTCTGGTGGATTCTTTAAACCTTCCATAAAAGTAGCCGATCTTGCATTAGTTACTCGTCAACTTGCAACCTTGGTTAAAGCTGCTCTGCCGATTGAAGAAGCGTTAAAAGCAGTTGCTGATCAAACCGATAAAGGCAAAGTTAAGAGTATTATTCTTGGCGTTCGTGCTAAGGTTCTTGAAGGGCATACTTTAGCCGATGGCATGGCAGAATTCCCCAACGTCTTTAATGAACTGTATCGCTCGATGGTTGCTGCGGGTGAGCGTGCCGGCCATCTTGATAAAGTTCTTAATCGATTAGCCGACTACACCGAGCGTCGCCAGAAGATTAACAGCAAAGTATCCGCTGCCATGGTTTATCCGGTGGTATTGATTCTGGTTGCAGTCGGTGTGGTATCCGGTCTGATGGTCTTCGCCGTTCCCAAAGTTGTCGAACAGTTCACTCACATGAGTCAGGAACTGCCCGTACTGACCAAAATTTTAATTGGTATCAGCGACTTTGTTATTAATTACGGTCTTTATGTTTTGATATTGCTGATCCTGATGTTTATTGGGATGAGGTATTGGCTGCGTAATGAGGATAATAAGCGCAGATGGCACGCCAAGATATTAAAGATGCCAGTTTTTGGTCGACTATCCAGTAACCTCAACACAGCCCAATTTTCAAGCACCTTAAGTATTTTGCATTCCAGCGGTGTTCCATTGCTAGAAGCCATGAATATCGGTGGCAAAGTGTTGTCTAACCTAAAGATGAGACAGGCAGTCAAAGAAGCAGCCATCAAGGTTCGCGAAGGTAGTAGCCTGAAAGTAGCCCTGCAGCAGTCTAGTTTATTCCCGCCAATGATGATTCACATGATCGGCAGTGGTGAGGCCAGTGGCGAATTGGAACAAATGTTGCAACAGGTCTCGGACAATCAGGAGAGTCTGTTTGAAAATAGTGTGGATGTGGCGCTGAACATTATGGGCCCGCTGATTATTCTGGCTCTTGGTGGCATGGTAATGTTCATTGTTCTGGCCATGATGCTGCCTATTTTTGAATTAACTAATTCTATTACAAGTTAACTATTTTTTTCGGAGTTGAAATGAAACGTATATTGCGCAAACAGAAAGGTTTTACCTTGACTGAAATTTTGATTGCACTGGCAATCGTTGCCATCATGGGAACCGTAGTGACATTAAGTTTGCTGGGTAATACTGATAAAGCCAATCTGCAAAAGCTGAAGTCAGATCTTGGCACTATTGAAATGGCATTACAGAATTACAAACTGGACAATGGCTACTATCCGACAACCGAGCAGGGCTTACGGGCTTTAATTGAAAAACCGACTACAAACCCTGTACCACAGAATTACCCACGAAATGGTTATCTTGGTAGTCGAGCGATTCCAACCGATCCGTGGAAACGTGAGTACATTTATATGCAACCTGGCCGTAATCATGATTACGATCTATATACATTAGGCGCAGACGGCCGTCCTGGTGGTGAAGGCGAAAATATGGACATCAGTCCCTGGAATGTACATGAAGCCAATTTCAACCGCGACAATCAGTAAGACAAGACTTCACCGCTCAATTATTCAAGCAGGTTTTACCCTGCTTGAAATTCTTATAGCGCTGGCGATTGCCAGTATTATGCTTTCTGTTGCGGTCATCGCTTTTTCTGATAACGATGCTGCAAAACTAAAGAATAAAGCGCACCAGTTGTATGGATTGATGCAAATTGCACAGGAAGAGTCGATCCTGCGAGGTGTAGAAATTGGCATACGGGTGGAACAGGATGGATACAGTTTTCTGATCTACGACGGAACACGCTGGAATCCATTACAGGAACATACCTTGCTAAGGGATGTAGAACTCGAAGAGCCAATTGAAATGTATATCAATGTAGAAGGTCAGGAGGCCTTGCTGGCAAACTCAGAAACTGATGACGAATCTGGTGAAGAACAGGATGGTCAAAGTCAGGATGCAAATAAGGAAATTAAGCCACCACAAATCTTCATACTTTCCAGTGGTGAGATGAATGAGTTTACAGTAACCATAGGCCTGGATCGTGATGAACCCAAATTTTATCGGATAACGGGTAACTATTTGGGTGAAATAACTTTCGAGTCGGCAATGGAAGGGCACTATCGGCACGATTGGGATTTAGAGCTTAATGAGCCATTTTAGTTAGTTGAAAGAAATTGATGATAGCAAATTACACAAAACAGAAAGGCTTGAGTTTGCTAGAGCTATTAATCGCTCTGGCGGTGTTTGCTATTTTTATTACTCCAATGTTAACCGGATTATATGCTGCAAGTGTAACCGCTATTGGTAATGCCAAAGAGCGAACTTTAGCAAGTTATATTGCACAAAATCATTTAGCTGAACTACAGCTAGAAGATGAGTGGCCTTCAACAGGTAAGAAACAGGGAGAGGTAGAGTTCGCAGGTCAGGAATGGCGCTGGGAACAGGAAGTGGTAAATACCGCTAACGAAGATATGCGAAGAGTGACGGTAACCATTTTGCTTGGGGAGCAAGGTAGCTTCTCAATGATTGGTTTCGTTGGCAAGACAGAGAAGCGCTAATGAAAAGGTTTCACTCTAAACAGGCTGCATTTACTCTTACCGAGATTCTGGTGGCTTTGTTTGTATTCAGTGTTGTGGTGGCTGGAGCTTTGCAGGTGTTTACTTTTTTGCAGAAAGCCACTGACTCGAATGACAAGCAGATTCAGCGGATACGTGAAGTACAGATGGCTGTTCGACAGCTGGAAGAAGATATTCGGTATTTAGTACCACGTACCAGACGAGATGAATATGGCGATACCTCACCACTGATAGTCGGTGAAAGCAGTAGCGTGAATAGTTATCTGGAGTTTACGCGGGCCGGATGGCGAAACCCGGCAAAGCTATCTCGCAGCGAACTTCAGCATTTGAAGTATGAGTTTGTGGACGATGAGTTGTTGCGACATCATTGGATATATGTGGACCCAGCGCAGGATGGACAAGAGCTGACGCGCGTTATGCTGACAGGTGTTACAGAATTTAAAGTTGAGTTTCTAGAAGACGATAACTGGAAAGAAGATTGGATTATCGATCGTGGTACTAAAGGAACCATGCCCGAAGCTGTAAAAATAACAATCGAACTGAACGATTTTGGTGAAATTTATCGACTGTTCCCAATGGCTGACTTTGCTTCTAATGAACGAGGCGAAAGTGAGGATGAAAATGGTCGAGGTGGTGAATCTGGGCCGGGTAATGACGGTGGTACTGATGTAAGAGGGAGACGCTGATGAATCCTTTATATACGGTAACCTCTTCCAGAAAAGTGAGTTTTAAATACCGCAAACAAAATGGTATTGCTTTGATTACGGTGCTGGTGATTTTCTCGGTATTAAGCATCATGGCCATTCATATTCTGTCTAATCAGCATATGAATAACCAAAGAACCGCCAACATAATCAATAGTTCAAGGGCTTACCAATATATGTATGGGGCGGAAGAATTCGCCAAAAGTTTATTGCAGAATTACTTTGAAGAAAGCGATCAGGAGCGTGTCCATCGCAACCAGCCATGGGCGCAAAACCCTATGATGTTTCCTATTGAACAAAATATGGGACAACTTGAAGGCTCGGTTAGAGACATGCATAGCTGCTTCAATCTGAATAGCATTATCATGGAGCCTGTTGTTCAGGCCGGCAGTGAAGATAGCGAGCGAGGAAATGGAGGCGGTGGTCTTCAGGTTGTTGAAGAAACAGGTGGCCAGGCAGACGAGCAGTTGCCAGGACAAAAATTATTCGCAAAGTTGATTGAGCCTTTAATAGAGCAAAGCGAGAGTTCACCCCAGGCCTTGGCTGCTGCAGTGCGAGACTGGATTGATGATGATCTTGAGCCTGCCGGAATTGATGGCGCAGAAGACTATACTTATACCGGCCTGACCAAGCCATACCGTACGGCTAATACATTTATGGCCCATACCAGTGAGTTGATGGTGGTCAAAGGTTTTAATGCAGCAATATATGACAGTATCAAAGATTATATTTGTGTATTACCTACCGAGCAGGGCACCATCAATGTTAATACAGTAAAACCTGAACAGGCTGAGTTAGTTTGGGTGTTATTAGAGGATGTTGATCTGGCAACAGTGAGACAGGCGTTGGAACAGCTGCCAGAGGATGGTTATGACGAAGCCACCTTTTTCGAGACGTTGGGCAGTGGTAAAGTGTCAAAAGATGGGCGTGGAAGGTTAGTGTTTGATAGTCAATATATGCAACTAACGGCCACAGCAATGGTTCAATCAGGTAGAGCCAAAGTGCAATCCTTGTTGATGAAGTCAGATAATAAATTTCAAGTGGTTGCACGCCACATTGGAGATTAGCAATGAAAGATCGATTGTTTATTCGATTAAAGAGTGATGAGGAGTCATTAGAGTGGGGGCTCATGACTCATGATGAATCTGTTCCGAAATTTAGAGAGCAGGGTGAATTGTTGCTGGATGATATGATTGCTCTGGCTGAGCAAGCAGCACAGAATGAAGTTATTCTTCTGCTGCCAGCCAGTCGCGTAAGGTGTTTTAATGTGAAGGCACCAACTCGTAATCGAAAACAGCTAGAGAAAGCGGTTCCTTATATTCTTGAGGAGCAGGTGCTGGAGAATGTTGAGCAACAACTGTTTGCACTAGGCAGTATCAATGCCAGTGGTATGGTTGCGGTGAATGTAGTAGATAAAAATTATCTCGAAGATGTGTTGGAAAGACTGAAGAATGCGTCTATCGAACCTGATTATGTAGTTTCAGATGCTTCCTGTTTGCCCTTGTTTGATGATGCCTGGTCTGTACTCGAACATGATGATTCAATTCTGGTTCGACAGTCAGCCAATGAATACTGGTCCACGGAAGCCGATATGCTATCCGATCTGATCAGCTGGAATTTGCAAACTCAGTTTGAAGAAAATCAAACCGTATCGCAAGCTGTCAGGATTTATAGTCCGGATGAAAATACCAATCTGCTTGCTGGAATTGCTGGTTTAGCAATACAGAAAATGCCAGTGGGAAATAGTTTTGAGTGGTTATGTAGTCAGTTCAATTATTCGTTACTGAACCTTCTGCAACAGGGATTTTCTTCACAGAAAAAACATCAGGTGAATTTAGGGCAATGGAAAATACCGGCCATTGCAGCAACAGCTTTGATAGCGGTTGGATTTGTATATTTAATCAGTCAAATGATTGTTTTGAACCAGCAAAAAAGTCAGTACGAGCAACAGATTTTAACGAGCGTACAACAAGTTTTTCCAAATGTTAATGACGTGAATACCGGTTTAATACAGGTCTCCAATCGATTCTCTACATTAGGCGGTGATGCGGCTTCTGCTAATAGCTTTATGATATTGCTCGATAAATCATTAGCAGCAATCGATCCGCAAACTATCAAAGTGTCACAACTGGAATACTTATCAAGCATGGCACAACTAAGCTTCGATGTTGAAACAAGTGATTACACAACATTAACAGCAGCACAAAATAAGTTGGAAGCATCGGGAATGCAAGTTGAGATGCGTAATGCTTCGGAAAGTGGTGGCACCTGGTCGGCACGAATTTCAGTGGGGGTAAAACAATGAGCGCATTAAAAACCTGGTACTCCGGTTTGCAGGAGCGTGAGAGAAATATGGTGATTGCACTTGGTGTTGCATTGGCTATCTTGCTGATTTTCTTATTAGTGGTGTTACCACTGAAAAATTATTTTAAAAGTCTGAATGATGATCTCAGTTACTATGAGAATCAGGTGATGACGGTACAGAAGCAGGTTGCAGCAATAAAAAGTGCAGGTTCTGGGAAAGTGACTAATGACAACATTTCTCTAAACCAGCTGGTAAATCAGACGGCAAAAAGTTTTGGACTGAGCTTTTCCAGAATTGAAGAGCGTGAAAGAAATAAAGAAATTCAGTTAAGACTTGATAATGTTGAGTTTGATCAGCTTCTGCGTTGGATTTCACTGTTAGAACAAGGTCGTGGGTTGGTAGTTGATACCTTAAGAGTTTCAAAAAAGGATGCAGTTGGCAGAGTGGATGCTTCGATCAAATTGATTAAAGCTTCATGAAAAAATTGATATTAAGTTTCATTATTGGTTTTTTATTGCTGCTAATTTTTGTATTAGCAATGGCTCCGGCAAGAATAGTATTACCTTGGTTTACCCAGGGACTACCCCAGTTATCATTAAATCAGCCATCAGGTTCAATCTGGAACGCATCCTTGGATTCTATAAGTTTCCAGGGAAAAAGCATTCACAATGTTTCAGCGCAGACTGGCTTCTGGTCATTATTACTTGGCAATATCCATTCAGATATTCAGATCGACGATCAAGATCTATTTCTTGATGGTAACGTTCAACTGAATAGTAAGCAGGTATCTATTAAAAACACAGATTACGAACTGGAAGCTGGAACAATTTTGGACTGGGTAAGATTACCCATTTCTGAGCTTTCAGGTCGCTTTGCTGGTGAAATAAGAGAACTTGAACTTGCGCCAAACGAAATAAAAAAACTTGAAGCTAGTGGTGTCTGGCAGCGGGCTGTAGTCGGTTATCCAAACTCAGTGTTGGAATTGGGGGATATCCATTTCACGATTCAGAGAAATGACAATGGACGAGCTTTGCTGACAATTACAGAAAATCCGGGGATGTTGGATTTAAAAGGAACCCTCGAAGTGGGCTTTGATAAACAGTATCAGTTGAATCTCAGCACGCAAACTGATCTGCCTGAAAATATTAAACAGTGGCTTACTCAACTGGGCCGTGTTGAAAACAACAGAGTTATTGTCAAATGGAATGGTCGCCTGCCTTAACAAAAAAGCAATGGGATGAGCTTGATGCTATCCTGCTGGATATGGATGGCACTTTACTCGATCTGGCCTTTGATAATGATTTCTGGTTAAGACAGGTTCCCAGGTTATATGCAGAAAAGCTTGGTATAGATCCTGAAATTGCTCAGCAACAGCTATTCGATTTATATCATGAATATAAAGGTACCCTTCAGTGGTATTGCACTGATTTCTGGAGCGATCAATTAGGCATTGATATCATCAAGCATAAATATGAGTTCGCCCATAATATTGCTCTCCGCCCAGGCACTGTAGAATTCCTAAATAAAGCTAAAGCTCACAATAAACGATTAATTCTTGTGACTAACGCTCACCCCGATACCTTAGCAGTGAAAATGGATCGTGTTTTAATTGCAAAATATTTTGATGATATTTTTTCTTCACATCAATTTTCAAGCCCTAAGGAATCACCTGAGTTTTGGGAAAGATTGCAGCAGGAAATTAACGTTTCGTTAAACAAATGCCTGTTTGTTGATGATTCTGAAGAGATT
This sequence comes from Kangiella profundi, assembly GCF_002838765.1. Classification (NCBI taxonomy): domain Bacteria; kingdom Pseudomonadati; phylum Pseudomonadota; class Gammaproteobacteria; order Kangiellales; family Kangiellaceae; genus Kangiella; species Kangiella profundi. The sequence continues at coordinate 2,311,936 of NZ_CP025120.1, read as the reverse complement.
TTAACGGTAGCGCAACAATCAGGAGTTAAACTGGTTCTGTCAGTGAGTCAACCTGATTTATCATTACCCATCAAAGATGGCATGAAGTTTCCCAACATCAATCAACTAAATGAAATCATTGGATAAATACGACATGCGTAAACCGCCCAAAATTAAAAACACTAAATTAATTGCACAGACAAGAATCTTTGGCGTAGAAGAAATGGAGCTGGAGTTTTCAAATGGTGTTTATCGAATTTATGAACGGCTCAAAGCAGGTAAGCATGGTGCGGTAATGATCATACCTCTGCTGGATAGTGAAACCATGTTGCTCATTAAGGAGTATGCTGCTGGTGTTGAGCGTTATGAACTGGCTTTCCCTAAAGGTTTAATTGATGCCGGTGAAACCAGTGAGCAGGCAGCAAATCGCGAGCTACAGGAAGAAGTTGGTTACGCAGCAGAGCAGCTTCATGTGCTACGAAAGGTAAGTTTAGCTCCAGGCTATTTGGGGCATCAGATGGACATTGTAGTTGCTGAGGAGCTTTTCCCGAGCAAGCTTGAAGGAGATGAGCCTGAGCCAATTGAAGTGGTTGAGTGGAAAATAAGTGATATGGATAGTCTGCTAGATATAGAAGAATTTAGTGAGGCGCGCAGCATTGCTGCTTTATATTTGTTAAAAGATTATCTGGCAAAAAAGCAATAAAAAAACAGCGAGGCTTGCTCGCTGTTTTTATTTAAAGGTGAAGGCTATTTCTCTTCTGCTGGCATTGAAATCACAGTTTCGCCATCATCCTGCTGTTCCAGCGTACCGTTAATTTCCAGGTAATCCTGGATGGGTTTGTCTCCAGCCACAATCTGAATTGCGATGGGTTTTTCATAGGCTACTGACAAGTCTTTAGCATAGATAGTCAGCAAATGAATACCTTCAGTTTGTGGGATAACTGTTATAACTTTCTCTTCCGTTTGTTGAGTCTGGTTACCAGACTTAAAGGTCATTAAAGAGTCGCTCGATAATATCAAATTATCGGTAGTTTGCAGGCGTGCAGTAATATCTTGCTTGATATTACTGGTAGTCAGAAAAATCTGTACTGGCTCACCAACTGCAACACGCTCTTTGCTAACTTTATAATTAATAGCTGTTTTAGAGCCTGGCTTCCCTGGACTCTGATAGCTTTGCTTCATTTGGTGCGCTTCAGTCTGTTGGGCGCAAGCTGTTAAAGGTGCAGTGCCTAGCAACAAGCAAATGGCAGTGCTTAAGAATACGGTAAATGTTTTCATAATCTGTGCCCTAAATTAATTAATTACTGATAAGTTCAACATCATAACAAGCCGCTGCAATGTTGGAGCCTGTTGAGTCATAAGCCAAGGTATCGGCAACGTATGTACCAGCTTGTAAGTTTGTCGTAATTTCTACTTGCCCCGTCCCAAAATCCTGATTAAGCGCAACCAAACTACCACGAGAATAAATGTAGCCATCCACATCGTTAGTATTTGCTACAGCTGGAGTCAGTCGCAATGTGTAACTGCCGCTACTGGCAACATTGAGCCTTAAGAATCTATGGTTACCGAGTTTATTGCGGTCATCACCATTAGTCGTATTGGTGCAGGCTTCTACTGGTGCATTGTCTGGATTGATGGTGATATATACTGGCAGGTTTGCACTGTTACCTCCATTATTAGTCTCATTGCTTCCCCAGATATCAGAGTTAGTAGCTATCTGTTGTTCATTTACCAGACTGTTGATTTGCGTTACCTGTGCGGGATTATTGTCTTTTATATAAGTTATAAAACTAAAAATACTGGTAAAAGCTTCAGCGTTTTTTTGCTCGTTGGTGAGAATTTCATAAATTGGGCCGAGTCCTAAGTTCGCTGTATCATCATTTAATCCATCATAAATATCATAGAGGATTGCCTGAACTGAGCCCTCACTAAACCAGCCCTTATTGGAAACGTTATTGTTCTCTACATTAATTGAAAAACCTTGAGCCTGCTGCGAACCATAAGAGTCGCGATAGTAAGGGTCGTCTGTAATGATGCCCGACCAGGCGTTACCAAAGCCTTCACCAAATGCCACTCGCATATCTAGACGATCCCCCCCAGCATGCGAGCCACCGATGCTATCTGAACGCGCTAATTTATCTTCAAAGTAGTGTCCCCATTCGTGAATAATAACGTGACCATCATATTCGTCAGTATCACTATTGGCTGCACCTAATAGGAAAATTTCACCGTTGCTATAGAAAGATGTTCCAATCTGCCCCTGGCTACGATCTCCCGACTGCGCAACATTATTTACGCTCCAATTGATGTCAAGTGCGGGCAAGGTGATAGAGTTATCAACTGTTTCCAGTTTTTTAACGATGTCATATACGCGATCCAAAATGTGGAAGGGGGCTGCTGCGCGAGTTGATGTATAGCTGGAACCGCCCCAGCCTGATGAGGCATTCAAGTTGCGTGTCTGATTAGAAACGCCAGTTGAAAAGGTTGCAGAGTCCAAGACGTAAAGAGCTTTACTATTAGTGTTATCGACAATTTGCACATTCCAGCTTGGGGTGCCAGCTTGTAACAATTCCGCTCGAACACGAATTTTAACATCAGTATTCGAGTCAAGCTCAAAGCTGTACTGACCATTATTATCAGTTTTAGACGTAGCAACCACTGAGCTGCCTTGTAATACCTGAATAGTTGCGCCTCGCACCGGATCCTGGCTTGTGTTGCTGTAGTTTAGCCCACTGGTACTAGTGTTGTGTGGAACATTATCGTAGGTGATGGTTCCTGAAACAGTGACCTTTTCAGGGGCTGGCCCAGAGGGTGGCGGGGCAGAGTCATCACCGCCTCCGCTACTACATGAGGCAAGAAAGGCTAAACCAGCGATGATAAGGGTGCCACGAATAAGCTTCATTGATGTTCTCCAAACTAGGTATAGCGATAATACTAAATAATAAAAACTTTACCTAATATGAACAAATCAGCGTTTCAAGTAAATGGTTATTCTGTATCCCACTGTTGCCAGTGTGAAGAAACGATTGATACAAAACAATTGAAGATATATAAATAATCCAGACAAAACAACTGCTTAGAGCTTGAGTATCATCCTTACTAAGGAGTCTCTGACGACTTGGTGGCAAACAGGTAATTTAATGCAGCCATTACTTGATTATCTCTTTGATAATCATCAATTACTGCACCTGCGCGAGTTGCTAAGCGACCATTTTGAGACTCGTCAAGGGTTTCAAACTCAATGAGTCTATCAGGCGTTATACCGGAGCCCTGTATCGATTTACCAGACGGGGTATAGTAAAGAGCTGTGGTTAGTTTAACTGCATTGCCGCCATGGATAGGAAGGATAGTCTGGACCATGGCTTTGCCATAGGATTGGGTGCCGATTATGGTACCACGGTGATGATCCTGTAAAGCACCGGCAACAATTTCCGAGGCTGAAGCTGAACTTCCGTTAATTAAAACTACCATTGGTTTACCGCCTAAGATATCGCCGGAAGTCGCGCTATAAGAGTCGTTACCCTCAGGAAGACGCCCTTTGGTGGAAACAATGACACCTTCATTCAGGAAAAGATCACTTACTTCAATTGCACCATCCAGAAGACCACCGGGATTATTACGTAAGTCAAGAATAAAGCCTGTAAGGGATTGCTGGTTTTTCTTCTCCATCGCACTTATGGCTTTGCTCAGGTCGTTAGCGGTACGAATCTGGAATTCGTTGATGTGTGCATAACCTATACCCGACTCTAATAATTGATACCTAACACTGGTGGTGTGAATAATTTGGCGAGTAATCGTTATTGTTTCAGTTTTATTGTCTCTTGCTTTAATAACTGAGAGTGTGACTTTGCTACCCGGCGGTCCACGCATTAAATCAGAGCCCTCAACATCGGAAAGCCCTTTTGCAGAGAGATCACCAATAGCAGTAATCATGTCATTTACTTCCAGACCGGCTGCTTTGGCCGGAGAGTCTGCCATCACGGCCATGACTTTTATTCCATCTTCCAGGTGGAGTGCTTCAATGCCAATACCAGCGTAATCGCCGGTAGCTGTTTCTTCTAATTGGGCAAATTGATCAGCATTGAGGTAGCTCGAATAAGGATCAAGGTTATACAGCATCCCTCTGATTGCACCATCAAGAATTTCTTTATCAGTCAGCTCGTGAACGTAGGACTTTTTTATTTCAGCATAGACGTCGGCCAATGCTGCCAACTCGTCAAGTGGAAGGGTCTCGATTGAAGATTCAGGTTGAGGGCTCTGAAGTTCAGGGTTTTCATTAGGGTGTTCCGCCAGAGCAGCCTTCGGCAGCATCAGCATTATTATGCAAGCTAAAACAATGCGCTTCATACAGTTCCCTCAATTCCTGTAGTGTACTTTACTTGATCCAGTTCACTGGATTTTGTGGTTTGCCCTTATAGCGGATTTCAAAATATAGCCCTGGCTCAGTGGTACCACCACTTCTACCTACCGTGGCAACCGGCTCACCCGCTTCAACCCAATCTCCCGTTGATTTGAGCAGACTTTCGTTTTGCCCGTAGAGCGATAGATAGCCCTGACCATGATCGATAATAACCATTAGTCCAAACCCGCGCAACCAGTCGGCAAAGACCACCTGGCCATTATGTATAGCCTGCACGTTTTTTCCGGATTCTGCATTAATCACAATACCATTCCATTTCACTTTATTGGCAAACTTGTTACTGCCAAATCGGTGCTGGATTGTGCCTTTAACTGGCCAGTTTAATTTGTTTTTATATTGAGCCAGGCCGTTGAGTGATTGTTTTGGAGCAAACTCTTCGAGGGTTTTTTGTAACGACGAAATGATCGCCTGTAATTCCTGTTCGTCTTTTCTTAATTGAGCCAGCCGTGAATTCTGATTCTGATATTCATTCTTCAGATTTTGGAGAGCTTGAGTTTGTTGTGACTTTAACGATAACTGTTGGTCTACCTGTTGCTTTTGCTGTGCCTCAAGTTCGGTTAACTGTAAGGTTGTCGCATTGATTTTCTCTTCGACTAGTTGCAGTTCTTCAAGAGTTTTCTGTAAAGCTTCAATATCTCGTATACGCGCCTGATTAAGATAGCGGTAGTATTGCAGCATGCGGGAAACTTTTGCGGGGTCTTCCTGATTGAGCAGTAATTTAATGTATTCTTCTTGCCCAGCAATATAAGCACTTCGTAGCTGGGATGATAATTGTTTTCTTTGCTTTTCCTTTAGAATATTTTTTTCAGTTTTCTGCTTTTGAAGCTGGTTAAGTTCTTTTTTGTTATTGCTAATTTTTGTCTGAGTTTCGCGCAGTTCTTTACTGACAGCAGATAACTTAACATCAATCGCTTGAATGGCTTTTTCTGTATCGGTCTGTTGGCTACGGTTTTCCGCCAGCTGTTTCTGGAGCTGGTTAATGACCTGTTTTAATTCTTGGAGTTCCTGCTCTGCCTGTTGCTGATCCTGAGCGGAATAAGCGATAGGCGAAAGAAATAGAGCAAGCACCAACAGGGCAAACTGTGGCACTTGCTTGGGTGAAGATAAAAACAATAAATCAGTTAACTTCAAAGATTGGACGCCCCGTCATTTCTTCAGGTATCGGTAAACTCATTAAGCTTAACATGGTAGGAGCGAGATCCGAGAGAACCCCGTCATTGATCTTGACGCTGGCTTTGCGACCAATATAAAGAAGTGGAACAGGCTCACTTGTGTGGGCTGTGTGCGCCTGGCCGGTAGAGGCATCAGCCATTTTTTCAGCGTTGCCATGGTCGGCGGTTATCAATGCTTCCCCACCTACTTTTTCAAGCGCTGTTACGATGCGGCCGATACACACATCAAGTGCTTCAATCGCTTTTACCGTGGCTTCAAAATTTCCAGTATGACCCACCATATCAGGGTTAGCGAAGTTACAGATAATCACATCATAAGTTTGATTTTCTATAACATCGACAAGATGATCGGTAACCATGGCAGCGTTCATTTCGGGTTGCAGATCGTATGTTGCTACCTGAGGCGATGGTATCAATTTACGCTCTTCACCAGTAAAGGGCTGCTCGCGACCACCGTTAAAGAAGAAAGTAACATGAGCGTATTTTTCTGTTTCGGCAATTCGCAATTGTTTCTTGCCAAGTTTCATTAAATGCTCACCAAGCACATTGGTCATGGCGATTGGCGGATAGGCGACGCTGGCAGGAATGTCAGATGAATATTCTGTTAACATGACAAAGTCGGCAAGTAGTGGACGAACTTGGCGAGTAAAGCCATCAAAGTCATCGTTCACAAAAGTTTTACTTAACTGGCGCGCTCGGTCGGCTCGGTAGTTCATGAATATCACTGAGTCACCATCTTCGATAACAGCTGGCTCGCCAATGGTGGTTGCTTTGACAAACTCGTCATTCTCGTCGCGCTCATAAGCAGCTTGCAAAGCGGAAATAGCATCATCTGCCTGATAAGCCGCTTTACCTTCGGTCAGCATTTGATAGGCTTCTTCGACACGTTCCCAGCGGTTGTCGCGATCCATTGCGTAATAGCGACCAATAATACTGGCAATGCGTCCAACTCCTTGCTGCTCGCACATCTGCTGCATCAGCTTAAGGCTGGCTTCTGCGCTTCTTGGCGGCATATCGCGTCCATCAAGAAAGGCATGAATATAAACTTTTTTAGCACCACGCTGATGACAGAGCTTAAGTGCGGCATGAAAATGATCTTCGTGACTATGCACGCCACCAGGCGAGAGCAATCCCATCAAGTGAACTGCCTTGTTTTGTGCTACAGCCTTATCTATGGCTGTAACCAAAGCCTGGTTTTCGAAGAAGTCACCGTCGACTATGGCTTTACTGATGCGAGTGTAATCCTGATAGACCACACGACCAGCTCCTAGGTTTAAGTGGCCAACTTCTGAGTTACCCATTTGACCATCCGGTAAACCAACGTCGGTACCAGAACCAGAAATAAGCGTGTTGCTGTATTGTTGCCAGTATTTATCCCAGTTTGGGGTATGCGCAGCCATGATGGCATTATCGGTTGGATCTTCACTATAACCCCAACCATCAAGGATGATTAAGGCCATTGGTTTTGGCGTGTTACTCATGGAATCTTGAATCAGCTTGCTAAAAGTTGGCGCTATTGTACCTTTTGCCTTGATTCTAAGCCAGCCGGAGGCTTGAAGATAAACTTAATTACATAAAAACAATTGATTTAATTGTGAAAAACTACCTATAGTTATTGGCTGAATTATTCCGATAAACAAAGAGGATGAATAAATGGAAGCGGGTCTAATAACGATAATTGTGTTGGTTGTTTTTGTAGTTTTTCTACTATTTTCGGGGATCAAAACTGTTAACCAGGGCTTTGAGTATACGGTTGAGCGCTTTGGTAAGTTCCGTAAAGTTCTGACTCCTGGGTTGCATATTATTGTGCCGATCATGGATCAGGTTGCAGCAAAAGTTAATATGAAAGAGCAGGTACTGGATATTCCGGCACAACAGGTTATTTCACAGGATAACGCCACTGTAACTATTGATGCGGTCTGTTTTTTCCAAGTGATTGACCCAATTAAAGCGACCTATGAAGTTAATCAGCTGCATAGAGCGATGCAAAACCTGGTACAGACCAATATCCGTACCGTGTTGGGTAGTATGGATCTGGATTGGATGCTATCTAAGCGTGATGAAATCAATGCAAGAATTTTAACTATTGTTGATGAAGCAACGAACCCTTGGGGAGTTAAGGTTACTCGTATAGAGATCAAAGACATCCTGCCGCCACGTGATTTGGTCGATGCGATGGCTCAGCAGATGAAAGCTGAGCGTTTAAAGCGTGCCAAAATTCTAGAAGCTGAGGGTACAAAACAGTCTGAAATTTTAACTGCGGAAGGTATGAAGCAATCATCTATCTTAAAAGCCGAAGGGGAAAAAGAAGCTGCGTTCCGAGAAGCAGAAGCTCGTGAGCGTCAGGCAGAAGCTGAAGCCAATGCTACGCAGATGGTTTCGAAAGCAATTGCCGAAGGTAACGTGCAGGCGATTAATTACTTCGTGGCGCAAAAATATGTCGATGCTTTAGCACAAATTGCTACTGCGGATAACCAGAAGTTGTTGATGCTGCCTCTCGAAGCATCTTCGGTGATTGGCTCGGTTGCCGGTATTGCTGAAATTGCCAAAGAATCCTTTGGGCAGAATAAGGGGTAATTATGGAATTTTTTCTACAGATTGAGTATTGGCACTGGCTAGTATTTGGGTTGGTGCTTCTTATCCTGGAAATGTTTGCACCTGGCGCCATTTTGCTGTGGTTTGGTGTTGGCGCTTTGGTGGTTGGTGTTTTGCAGCTCATATTGCCCGGCTTGATGCCACCGGAAATTCAATGGTTAGTATTTTCCATATTGTCAGTAGCAAGCCTGGTGTTATGGAAGTCCTATGCCAAGAAACACAAGCTTGACCAGGATGACGACAGTGGCTCACTCAATCAGCGCAGTAAGTCTTTGGTTGGGCGCGAATTCAACCTGAGTAATGCTATCGAAAATGGGGTCGGCAAAGTCAGAGTTGGGGATACCTACTGGCGTGTTGAAGGCCCAGAGCTACCCGAGGGCCATAAAGTAAAAGTTATCGGCTATGAGGGAGCTACCCTTAAAGTCGAGTCAGTTAATCCTGAGACTGCCAATACTGAGGCATAGTCCTAAATGCGGATGGTCACATAAGGAGGCTACGGCCTCCTTATTGACTTTTAAGGAGTGGATATTTTATTCCTGAAAGTCAACAGACTCTAGGTCTTGGCGCTGTTTTGTGTATAATGCGCTGTCTCTATTTTGTGAAATCCAAAGGCTTATCAGCAGATGCAACAACTACTTGAGTTTTACGGCAATCATCCTATTTTAGGTACTGCCTGGCTGGCATTTACCCTATTGTTAACAATCAGCTTGATCAAGACCGCAACAAGCGGCTCTAAGTCATTGACTCCATTAGTGATGACACAGATGGTCAATAAGCAAAATGCAGTGGTGGTTGACCTGCGCGCGATAGCGGATTACAACAAAGGGCATATTCCGGGCTCAATCAATATTCCTTTCGGTAAGCTGAAGGATCGAATCAAGGACCTTGAAAAACATAAAGAGGTCCCCATCATAATGGTCTGTAACGCAGGAGTGCAGGCGGGTAATGCCGCGATGCAACTCAGAAAGCACGGTTTTGCCGATGTGCATAAACTTAAAGGCGGAATCCAGTCCTGGACTACAGAAAACTTGCCTTTAGCGAAAGGCTAAGCTAAAACATCCGACGATATTTGAGAACTATAATGTCACAAGTAACCATTTACACTACTCGCTACTGCCCATTCTGCGTCAGAGCGAAAGCGTTATTAGATGAACTTCAGGTTGATTATAAAGAGATTCCTGTCGACGGTGACCCAGAGCTAAGAGCTCATATGGAATCAATAACCGGTGGCTACACGGTTCCTCAAATTATTATCAATGAACGAGCAATAGGTGGTTGTGATGACCTGTATGCATTACACCGCAAGGGTGAGTTATTGCCACTATTGCAAGACAATAATTAGTAAGAGTAAAAGTTAAGAGAGAAGATTATGGCAGAGCAAGATCAAAACATCGGAAATAACAATGAGCAGAAAGTTGAAACTCCTGAAGGAGCACAACTTGTCATTCAGTCAGTTTATGCTAAAGACATTTCATTTGAAGCTCCAAACTCACCAGAAGTTTTCCTTGAGCAATTTAAGCCAAGTATAAATGTTAACCTTAACAATCAGGTAAAAGATCTAAAAAATGATAGTTATGAAGTAGAGCTACAAGTAACTATTACGGCAAAAAATGGTGAGAAAACCGCTTATATCGCTGAAGTTAAATACGGCGCTGTATTTGGTATTAAAGGTCTTGAAGATGAAGTCCGAAGCCGTATGTTAAGAACTTTCTGTTGCGAACAGATTCTTCCTTACGTTCGTGAGGCAACTTCAGAAATTATCGCTCGTGGTGGCTTCCCACGCTTTACATTGCAGCCAATCAACTTTAATGCTTTGTATGAGCAGGCAATGCAGCAAGCTCAACAGCAGCAGGCAGGTCAAGGCGAAGCGAACGCTTAATGTCTGCACAACTTTCCTTTGCGGTTCTAGGGGCTGGTTCTTATGGAACCGCATTGGCAGTTTTGCTGGCCCGTAATGGCCATAATGTTCAATTATGGGCTCGTAATGCTGAGCATGTTGCAGAAATGCAACAGGCCAGAAATAATTCTAAATATCTTCCCGATGTAGCTTTCCCTGAGAACCTATCTGTTACAGACAGTGTTGAATCTGCACTTGCGGATCATCCAATTATTCTGGTGGCAGTTCCAAGCCATGCATTTCGCGATACGCTGCATCTTATAAAGCCCTATGTAGATCAAAGTAGCCGGTTAGTCTGGGCCAGTAAGGGGCTGGACCCTGAAAGTGGTGATTTGCTTGGTAATGTGCTCAAAAGCATTTTAGGAAGCGATATGCCACATGCCATTTTATCCGGGCCTACTTTTGCCAAAGAAATGGCTATCGGAATGCCAACTGCCATTACTTTAGCGGCCAATAATGATGAGTTTGCGGAACAGCTTGCCTTGGCACTGCACAATGAACGTTTCCGTGTTTATACCAGCGACGATATCGTTGGAGTTCAGGTCGGTGGTGCTGTTAAAAACGTTGTCGCCATAGGTGCTGGTATTGCCGATGGCTTAGGTTATGGGGCTAATGCTCGAACTGCCTTGATTACTCGTGGGCTGGTCGAAATGACTCGCTTAGGTGTTGCCGCTGGTGGCAAGCAGGAAACTTTTAATGGTATGGCGGGGATGGGCGATCTGGTATTGACCTGTACCGATAACCAGTCACGCAATCGCCGATTTGGTCTGGCCTTAGGTAAGGGAGCCAGTCGCGATGAAGCTGAGCACGCTATTGGGCAGGTGGTTGAAGGTGTCCGTAATGCCAAGGAAGTCAAAATGTTAGCAAAGCGACTCAATGTCGAAATGCCCATCAGCGATGCTATCTATCGCATCATCTACGAGGGCGTTGATGCCCGTCAGGCAGCCCACGAACTATTAACGCGCGATCTCAAGTCTGAAGGAATAAAATAGCTGCTATTCTAGGGAAAGAAATATAATAAACCCTTCAAAATTCAAGACTGATATTAAATTGATTGTTCCGCAAATTATCAAAAAAACAGCATGATGACATTTAGATCTTATTAAGATTATGTAAAAAGAAGCTAGTATCAGTTTAAAACCTGCGAATATCCAAACTGGCCACCACTTTAGTCCTATAAAAGGAAACTCACTTAAATGATGGGCATGCCGGATTAGAAAAACGTTTACTAACATAAACGCTAAAGTAGCAATAATCAGTGTTGAATTATAAATCCATGGCCTACTACTATATTTAACTGTTAGATGAGCAATGAGCCAGGGGGTGGTTAGCAAAAGCCATCCAATCACATAATAACTGGTAGAGCCTATATCAAGTCCCACTATAAATCTCCTTACAGAAAGCCTTCAAACTGCTCCTGTCGCAATACTTCGTACGTAACTATAGCAACCGTATTAGATAGGTTCAGACTGCGGCTGTTAGGGCGCATAGGGATTCTCAGCAGGTGTTCTCCCATATCTTGAAGGATATGATCGGGTAGTCCTCTGGTTTCTGGGCCAAACATTAAGTAATCACCATCCTGAAACTCTACCTGATGAAAATAATTTTTGGCTTTGGTGCTAAGCCCAAACAATCTCTGAGGCTGTTCACTATCGAGAAATGCCTGATAGTTCTCATGAATTTTGACCTGTGCCCATTCGTGGTAATCCAATCCCGCTCGACGCATTCGCTTGTCATCTATTTCAAAGCCAAGCGGTTTGATTAAGTGAAGCTGAAAACCGGTATTGGCGCATAAGCGGATGATATTGCCGGTATTAGGTGGAATTTCAGGTTCAAATAAAACGATATGGTACATTCAGTCGTCGTCCTGCTGTTGCCAGTTTTGAAGTTTACGGGTCAGTGTATTGCGTCCCCAGCCAAGAAGTTTTGCTGCTTTCTGTTTGTGCCCCTGAGTCAGCCGCAAGGCATTGTCCACGATAAAGCGCTCAAAATCATCCTGAATTTGTTGCAGTATATCTGTCTGTCCCTGGTGGTAGTGCTGTTCTATGGCCTTGTGAATCTGCTGCTGCCAAGCCGGAAGGTGGGTGTTGGGAAGCTGGCTATCGAGAGCCTTGCGACAGATGTCGATAACCTGGTTAATATTGAATGGTTTAGGCAGATAATCAAAAGCACCAAGTTCGTGGGTTTGACTTCCAATATCCGTATCAGCATAGGCAGTGATCATAATTACCGGCAGATTGGGATTTGACTGATTGAGTTTTTCAAGTAATTCCAGGCCACTCATTCCCGCCATTTGAATGTCAGTGATCACAATATTGGGATTGTGAGTTCTGACCAGCTCCAAACCTTCAGCGCTGTTATCGCAGGAAATGACTTTAAACTCAGCGTTGTTTAGCGCGCGAGCCAGCACCCAGCGAATTGAACTATCATCATCTACGACCAGAATGGTTGGTTGCTCACTCATTGTTGTTCAACCTCGCTATCATGATTGACCACGGGTAGATAAATAGAAAAAGTAGTACCTGAAGCGTCGCTAATAAATTCTATGATGCCGCTTTGCTGCTGAACCAGACTTTGGGCAATCCCCAGTCCTAGTCCACTACTTTGTTTTCCACTGATGAGGGGGACAAAGACGTTAGGTTGCAGTGCAGGGTCAATTCCTGGGCCATCGTCTATGACATCAATTCGAAGGGTCAGCGGATATTGTTTTATGCCAATACTATGACGAGGTAACGCACGGGTTTTTATAACAATGTTCGCCTGTTCCTGAGTCGCGCACGCTTCGATAGCATTCTGAACCACATTCAACAATGCCTGATAAACAGACTCTGGCGCGATCGTAAGGTCTGGCAGACTGGGGTCGTAATCTTTTTTGAGCTGAATGCTCTCTGGCAGGTTAATGCTACAGAAGTCGTAAACCTGTTCAGTAATTTCATGAATGTTGATTAATACCTTACTGGCTTTTTTGCCACCTAGTAACATGCGATCTACCAGTTTAGAGAGTCGCTCAATCTCATGCTGAATGATGTCGGTAAATTCTTTTTGTTCTTCAGGAAGCTCAAGCGCCAAAAGTTGTGCTGCACCTGCGATACCGCTGAGTGGATTTTTTACTTCATGGGCTAGTTGGGCCAATAATTTATTATTAATTTGGTTTTGTTGCAGAATCCCAAGCTCATGCTGATAGCGTTTAATGCTCTGTCTGTCTTGCCACTCGACCATTAGATAAGGTTTATCAAGATGTATCCAATGGCCGGTAAAGTTAGCAATAATGTTGCGGCCATTTAGCAACTCCAGCCTTAAATCATCCTGAGCAAAGCTGCCGTTTTCCTTAAGCGTTTTTAATAGCTGGCGGAGAGGAAGGCTGTCGCTGGCGATAAAAAAGCTATAGCGTTGACCGAGCAGAACCTTGGAAGTGGTTCTTAATGCGCTTTCTGCGGTTTGATTCAAATAGGCAAAGCGACCATGAGTATCGAACAGCATAACTGCAGTAGACAGCTGGTCGAGCAGAGCTTTAGTATTCATAGATGGCTGGACAGGAAAAGAACGAATTATAACAGCTTAAACTGAATAACGCACCAAAACGGTGCGTTATTCAGTTTGGTTGAAAGTCGAGTGCTATCGATTCAAGATTGAGGTCCGTAAGACATGAAATGTCACAGCCTTGCTGGTCTGGACAATTTCCTGCGTTTCGTCATTGATAACCATAGCTACCAGCTCATGAGTACCGCGTGCCACATTGGCTAAATTAAAGTAAGGAATTTTCTGATCCTGGCCTACCTGAACGCCATCCATATGTAATCGAATACTGTGGTTGGGTTGAATCTGTGGCGTAATACCTATCACGATATTGACCGAGCCATCGTTTGCCCTGACTCCTTGATCATTGGTCGGGCTGTCAATTGAAAATACTTCATACATTGGCCCTTGCTCTTCATCATCGCTTTGACTCTGCTGTTGCTTGCTGGGACTTATGCGAGGTGTAGAAACGACATTCTGATTAGTTTTAACAGTAATCGCTTCGGCGCCTTCAATGGGCTTATCGGTATAGGTTACCTTGCCATCTTTGTCCACTTTTTTGTACAAAACAGTGGCATCAGCAGCTGTGAACCATAGTGCCGTGACAAAAAAGAGCGACAGCTTAAAAAGATATGAAACTTTAACTTGCATTAAAATCTCCCTGTAATGAACTTACTTAATTAGACAAAGTATTAGGTAGTTTGTGCCATCTGTCAAAATAAAAAAGCCCAGCTTGCGCCGGGCTTTAAAAGTTACTTTGTGAGCCGTTCTGATTACAAGCTGTAGTACATGTCAAACTCAACAGGGTGAGTGGTCATGTTCAGGCGCTCAATATCAGCACGTTTAAGCTCAATGTAAGCATCAATCATATCGTCTGAGAAAACACCGCCACGAGTCAGGAACTCACGATCTGCATCAAGCGCATCCAAGGCCTGCTCCAAAGATTTGGCAACAGTAGGAATGGCTTTCGCTTCTTCAGCCGGTAAGTCGTATAAATCTTTATCCATGGAGTCACCGGGATGGATCTTGTTCTGGATACCATCAAGACCTGCCATCATCAGTGCTGCAAACGCAAGGTATGGGTTTGCCATAGGGTCGGGGAAGCGAACTTCAATACGACGTGCTTTAGCGCTGGTTACGTGTGGGATACGGATTGAAGCAGAGCGATTGTTTGCAGAGTAAGCCAACATTACTGGTGCTTCAAAACCAGGAACTAGACGCTTGTATGAGTTGGTTGATGGATTGGTAATTGCATTAAGAGCGCGAGCGTGCTTAATAATGCCGCCAACATAATATAGAGCTTCTTCAGAAAGGCCAGAGTATTTATCGCCCGCAAAAAGGTTTTTTCCATCTTTTGCCAAAGACATATGAACGTGCATACCGGTACCATTGTCACCAACGATTGGTTTTGGCATGAAGGTTGCAGTTTTACCATAAGCATGAGCAACGTTATGAATTACATACTTTAAGATCTGAACTTCGTCAGCTTTTAGCATAAGCGTATTAAATTCAGTAGCGATTTCGTTTTGGCCACCAGTTGCAACTTCATGGTGGTGAGCTTCAATGCGCAGACCCATTTGTTCCATTACCAGACACATTTGCGAACGAATATCTTGTGATGAGTCAACAGGAGGAACAGGGAAATAACCGCCTTTTACACGAGGACGGTGAGCATAGTTACCGCCTTCGTATGATTTGTCTGAGTTCCATGCCGCTTCAGGATCGTCGATCTTAACGAATGAACCACTCATATCAGTTTTAAAACGAACATCTTCAAACATGAAAAATTCTGGCTCGGGACCAAAGTATGCGGTATCAGCGATGCCTGTTGATTTTAAGTATTCTTCAGCGCGACGAGCTACTGAGCGTGGATCACGATCATACCCAGTCATGGTTGATGGCTCTAGAATATCGCAACGCAAGTTCAATGTAGCGTCTTCAAAGAATGGATCCATCACAGCTGATGAAGCATCCGGCATCAACACCATATCTGATTCATTAATGCCTTTCCAACCAGCAATTGAAGAACCGTCAAACATTTTACCTTCTGTTAACATTTCTTCGTCAACAAGACGTGCAGGAATGGTTACGTGTTGCTCTTTACCTTTGGTGTCGGTAAAGCGAAGGTCCACAAATTTAACATCCATTTCTTCAATCATTTTAAGAACGTTTTCAACTGACATTAGTATTGCTCCAGTGAGTCAAAAGGAAATTTATGGTGGCTATTATAAGCAGGTCATAAAATTAAGACTATTTAAAACAGGGAGAACCTCATATAAGATTGCACCAAATTGGTGCGACGCGAGGATTCATGTCATTTAAATAATCATGTATGGCCAAAAGTTATAAGAAGTAATTACGACTGTATAAAAAAAGTACATATGTAAATATTTTTTTTAGAGCAATATAAGGCTACATCCCTTCTCATATAAAGGATAGTGACCAGTTTGAGCTCAATCATATAAATGTAAAACTTGTTGACCGAACATAGAAAATTATGATAACTATAACATTCTCCAAGGCTGTGTTTGGCCGTGGTACTTTATTGTGGCGCGATAAAATACAGTTTTGGGCAAAAAGAAAGAAAATTTACCAACTTATCTATAGGTAGGATTTTATGACTAACAAGACAATGATAGCTAAAGCAGTTAAGTACGCTTTATATAGCGGCTTTGCAGCTTCAATGGCTGTTGCTGCTCCAGCTACTTTCGCTGCAGAAGAAGAAGCTGATGACGCAGAAACAGTTGTTGTAACTGGTTCTCGTTTGAAGAGAACTGACGTTGAAGGTGCAAACCCAGTTACTGTAATCACTCGTGAGCAAATCGAACTTTCTGGTGAGATTTCAGCAGCTGAATTACTACGTAACACAACTTTCAATACAACTGGTTCATTCCGTCCACAATCTGGTTCATCAGCGCAAGGTGTAGCGATGATCGACCTACGTGGTATTGGTTCTTCGCGTTCACTAGTATTGGTTGACGGTCGTCGTTTGACTATGTCTCCATCTACTGGTTCTAGCCAAGATTTGAACTCAATCCCAATGGGCGCTATTGAGCGTGTTGAGATTTTGACTGATGGCGCATCAGCGATCTATGGTTCTGACGCGATCGGTGGTGTTGTAAACGTTATTACTCGTAAAGATTACAACGGCGCTGAAGTAAGCCTACAAAAAGGCGAGCCAAGCATTCCATCTGAAGGTGGTGAGCGTGAAGCTGGTAGCGTTGTATTCGGTTCTTCTAACGATACTACAAGCCTACTAGGTGGTGTATCTTGGAACAAGCGTGACATCGTTTTCCAACGTGCATTCCCATGGGTAACTCCTGGCGCATCAATCTATGGTAACAACTGGACTCGCACAGACTTCAGTAATGCCTTTACTGCAATCCCTGGCGGTTGTAACGAAGATAACTTCTATGCAAATGGGGCAGCTTGTGCATACAACTTCAACGCGACTAACGCGAACGAAGCATCAACTACCAATGAGTCTCTTTACTTAAAAGCTTCTCACATGGTAAACGATGACTGGTCAATCTATGCAAATGCAACAATCGCAAAGAATGACTCTTTCGGTCGTTATGCACCTGCTCCTGATTCAAACTATTTCTACAGTGGTTTGACTACTCCAGCAGACAGCTATAACAACCCAACTAACCCTGATGCTTGGATGTATGATCCTAACAACCCTAACGCGGTTGCATATGATGCATCAATCGGTGCTAACGAGCCAATGTGGTTCTTCCACCGTTTCGCAGCAGCGGGTAACCGTGATAACACAGTACAAAACGAGAACATTGACTTCTTGTTCGGTACTACAGGTTACGTTGGTGATGTTGAGCTAGACTTCAGCGTACGTCGTGTACGTAACCAAACTGTTGAAATCGGTAACGGCTACCTAGCAGCTCAAACTGCTTGGACATTCGTAAACGACTTCAACCCAGGTTATGAAGTATATGGTGACAACACTTCTACATTTGACCCTGATTTGTACCGTTATGGTTATGATATTCAAAACCCATCATCTAACCCAACTAACGTGCTTCGTGGTTCTGTAGTAACTACTTCTCGTGTAAGTAACTTCGACTTCGACGAAATCTTTGCTTCTGCAGCATTTGATATCGGTGAGTTGGATGGTGGTACTATCCAGATGTTTGTTGGTGCTGACCGTCGTGAAGAATACTACTCAGACGCTTATGACGCTCAGTCAGAAGCAGGTCTAGTAGGTGGTTCTGCTGGTAACTCTGCTGGTGGTGGCCGTGACGTAACTGCTGCTTACTTCGAAACATTGCTTCCATTTACAGAAGACTTAGAAGTATCTGTAGCTGGTCGTTTCGATGACTACTCAGATTACGGTAATGACTTCTCTCCAAAAGTTTCTGTACGTTATCAGCCAATGGACGAATTGACACTTCGTGCGTCTTTCGGTCAAGGTTTCCGTGCTCCAACTTTGGATATCCTAACTCAGCAAACTGCATTCTCAGCTGACCCAGTACAAGATGAAGCTACATGTCTTGCATTTGGTGAGCCAGCAGACTGTGAAGTTCAAATCAACGCATACCGTATTGCTAACCCAGACCTAGAGTCTGAGCAGTCAGACCAATATGCATTTGGTTTAGCTTATCAGCCAACTGATTGGTTCAACTTCACTTTGGATTACTACAACATCCAGATTGATAACCGTATCGCGTTCTTCAGCTCACAAGGCTTGATTAACCGTGAACAAGCTGGCGATCCAATTCCTGCAGGTCTTGGTGTAACTCGTCGTGCAAACGGTTCTATCGCTCAAATCTTAACTGGTTATGGTAACGAGGGTGACCTTGAAACTGACGGTGTTGATTTGAATGCTCGTTTCAACTTTGACTTCGAAGATGCTGGTCGTTTGGCTTCAAACTTCCAAGTTTCTTGGATCGATAACTTGAGCATCGACGGTGGTCGTAACCTAGTTCGTGACCCAGGTGTTCCACAATGGCGTGCAGTTTTACAAAACGTTTACAATATCAACGACTTCACAGTTGCTTGGAATGTGAACACTATCGGTGGTCAATACATTGATGTAGAATCTGTACCTGGTAACGATGGCGTTGGCCGTTCTGGTAACATGGGTGTGTGGACTACGCATGACCTACAAGTAAGCTATAACACTCCTTGGGATGGTCAAATCTCAGTGGGTGCGCAAAACGTTTTCGAGAAATACCCAACTATCGAAGACTTTGATGGTCGTGAGTACAACTACTACTTGTACAATGGCTATGGTCGCGTAGCTTACGTTCGTTATACTCAAACTTTCTAAGTTTAAGTTAACAAACGAAATAAAAAGGCGAGGGTTACCTCGCCTTTTTTTATATATTTAAAAGTTAATTAATAAAAATCATTCAATAGTTATAGACCAGGCAAAAGGTTGATTCTCAATATTAAAAGTTGTCGATACAGTAGAGCGATTCAATTTAAGCGTATTTTCTTCTAATTCTTTAAGGTTAGTATTTGTTAATGTTGCTTTAATTTGCTCTTCAAGCCGCGCGCGATGCTGATCAAGCAAATTAAAATCATGTGCCAAATGTTGACGAAGTAGTTGAGGGTTAGAGGTTGAGAGATTCTGTAGGATTGGAATAACTCTACTTATGATATCGTTCAACCAGTTAGCATATTTTTCTTCGTGAAACTGTTTTTTAACTGTATCTAATATCCACTTGATAGTATGAGTAATAGACTGGTTGTAAGGGTTTCTATTCCATGCTTGATATTGCCCTGACTGGTATACCTGAGTAGCAATATCGAGTAATAGGTCTACTTGTATAAATAATGGGCTGGTGTGAAGAATTTCATTGAGAACATGCGCACCTGACTTTGTATCTTGAGATATAACAGAGTTGGGATGGTGAGCCATTATATGTATGGAGCCATTGTCAGCAAGTGCCTTTTGGCATTCTGAAAGGGTCTTTAATATATCCGAATATTCGAAACCAAATTGGCTAATAAAAACATCAATAGCCCCCCTTTTAAAGGGCATCTTCTCTGCTGGCGTTTTTGGGTGGAATGTTACTTTAGATAACAGTCCTAAAAGTTTTTTATCATCCTTAAAAGTATCTATTGGCTTGATGTCTGCTGCGTCAATTCCGTGAACTACGAAATCTAAATTATGGGAGTTACTGTACTCAACAGCTAGACATGCCAGAGCGCCATTCCCACAACCAATATCTACAATCTTACTTCCGGGTTTAAGCTTTGAGAAAATATCAAACCAGTAACGTTTTATCTCTCCTGTATAACCTTTTGAAATATCTGACTCTGAAAAGCTATTTAGAGTTTTAGATGAAGACCAATAATTTGACCAATGATTCATAATTAGAGATAGTAATCTTTTGGAGTAAAAGTCAGTATAAAAAAGATATAGATAAATGAACACACAAAAAAATGAAATCATACCAATGTTTTCTGTTCCGCTAGGCATTTCTTACAATTCAGAGCATAAGATTCTTAATCAGCAGCTGCAAAAATTGTTTAGAGAGAAAGCATTAAATAGCAAAGTCGACCAGCATGGATTTGTTAACAAAAATAAACAGGTATATGAGAGTTCATTCGATTTATTTAGTTGGCAAGAAGAGTGTGTACAGCAGTTACAGAAATTCTGTTGGGGGCAGTTATACCAGTTAGTTGGAACACTGAATCAATATAATGTTGAAACTCTGCAACGATTACACATTGCCTGTGAAAGCTGGTTCCACATTACCAAAAAAGGGGGATACTTCGGGATTCATAATCATCCTATGGCATCCTGGTCTGGTGTCTATTGTGTTTCAGCAGGTGATAAAGCACCAGATGATCCTGATAGCGGAGGATTGAATTTTATCTCTCCTCATATTAGTACGACGAGTTTTATTGACAAGTCTTGCTCAAGCCTTGGTGGACAGTTTAGTCGAGGGAATAAGCTAATCCATATGCAAGAAGGACAGCTGGTTTTATTTCCTTCCTGGCTTTTGCATGAGGTTAAGCCATACTATGGTGAATCGGATAGGATTACTGTTGCCTTCAATTGCTGGTTTAAATATTCTGGATAACACATTAGGCGAAAAAAAAACCGCTAGTTAGCGGTTTTTTTTATGTAGAAAATAATTTGATTATCAACTTCTTCAGTGGATAAAACTTCCTGCTGGTTAATGCGACACCAGGTAGGAATGTCGCTCAATGTACCCGGGTCAGTGCATATAACCTCAAGTGTATCACCTTCGTTTAACTCCTTGAGTGCATTCTGTGTGCGTATTACAGGCATCGGGCACAGGAGATTAGAGCAGTCTAAAGTGTGTTTACTACTCATACATGCCATTCCTCTTTAACTTCATGAGCAGGCATGGGCGGCACGTCCATTACATAAGAGGTACCATTAAAGTTTTCGATTTGTACGGTAACGGCATCTGCGCTTTTACCGCCTGAATAACGGGCAACGATTTGCGCTGCAAGCTTTATGTCTTCTTTGTCGAACGAGCCATCCAGTAAAGTTAAGGGACCACCATGGCTAACAGTATGGATACTGGTAAACTGTTTCTTGTAACCTTTTAAGAAGTTATTTTCACCTTCTTCACGGCTTACAATCAATTTGAAGTTGGGTTTTGGTCGTATGTGGCGTCCAACTTTTAATAGCATAATGTCATCAAGTTCGTAGCGTCTTTCACCACGAGCTTCCCATAAGTCTGCAAGTTTTGCTGAGTAATTTGCGTCAGTTAAGAAGCAACACCCACCAGCTGGCTGGGCAAAGTCGTCGAAGCCAAACTTTTTAGCCAGTTCAAACTGAGGCTTACGGCTCCGACCAGAGAAATCGTATAGTTGTTCCCGGTCAACCCAGCCTTCTCGCTCAGGTAAGGTTGGCATTAAGTTTTTGGCGCACAATGGGCGTAACAGCCTGTCTTCGGCACCAGATTCACGGGCAATGATAGGCATGGTTTCTTTACGCTGTGACTTTGGACGCTGACCGATTACTTCTCCGGTAATAATAAAATCAAAGCCGTTTTCTTCAGCCCATGCCCAGGCTTGGGCCTGGTTAACCATGAAGATTTTACAGTCAAGGCAAGGATTCAGATTGGCACCGTATCCGTGCTTTGGATTTAGAACGATATCCTTATATTCTTCAGAAATATCAATAATATGGAGTTTTATTCCCAGCTGTTCTGCAACCCACAGAGCATTATTGCGCTTTTGCTTGTCTTTATCTTTCTTGCGAATGGCATGAGTATGACCTTCTACGCAAAAACCAGTATAAAAATTAATACCTTCCACATGTATTCCCTGTTCCTGAATCACTTTAGCTGCTAATAAAGAGTCCAGGCCTCCAGAAATCAAAGCTACGGCCTTGCGCTTTTTTTGTGGGGCATTGTTCGAAGTTTGAATAGAATTTGCTTGAGTCATAATCAGAAAATCAATAAGTTACACAATACGAGGTGGTCAAAAAATGGACAGCGATTATATATTAGCAAGCCGCTATAGGCAAAGGTTGAGAGGTTAAAAGTAAATAAAAGACAAATTCAATGTAGCAAGACAAGAGTCAAAATTGCTAATAATACAAAAAAAGTTTGGTAAATCAGATAATTAAGTTACTATGAGGGTGCTAGCAACAGGAGGTAATTCTGGACACTAGAACAAGAAAGCAACAAATTTTAAAAGAGCTTGGCTATGCTTCTGCGTATGGCTTGATGGCTTTATTATTCAATAGCTTCCTGATAGCTCATCTGTACGGAAACCTAAGCCTGCATTTCGGGCAAATATTCATTATCTTCTGTTTGGTTACTCGAGGGCTGTATCCGGCTGCTTTTGCGGCACTTCTTGGCTCTATTGGGCTTTATGTTGAAACCCATAACCCTGCATTTTTCGTCAATTCTCTAATTGAAATACTGGTACTTTACGCATTGAGTAGAAGAGGCTGGGTACTTCTAGTTGCAGACGTTGCCTATTGGCTTGTTATAGGTATCCCAATTACCTATGTGTTTGTCATTTATTTCTACGGGATAAGCTCAAGTGACTTCATACAGGTCATCATGCTTAAGCAGCTATTAAATGGCGTATTGGTAGTGTCAGCTGCTTCGTTATTGAGACCATTCTTGCCAAGTAAATGGCATAGACTTGATATTCAGCTACAGCTACCAAAATTATCCTATCGAATATTCGAGTTATCGATGATAAGCATCCTGCTACCATCACTAATAATCACGTTAATTCTATCAAATAATTCTGCCAAGATAGCAGAACAGCAGGCCAGTGAATTGTTAGGTGTTCAGGCTGATCACTACACTGAAATAACAAGAAACCATTTAACTCATCACCAAAGAATGGTTGATAATTTAGCCAATACCTTTAGCTGGCAGCCGTTCAATGATAAAGAGAAACTAGAGTTTTTGTTGGATGCTCACAACCAGTATCCGGATGTCTTTTCGATGCTTATCACAGATGAAATTGGGTATGTTATTCATGGAGCTCCGCAAGAATTTGAAGATACATTGCGGGGTCTTTCCAGATCAGAAAAGATGGTTGACGACCGGTTATATTATCAGGTCCCTTATTCACGTAATACACATTACATATCCGATGTATTCCAGGCCAGGGGTTATGGAAATGACCCCATTGTGGCAATCAGTGCGCCTTATTTTGAAGATGACCAATTTGCAGGTATTGTGCAGGCAACTTTAAACTTGGCTAATTTCGAAAAGTTTGGATCTGGTACTAGTGGCTTTAGTGTATTCGTCATTGTGACCGATGCAAAGAATAAACTTGTGTATGCTTCTGAAATATTAAACCTTGAACCTTTATCAGAGTTCGTTCCTGAAAAAATAGATCAGGTGTACACAGATGAGTTACCGCTACTTAAACTAAGTGAAGGTTTTTTCTTGTTTAAAAATAGGGTTACTGACAGTGGTTGGAAAATATATACACTGAGCTCACCAGACACATTAATAGATGCCTATAAAAATGACTTTTATAATCTAATCGTCAGTTTGTTGATTATTGCCTCCATTGTTTTATTAGTAGTTCAAAAATTCTCAAAACAGATTACTAGACCGCTCGAAACCATAGTGAAACACTTTTCATCAAACGAACCTATACCTAGAAAAGCTCGTTCTATCTATAGTAGTGCAGAAATTGAATCCGTAAGAGAGCAGTTACAGCAAGCGCAGCACTTTATGCTGGAGTATCAGAAAACGTTGCAGGAGCAAGTCGAAGAAAAAACTAAAGAACTCCTGGAAGCCAATGAAAAACTGGCATTAGTCAGTGTGCAGGATGAGTTGACACAAATTTATAATCGAAGAGGTTTCGACCAGAATGTAAAAAATGCCTTCGCTGTTTCAATTCGACATGCTACCCCTGTTACTATGGCTATTCTTGATATTGATCACTTCAAAAATGTCAATGACCAGTGGGGGCATGCTGCGGGTGATCAATGCATAATCATGGTTGCCGAAGAAATGAAAAAGCGATTTAAAAGAGATTCAGATTTTGTTGCACGCTATGGCGGTGAAGAATTTGTAGTGTTTATTGCAGGGGGCGATATTAATATTCATAGACAGATGCTGGAAGAACTTAGATTGAATATTGCAAACCATGAAATCTACTACGAAGATAAAATAATATCGATAACTGTCAGTATTGGGGCATATAGCGTCAAAGACGATTTAAATATTACTTATGATAAACTGGTTTCAAATGCTGATAAGTTATTATATAAAAGTAAAACATCAGGAAGAAATCAGTTATCTGCAGATCAACAGTAGAAAAAATAACTAAGGAATAATCATTGGATCAGGCGGCACCAAGAACATTTAATGAAAAGGCTCTTTTGTTAGGAGGAGTTTATGGGCTACTTGGTTTAATAACCAATCTCTGGTTTATTATCCCGTTATACGGAAACCTTAGTCTCCACCTTGGCGAAGTATTTGTCATTATCTGTTTAATAACCCGAGGTTTTTATCCAGCAGTTTTCGCATCCATAATCACATCGACGGGTCTTGTATACGAAACAGGAAATTACACTTTTTTTGTATCAGCCATTCTTGAAATTTTCGTTTTAAATGCCTTTCTTAGAAAAGGAGTCTTGTTACTGCTAGCCGATGTTATTTTCTGGGTGATACTGGGTATACCTATTACCTATTTAACAATTAAGTATATTTATGATGTGACATCTGGAGACTTTATACAGGTAATCTTACTAAAGCAGGCTGTTAATGGGGTCTTGATCGTATCAATCGCTGCGCTTTTGAAACCCTTTATTCCGTTGAGATTGTTTTCGGCAGCTGCGGAGCCTGAAGCTCCGAAGTTATCGGATCGAGTTTTTGAGTTGTCCCTGAATAGTATTTCGCTACCAGCTCTAATTATATCTTTGTTCTTGTCAGACTCTGCGGCAGACAATACTGAAAAACAGATGGAAAATGTACTGAAAACGCGTACAGAGCATTATGTAAGTTACCTAACAAACTATGTTGATTACCATTTAAATTCTCTAAGAAGTCTCGAGGCAGTGGTTCTGCAGAATGATCTTACAGACGTTGAACGGGACGTGATGCTTAATAAATGGAATCAGATATACAACGGTTTTATAACAATGCTGATTGCAAACCAATCTGGATTGATTATTAGTGGTTCTCCTGCGGAATTTTATAACAATATTAAATCTGAAACTGAAGAAAAAAGAAAAGTAATTGATAGAGATTACTTCAAAGTCCCCAAAACAGAATTAAGAGCATATGTCTCTGAAGTGTTTCAAGGTCGAGGTTTTGGTGATGACCCAATAATTGCAATAAGTGTGCCTATACTGAATGAAAACAATCAGTTTCTTGGAATAGTAGAAGGGTCTTTAAATATTCCAAAGTTTGAGAACATAGAAGAAAGCATGTCTGTTTCCGATGGGCATATTATCATCAAGGATCAAAATAAAAATATTATTTATTCTTCTCCGGAACTTAACTTAAATACGTTGGATCACTTTGAAATAGTCGATATAAGTCCTACGTTTACCAATAGAATGAGAATATTTGAGTTAAAAGGTAAACAGTACCTATATCACGCCGCTACAACGGGTTATGGATGGCGGGTGGTTGCTCTGGCCGAACCTTCTATTCTGATAGGCTCATACGGTCATAATTTTTTACGCCTGACCATTATCTTGCTTTTCATTGCCATTCTGTCACTTGCTGTTACTCGTCGTTTCTCAAAACAAATAACTAAGCCACTGGAAAATCTTGTTAGAAATTTTGCTGCTCACAGACCTATTCAGGACTCTGCTAGTAATATCCAAACCAGCCTTGAAATCGAGTCAGTCAGAGAGCAGCTTAAAGAGGCTCAGTATCTCACGCTTGAATATCAGGAAAGTTTAAAAAGAGAAGTCGAAATAAAAACATCAGAGCTAGTTGAAATGAATGAGAAACTAGAAAAGATGAGTGTTGAAGATGACTTAACCAAAATATTTAACCGACGTGGTTTTGAGAAATCTGTGTATGAAATTTTTAAGTTGAGTTGCCGTAACAAAACGCCATTAACGTTTGCTATTTTAGATGTTGATCACTTTAAGGTAGTCAATGATACCTGGGGACATTCGGTCGGTGATAACTGCCTAGTTATGATAGCCAAGGAATTAAAGGAGCACTTCCAAAGGGAAACTGACTTTGTGGCCCGATATGGTGGTGAAGAATTTGTTGTTTTTCTATCAGGGGGAAACATCGATAAACATTGTAGAATGCTTGAGGAATTTAGGAAGAAAATTGCTGGACACAGAGTTCCCGCTAATGGCAATTTCGTCAACCTGACCATTAGCATAGGCGTCTACAGCCTGGAGAACGATTTTAATATTGGATATCATCACTTGGTCTCAAAAGCCGATGAACTGTTATACCAAAGCAAGAATAACGGTAGAAATCGTATTACCTGTGCAAGCCAATAGAGCTGACAGTTTCCTGAACTTAATCGAGCTTTACGAAAAACTTCCTATCTAGCTGATATCTATAGATAATCTTTCGTACTCTCATCATACCTGAAATTAAATTGACTATTTTCTGTGCGAATGGCGCTATCTAGTATAGAATATGCGCCATTTTTTCACCTTTGAGAAATTTATGATCGATAAGTTACGCAATATTGCGATTATTGCCCACGTTGACCACGGCAAAACAACTCTAGTTGACAAGCTGTTGGAGCAATCGGGCACCTTGGGCGAACGCGCTGGCCCTCAAGAGCGTGTAATGGATTCAAACGATCTTGAAAAAGAGCGTGGCATTACTATTTTGGCAAAAAATACCGCCATCAAATGGAATGATTACCGTATTAACATCGTTGACACCCCTGGACACGCTGATTTCGGTGGTGAAGTAGAGCGTGTTATGTCGATGGTAGATTCTGTTCTACTGTTGGTTGATGCGGCTGAAGGTCCGATGCCTCAGACTCGTTTTGTGACTCAAAAAGCATTTGCGCAAGGCCTTAAACCAATTCTGGTTATCAATAAAATTGATAAACCTGGTGCGCGTCCTGACTGGGTTATGGATCAGGTTTTTGACCTGTTTGATAACTTAGGCGCTACTGACGAACAGCTGGACTTTGAGGTAGTTTATGCTTCTGCCCTGAATGGCTGGGCTAGCCGTGATGCGGATACGGTTGGCGAGAATATGCAACCATTGTTTGAAGCTATCGTCAACAATGTTGCACCACCACCGGCAAATGCTGAAGGCGGCTTCCAGATGCAGATCTCTCAGCTGGACTATAATTCTTATGTAGGTGTTATTGGTGTCGGTCGAGTAAAACGCGGTTCTGTTAAGCAAAACCAACAGGTAACAATTGTCAGCGCTGATGGAAGCAAGCGTAATGGTAAAGTTGGTCAGGTATTAGGTTATCTGGGTCTTGAACGCCATGAAGTCGATTCAGCTGACGCTGGTGACATTATTGCGATCACCGGATTGGGTGAACTAAAGATTTCAGATACTATCTGTGATCAAAATACCGTTGAAGCTCTACCGCCATTGTCAGTGGATGAGCCAACAGTAACCATGACTTTTCAGGTCAACACCTCTCCTTTTGCTGGTAAAGAAGGCAAGTATGTTACTTCACGTAATATCCTTGAACGTTTGCAACAGGAGCTTGTTCATAATGTGGCCTTGCGAGTTGAGGAAACTGACGATCCGGATAAGTTCCGTGTTTCTGGTCGCGGTGAACTTCATCTTGGTATCTTGATTGAGAATATGCGCCGAGAGGGCTATGAGCTGGCGGTATCTCGTCCTGAAGTTATCTTGAAGGTGATTGATGGCAAGCTGCAGGAGCCTTATGAAACAGTCACTATTGATGTGGAAGAAGAGCATCAGGGTAGTGTCATGGAGCGTATGGGCACGCGTAAAGCGGAGCTTACAAACATGTCTCCTGATGGAAAAGGCCGTGTTCGTTTAGATTTTATGATGCCTAGCCGTGGGCTGATTGGCTTTCAGACCGAGTTTATGACGCTAACGTCGGGTTCTGGCCTGATGTACCACACATTTGATCATTACGGCCCACACAAAGGCGGTGACATTGGTCAAAGAGCAAGTGGTGTGTTGATTGCCAACATGACCGGTAAAGCACTGACCAACGCCTTGTTTAACCTTCAAGAGCGTGGCCGTCTGTTTGCAAAGCACGGTGATGAAGTTTATGAAGGGCAGATCGTTGGTATTCACAGTCGCTCAAATGACTTGACGGTTAATTGTCTGAAAGGCAAGCAGCTTACCAACGTTCGTGCTTCTGGAACAGACGAAGCTCAGGTTCTAACACCGCCGGTTAAGTTGACTCTAGAGCAGGCATTAGAATTTATCAACGATGATGAACTGGTCGAAGTAACGCCTAATAGTATTCGTTTGCGTAAGAAGCATCTTACAGAATCGGATCGTAAGCGTGCGAGTCGACCTCCAAAAGCATCTTAAGTCTATAAGAGCTTTAAAAAGCCGCTATCTGGTTAACAGGTAGCGGTTTTTTTTATATCACCAAATTATCAATTCGAGTGAATGAGTTAGCAATAAGTTAATAAAATCGTTACACTTTTTGTATCTATGAAAAATAGTTGCAACCAATTGCAGTGATATCAATCATATAAGCAATAAATTACAAAAAGGTCTTTTATGAATCAGATTAAGATTGCAGCGCTTTGCGCTACTCTGACAACTTTGTCAGCCTGTACGACTTCACAAGGTGTGGACGCTGCCAAAGCTTTAAGTAACCTGTTTGGCGGTCCACCTGATCGTGCTCAGATGCTTGATTCAACTGTTGAGGAAGCTTTGCAATATGAGTTTGACAAGTGTATGAGTGGTAAGGAGTTTACTGCTGATTCGCAATCCAAATGTATTAAGCTTGCCTATGCAACGGTTAAGGAAGACATGAATCTTGAAGAGCGTCCGGGGCAGGATGGAACTGTAATTATAGAGCGTGTCGATGATGACGAAATGATTTACGAAGATCAAAGCAATCAAGAAGAAGATAAGGACGAGTAATAATCGATGATTGCATTGTTACAGCGTGTGCTGGAATCAAAAGTCGTTGTAGAAGGCAAAACTATTGGTGAAATTGATCAAGGGCTAATGGTTTTGCTCGGTGTTGAAAAAAACGACGACCAGGCAGTTGCTGATAAATTATTGCAACGAATTTTGAAGTACCGAGTATTCAGCGACGAGCAGGATAAGATGAATCTGTCATTACAGGATGTGAAAGGTGGACTGTTGCTCGTGCCGCAATTTACTCTTGCTGCTGATACACAAAGCGGTTTACGGCCAAGCTTCTCTTCCGCAGCTCCTCCACAAGTGGGTAAAGAGCTGTTCGAATATGTGGTAGGTCAGGCCAGAGCACATTATGACAAAGTCGAATCAGGCCAATTTGGAGCTGCCATGAAAGTCCATCTGATTAATGATGGACCAGTTACTTTTCAGTTAAAGATTTAAAGTACAATTTCATCATCATCTTGAAGCTTGTCAGGGTGGGTCGATTCAATCAGTTTCTTGAGCTGCTCTAAGTTGGATTGATTCACCTCTTCAATACTTCCCTGAATCAAAAACAAGATAGCATTTTGTACAATGCCTTTCCCTGAATACTGCTGGTTCATTGTTACGATAGTTGATTCATTGTCACTGCCCTCAAAGGTGACTAGTGTTGTCCCAGTTAGCCATTCATTTGAGTAGTCATAACCCACCTGCTGATTTGCAATATAGGAGGTCAGAGTGTGCTGCATTTTAATCGGAGTTCCTTCAGCAGATTGGTAATTCATTTGCCATTGGCTACCAACTTCATTTAAAGAACCGCTGATGTTCTCAATAGAATGGAATTCCGCTACCCAATGATTCAGTAACAGCGGGTTATTATAAACCGCAAAAACCTGCTCGACAGGAGCATCAATGGTTACACTCGAATTACTTTCGAAGTTTCTTTTGAAAATGCCAATTGCTACCAGCACCATAAATAGAGTGCCGATAAAAATAAAACCATACTTTAAAACTTTCATACTGCACTTTTCCTGTTACGGCTTGTTGTCCCGAAGCTCCGCCACTCTATCCTGCAAATATTCTTTCGATATATTCTCAGGAGCAATAGGTTTGCCAATGATTAATGTTACCTTGGTTCGGATACGTTTTAAACGGTCAATAATCTTATTGACTTTTTTACGACTGAATAGACTCTGCCAGAGACCTTGCAACGCCATCGGAATCACGGGCACAGGAGTTGTTTCAATGATTCTCTCGATACCAGATTTGAAGACATTCATTTCACCATCTGTTGTCAGCTTACCTTCGGGGAAGATACAAACCACTTCACCATTTTCAAGAGCTTCAGAAATTTGATACATGGCCTTGTTAAGTAGCTCTTTGTCTTCATTGGCACCAGCGATTGGGATCGCTTTTGCCGTCCTGAAAATAAAGCTTAACACAGGTATCTTGAAAATTTTATGATACATAACAAAGCGGACGGGGCGGCGAATACTTCCCGCAATGATCAACGCATCGACATAGCTGACATGATTGCAAACCAGTACCTGCGCACCTTCGTCTGGGATATTGTCTAAGCCTTTCTTTTTAACTCGATAAATGGTGTGAATAAGGATCCAGACCAGAAAGCGCATCAAAAACTCAGGGACCAGAGTGAAAATATAGATGGCGACCAGAGCATTGAGAATTGCAACCAATAAAAAGAACTGAGGAATGGTCATTCCATTGCCGAGCAATACTGCGCCTAGCACCGCAGCAATTACCATGAAAAGGGCATTTAGAATATTGTTACCCGCTATTACTCGTGACAGGTGTGAACGTTCGCAGCGCTCCTGAATTAAAGCGTACAGAGGAACAATATAAAAACCACCAAAAATACCAACGAAGGCACAATTAATTAAGGTTCTAATGGCACCTTCCTGGCTTAGGTAATCGGCGGGAGACAAGGCTCCTGTGAAAGTGCTGTGTGGGTTAGCAAGAAAAATATCAATAGCAAACCAAGTCATGCCGATTGCGCCAAATGGTACAAGCCCCAGTTCTACTTTTCGACCTGATAAGAATTCACATAGCACCGAGCCTAAACCGATCCCAACAGAGAATGTCGCTAGGATCATTGTTGCTACCAGATCATTGCCGTTTAAACTGACTTTAGTGAAGTTTGGTATTTGAGTAAGAAAAACTGCGCCATAAAACCAGAACCAGGACACGCCAAGGATGGATAGAAAAACCACTTTCTGACGACGGGCGAATTTAAATGTTTTCCAGGTCTGGGTAATCGGGTTCCAGTTAATTTTTAGATCTGATTGCGTAGAGGGTGTGACAGGTATCCTACTGCTGGCCATGTAGCCTGTAATTGAAATAGCCAACAACAAACCTGATAAAACTTGAACGCCAATGTCTCCACGTCCAATTAAAATGCCACCAATAACGGTACCAATAATAATTGATAGGAATGTTCCCATCTCAACCAGGCCATTACCACCGAGTAACTCACTATCATCAAGGTGTTGGGGAAGAATACTGTATTTAATTGGGCCAAATAAACTGGACTGGAAACCCATCAGAAATAAAACCAATAATAGAAACCAGATATTATTCAGGTAAAAGCCAATAACGGCACAAGTCATTATGCAAATTTCTAACAGTTTAATTTTTCGTATGAGCGCTGACTTTTCAAACTTTTCTGCAATTTGTCCCGCGGTTGCTGAAAATAGAAAGAATGGAAGGATAAAGAGTCCGGCGGCAATATTATTGAGCATGTCTGAATTTAAATTAAGCTCTTCAGAAGCTTGATAGGCTATAAAAATCAATAAAGCGCTTTTATAAACATTATCATTTAGTGCCCCCAACGCTTGTGTGACAAAGTAAGATGAAAAGAATCGCTTTTTAAATAATGAAAACTGGTTGGCCACTTATTATCCCTCTTATTGTTCCTGTTCTAATTTGGCAAATTGAAAAAAGTTTGTGAATTTCGATAGGTGATTTCGGCAATATGTTCCAATGACTGTTGTCGGCAGTCCGCTACCTTTTGTGCCACATGCGGCAAAAACATGGGTTCGTTGCGGCCATCTTTTGGTTTCGGCCGTAAATCTCTTGGTGTCAGCCAGGGTGCATCGGTTTCAATCATTAGCCTGTCATCTGGTATCAGATGAACCATGTCGGCAAGCTCCTGTCCGCGTCTCTCGTCGCATATCCAGCCTGTGATACCAATGTATAGGCCTAGCTCCAAATAGTGCTCAAGAGCATCCTGGGAGCCTGTGAAGCAATGAATGACGGCTGGTGGAAGCTGCTGTTTGTATTTAAGTAATAATTCCAACATAGTGTCGCTGGCGTCACGTTCATGAAGAAATACAGGCTTCTGCAGTTCACAGGCAAGCTCTAAGTGTTGATGCAATACCCGGATCTGACTGTCTGGAGTAGAAAAATTGCGGTTAAAATCAAGTCCGCACTCACCAATGGCGACGACTCTGTCTTGCGAGTGAAGCGATTGAATCAGTTTAAAATCACTAGATGTCATCCGCTCAGCGTCATGAGGATGGCAACCAGCGGTACTATAGCAATCATAGCGTTCAGCCATAGCCAATGCCTGTTGGCTCTCGCGGGCATTGGTGCCAGTGATAATGACTGACTCTACCCCCGCGTCATGGGCTCGCTCGAGGACTTGCTGTCGATCCTTGTCGAAGCGATTACTCGTCAGATTAACCCCAATATCAATAAACTGTTTTGTTGCAGTCTGCGCCATAAAACCTGATTGGCATTAGAAAAAGTCTTGTAAGATGTTATAAACTAAAACAGCCTTAAATCAAAGAGATAACAAAAAAGGGAATATCATGTCTGCAGAAACACCGAGAGTCACAAACGCACTGGTTGCCATTGCCGCAACTTTTTTAATTATTGCGGGATTAAAATCCGCCAGTAGCTTTGTGGTACCTGTGATCTTGTCATTATTTGTGGCAATTATTTTGGGGCCGCTTTACTTCTTCTTTGCAAATGCAAAATTACCGGTAATCAAAAAAGATATGCCAGACTGGCTGGCCATCATTTTGGTGGTGGTCATAATGAGCCTGTTCTTCTTTATGATCGGAACACTGGTCGGTAATTCAGTAGAGCAGTTTTCCAGTAATCTTCCTCGTTATGAAATGATGTTACGGGCCAAGTTCGAGGGGCTTGTTGTGTGGCTCGCTGGGCACGGCATAGAAGTACCGCAGACACCGCTGGCTGATCGTTTTTCACCAGGTGTTATGATGAATCTGTCTGCTTCAATATTAAATGGATTAGGGAGCGTGCTGAGCAATACCTTCCTCATTATCCTGACATCTATTTTCCTGTTGATGGAAGCGAGTATTTTTGGAGACAAAATGCGTCGAGCTTTCCCTGATGTGGAAAGCAAAGCCCATCTTGGTCTGGGTGAAGTCATTACCAAAATCAAACAGTATGCATCCATTAAGTCTGTGGTTAGTTTATTAACTGGTGCCATTATCAGTTTGTGGTTATGGCTAATTGGGGTGGAGTATCCTTTCCTGTGGGGCCTGATAGCTTTCATGTTCAACTTCATTCCTAACATCGGTTCAATCATTGCGGCTATTCCTGCGGTATTGCTGGCTTGGTTAACTTCAGACAGTTTTACCACGCCCCTGCTCGCGGCAGCAGGCTATCTGGCGGTTAACTTTGTGATTGGTAATATTGTTGAGCCTAAGTTCATGGGTAAGGGGCTGGGGCTTTCTACCCTGGTAGTATTCCTTTCATTATTATTCTGGGGCTGGGTCCTGGGTCCGGTTGGCATGTTGCTTTCAGTGCCACTGACTATCATCGTCAAAATCTTCCTTGATGCCAACAAAGAGACGCAGTGGATAGGGATTATGTTGGGGGATAAGTAAATCGCTCATCAACTAAACCAATAAAAAACGCCCGAGTGATTTCGGGCGTTTTTGTATTACAGGTTTAGCAATTATCGGTTTACTGATAGGCAGAATCGCCGCCACCCAACGCCTTATACAGAGTTACTGTGTTAGCCAATCGGGTGCGTTCACTTTCCAGCTTAGCTTGCTCAGCAGCAAATAGATCCTGCTGTGCACTCAGAACTTCAAGATAACTGGCAAGGCCTGCTTTGTATTTGGCTTCGGCCAGGTAGAGACGACGCTTTTGAGCTTTAACCAAATCAAGATTGGCATTAAGCTCATCATCGTAACTCTTGCGATTTACCATCAGTTGATACACTTCGGCAAAAGCCTGTTGAATGGTTTGCTCATAGCTGGCCACCATCTGCTCTTTTTGTGCTTTGGCAACATCAAGCTGCGCGTTTAGTGCATTACCAAAAATGGGCACAGAAATGGACGGCATAAAGGTCCAGGTTTCTGAGTCGCCATCAAACAAGTTATCAAGCTCGGTGCTGGCAAAACCAAAATCTCCAGTTAAACGCAAGCTGGGGAAATAAGCAGCTCGTGCTGCACCAATGTTACCGTTTGCAGCATACAATTGGTGTTCGGCGGCCAACACATCAGGCCGGTTGAGTAAAACATTTGAGCTGATGTTGTTAGGCAACTCCAAGCTCATGAGCTCAGGCATCTGTTGCTTGTCACTTAATGACACTTGACTCAGCGGTGTGCCAATCAATAGTTCTAGATTGGTTTTAGACACAGCATACAGACGTTCAAGTTGCGACTTGCGTGCTGAAACTTGGGCCAACGCTGCCTGCGCCTGTGCCAAATCCAGATCACTGGCGATACCGTTATCTTTTCGCTTCTGGATTAAATCAAGGCTTTCCTGGCGACTTTGCAGAGTCTGCTCTGCAAGGCTCAGGTTTTGCTTGGCCGAAAGCCATGAATAGTAGGCATTAGCGGTTTCAGCAATGACTGAAATTTTTACGAAGCGCTGCGCCTGCTCTGTAGCATAAAACTGATTTAAAGCCGCGTCGCTCAGGGAGCGTATTCGGCCGAATAAATCCAGCTCATAAGAAACCAGTCCGACCGATGCATCGTAGCGGTTGAACATTACGCTGCCACCAGTAAACGTCGACAAATCACGTCCACGAGTCTGGCTGACCTCACCACGGAAGCCTGGTACAAACTCTTCCCACTGGATCTGATAGCGTCCTTTAACCTCTGCCACGCGTGCGGTCGCTATGCGTAAATCGCGGTTATGCTCCAAAGCCTGTGCGATTAGACTCTTTGCATTTTCGTCGGTGAAGAAACTTTGCCACTCACGTAAAACAACCTGCTCGGTGGACTGAGACTGCTGTTCGGATATGGACAGGTTTTGAGCCACCGGTAGTTCAGGGCGCTCATTATCGGGTGCCATTGAAATGCAGCCCGATAACACAAGTAGTGCCGCTAAAGGCGTTAAACTTCTTTTAATCATCATTAATCTCCATTCCTCTGGCAGCCATTTCATAATGTTTTAGTTTTCGAGGAAAAATCTTGCGCACCAATAAGTAGAATACTGGAACGAAGAAGATTGAGAAAACTGCCGCGGCAAACATACCGCTGACCACACCTGTACCAATTGCCTGACGGCTGGCAGAACCTGCACCACTCGCCAATGCCATTGGCAGAACGCCCATGATAAAGGCTAGTGAAGTCATTAAGATTGGGCGTAAACGAATCTTGCAGGCTTCAATCACGGCTTCTAACGGCGATTTGCCATCGGATTGTGCTTCACGAGCAAACTCTACAATCAAGATAGCATTTTTTGCAGATAGACCGATGATGGTGATCAAGCCAACTTTAAAATAAATGTCGTTAGGCATCCCTCTTATGTCCATCCCTATAATACAACCCAGAATTCCAAGTGGTACCATCAGTACCACCGCCATTGGTACCGACCAGCTCTCATATAGTGCTGCCAGAACCAGAAAAACAACCAGGAATGACAAGGCGAAAAGCAGGGCGGTCTGATTGCCTGCTACTTTCTCTTCCAGCGATTGTCCTGACCATTCGTAGGAAATGCCTGATGGCAGGCCTGCGGCGAACTGCTCCATCAGATCCATGACAACACCTGAACTCACACCTTCTGCACCCGAGCCGGTTAGTGGTAAGGATGGCAGACCATTGTAGCGAGTCAGTTTGGCAGGAGCTTCGCCCCAGGATGCGGTAGCAATTTCTGACAGATTGACTAGATCACTCTGTTGGTTACGAACTTGCAGGCTCATGATTTCTTCGGTGGTAGAGCGTGTTTGTGCATCTGCCTGCACCCAGACCTGACGGACTTTACCATTATCAATATAGTCATTGACGTAGGATGACCCCAGCGCGATCTGCAACGTGCTATTCAGCGTTGGGATATCAATACCCATGGCTCGCGCCTTAACCCGATCTACTTCCAGTGTCAGCATTGGGGCTGCTGGTAATGTATCTGGACGAACTTCGGCGAATTTGCCGGTCTGTTGTGCTGCACCAATAATCTGGAATGCCGCTGCAAACAGTGCATCCTGACCGCCAGTGCCGCGGTTCTGCAACTGGAAGTCAAAACCATTACTGTTACCCAACCCTGGAATTGGCGGCATGTTAAACGCAAAAGTGTTACCTTCTGAGAACTTCTGGAATTCAGCACTGGCCGCAGCTGCAAATTCATCTGCATTGCGCATGCCTTCCCGCTCATCCCAAGGCTTAAAATTGACGAAAGTAATGGCAGTATTCTGGCCGCTTCCAAAGAAACTGAAACCGGCAACTGTAATTACACGAACCACCTCAGGCTGCTCAAGATACCAGGCGTCAGTTTTCTGGGTTAATTCCAGTGTTCGCTCACGTGTGGCTCCGGGTGGCAGTAAGGTCGTAGAAACAATAAAGCCCTGATCTTCTGATGGAACAAAAGCGGTTGGCATGTATATAAAGCGCGCTACGACATAACCACAGAGCAGTACAAACACCGACATGGTTATTAGCATCCCTTTTTTGCTAAACATTTTCTGCACAGAGTTCATGTAGAAGTTCTTAAAAGACTCAAAACCTCTGTTGAACCAGCGGAAAAAGGCCCATTCTTTTTTAACCTTGTTACCTTCCTCATCACGCTTTTCGAGCTTCAATAAGCCCTGCGCAATTGCTGGACTTAAAGACAATGACAGGAAAGCTGAGATGGCTACCGAGATAACAATCGTTAATGAGAACTGCTGATAGATGCGTCCTACCGAGCCAGAGAAAAAGGCCATTGGAATAAATACCGCGATCAATACTGCGGTAGTACCAATAATCGCGCCAGAGATTTGCTTCATGGCTTTTTTGGTAGCTTGATATGGTTTGAGGCCTTCTTCGTCCATAACGCGTTTGACGTTTTCGACCACGATAATGGCGTCATCGACCACAATACCAATCGCCAGTACCATCGCGAACATGGTCAGCATGTTAATTGAGAAACCAAATAGCTGTAGACCTATGCCTGCACCGATTAATGAGATTGGGACCACGATCAAGGGAATTAACGTGGCACGCCAGCTTTGCAGAAACAGGAACATGACTACGGTTACGAGAACGACAGCCTCTAAAAGTGTTTTAACTACCTCACTGATGGACTCATCAACAAAGATTGAAGCATCATAAGGGACCACCCAGGCCATATCCTCAGGAAAGAATTGCTCAAGCTCTTTCATTTTAGCTTTGACCGCTTCTGCGGTTGCCAGAGCATTACCGGTATTGCTTAACTTAATCGCAAATGCCGCTGCATCTTGGCCACTTAAGAAAGCCTGTGAACCGTAACTGTTAGCACCACGCTCAATGGTCGCTACATCTTCGAGACGAACTACTGCACCCTGGGATGAAGAGCGTAGAATAATGTCACCGAATTCTTCTACTGTCGATAACTGTGCTGGCACCAGAACCGTAGCGTTAATTTGTTGATTGCCTGGTGAAGGGAGAGAACCCAGCTCACCGGTTGCCAACTGTGCATTTTGACTACTGACCGCAGCATTCACTTCCGAAGGCGTTATGCCGTAGGCGGCCATCTGTTTCGGATCAAGCCACACGCGCATCGCATAACGTGAACCAAACTGCTGAGCACTACCGACGCCATCAATACGGCGAATGTCACTTAAAATCGCACGGTCAAGATAGTCACCAAGGTCGGTGCTGTTGTAGGTGCCATTCGGTGAATAGAGAGAAACCACCATCAGGAAGTCTCGACGTGCTTTGTCCACTGCAACACCCTGGGTGCGAACAGAAGAGGGTAATCGAGCTTCAACACGCTTGAGGCGGTTCTGTACTTCTACGCCGGCAATATCAATATCGGTTCCTGTATCAAACGTCAGATTAATGGTGCCGGTACCGGTACGGGAGCTCTCAGAGTTAATGTATTTCAGACCTTCGATACCATTCATCTCTTCTTCGATGATAGTGGTGACTGTGTCCTCAATGACTTGCGCCGAAGCACCCGGATAGGTTGCGGTTACAGAAATTTGCGGTGGTGAAATGTCCGGGTATGACATAACTGGCAGCTGCTGGATCGCGAGCGTACCACCAAGCAAAATAAGTAATGCAATAACCCAGGCAAAAATGGGTCGGTTAATAAAAAACTGAGCCATGAATTACTCCTGAGTCTGATTCTGGGCTGCGCCAGAAGGTTTGTTCATTGCTGTGACTGGAGTTCCGGGTTGTAGAAATTGGGTGTTACTTACAATAACCTGGTCACCACGTTGCAAACCGCTTTTGACCACCCAGTTAGGGCCGACCATTGGTCCTAACTCAACTGGCTGAACTGCCAGTTTTCCGTCTTTGATTAACTTTACGGTTGCGCCATTAGCTGACATGGTCACAGCTTTCTGAGGAACCTGGAGTAGGCTTTCAGATTCACCCACTGGCAGTTTCACTCTGACAAACATGCCTGGCAGCAATAAATGGTCTGGATTATCAACAATTGCTCTTAATTGAACCGAGCCAGTATCGGGTTCAACTGACCAGCTGGAAAATTCAAGTTTTCCAGAACCAGGGAATTGAGTACCGTCATTATAGAAAATCTGTACGGTTGATGAGCTGGCATTAGAGCTTTGCCCTGATTCGAATAGTTTGCGCAACTCCATCATTTCTGAGCTTGAGCGTGTGAAATCAACATACACCTGATCGAGCTGTTCAATTGTGGCCAGGTGAGTTGACTCTGCTGCTCGAACCAAGGCGCCTTCGGTGACCATGGCACGACCGATGCGACCTGATATTGGTGCTGTTACGGTTGCGTACTCAAGCTGGATCTGGGCATTTCTAAGGTTAGCTCTTGCCAGTTCAACACGAGCCTTGGCCTGTTCGTTCTGTGCAGAAAAGGTATCAAACTCCTGCTTACTGACGGCGCCAAGTTCGAGCAACTTGCTGTATCGCTCAAGGGTTTGCTGGTTAAGCTCTTGCTGGGCGATGGCATCGCTTAAATTTGCTTTAGCGGCCTGTACATCAGCCTGCAACTGGCGTTTATCAATGTGAAACAATCCTTCGCCCTGTTTCACCATGTCGCCTTCTTTAAAGACTCTCTTCTCCAGAATGCCGTCGACGCGGGCACGAACTTCCGCTGTACGGATGGCATTAACTCGACCAGGCAAGTCCTGAGTAAAGGTAGTTAGGCCCTCAGAAACGGTGCTAACTTCAACAGGTACTGGCTGGCTTCCTTGCTCCGCGGCAAGACTGCTAAATGTCAGGGTTGAAACAAACAAACCCAAAAGGGTGCTTTTAAAGAGTGTGCGTGTTGTCATGGAATTTGATTTCATAAAACTTTTCTTAATAAAGTTCTGGTTCATAAAGTAATCCTAAAGGGTATTGGTGGGACTTTTGATTGCATCCCAGGCAAATTCAATCATTTCCTCAATCAGTTGCTCATCCACGGTGTTGTGATTAACAAACTGCCAATGGATGAAGTAACTGAAACCGCCGTAAATCTGAATGTTCACGTCGGGGATTCGAATACTTTTTAAAACTCCAGCTGCTTTTGCGTCCTGGTACAATTTTATGAAAGGCTCAAACACGATATGCAATTTCTCACGAGTTTGATCTTCGATTGCGGATGAGAACCCATAAAGGTGACTGAAGCGAAAATACAGACAATTATCCAGCATAAAGCGGATACCAGCCCGTAGAAGAGCCTTGATGGCCTCTTCGTAACTGCTGTCAGGGCGGTGATTTTCCAGTAAAAAATCAGCTTCCTTTTGTTTTACATACAAAAAGATTTCATTTATCAACTGCTCTTTACTTTCAAAGTAGTTATAGACACTGCCAGTCGCGACATTGGCCTCCTTGGCCAGAAGCGACATGGAGGTGCCTTGCAGGCCTCGTTCAACAAATAAACGAATCCCTGCCTCAAGAATTTGTGCTCTTTTGGGCATAAAGATAATTTTTGAAATGAATGTTCATTCATTTTACGTTATCTAGCTGATGATAGACAAGAACTAATCCCACAAACAAATGTAAAAAGTTATTACTTTGTGACCGCTACATACTTGCTGGGCTAACATAAGGTGCATTTGTAGTTGTAATTGATAAATAAAAAGCTCCTGTGAGAGCGTCACATTATGATACGGTTACCCGGTTCTTTATGAGTAGGTGAAATTACTTTAGGGGAAAAGCATGACAATGGTTTTACGATTGATAGTTGGATTTTGTGCTTCGGTACTACTGATATTGGCTATTAGCAATGGTGCTCAGGCGAAAAGTTACGAGCAGGGCGTGAATAACATCAAGGTGCCACAGGTGCTGGCGCACAGTGACAGAGCTGAGCCAATTAATCGGATCTTAAAGCATCGATTGGATATTCTGTTACCTGAGTTGATGGCTGAGTCAGGGCTGGATATGTGGCTGGTGATTAATCGGGAATATGGTGAGGATGCGCTTTTTTATACTTTGGTTCCTGAGCCGACCTTTGCAGCGCGGCGTACTACTTTGTTGGTGTTTGTCAGAAATGAGGACGGTGTCGAGCGCTTTAGTGTCAGCCGTTATCCGATTGCCGGCTTTTATGAAAGTCGCTGGCAGGGTGGTACTGATGAGCAGCAGTGGCAGCGACTGGTAGAGATCATTAAGGACTATGACCCACAGAGAATTGGTATTAATGTCAGCGAAGAGTGGGCCGTTGCCGATGGTTTATCACAGGGGCTTTATTCAACTTTAATGAGTCACCTGCCTGAGGAGCTCCAAAAGAGAGTAGTTAGCTCTGAAGAATTGGTTGTACGCTGGTTTGAGACACGAACTGAACCGGAAAAAGAAGTTTATCCGCAGATTGTGGCCATTGCCCGTGGCGTGATCGCCGAAGCTTTCTCCTCCAAAGTGATTACCCCTGGTGTGACAACCGATAAAGATGTTGCCTGGTATATCCGGGAGCGGTTTGAAGAATTAGGTGTTAAACCCTGGTTCCAGCCTTATGTGACAGTGCAGCGCAAGGGCGACAGTAATGAGCCTGAGTCACCTTTTTTCGGTAGAAGTGATCGCGTCATCATGCCTGGCGATATCATCCATACCGATGTAGGACTGTGCTATTTGAAACTATGTACCGACACACAGGAGATGGGATATGTCGCTCGCTTCGGAGAATATGAGGTGCCAAAAGGTTTAAAAGAAGCATTGGCGAAAGGCAATCAGTGGCAGGATATTTTGACTGCACAGTTTAAGACGGGCCGCACCGGTAATGAGATTCTACAAGCAACTCAGATTGCCTCTGGTAAGAAAAAGCTTAAATCCAGTACTTATACGCATCCACTAGGCTTTGTTGGGCATGCGGTAGGACCTACCATCGGTATGTGGGATAACCAGGGACCAACGCCAGTGAAAGGTGATCGTAAACTCTATCCCAATACTGCTTATGCCATAGAAGGCAATGTTAAAGTAAAGCTGCCTGAATGGGATAATCAGCTGGTACAAATTATGCTAGAACAGTCAGCCTTATTTGATGGCAAGCAGGTAATTTATCTGGCCGGTAGGCAGACCGAATGGCACTTTATTCGTTAAGAGATGTTTGTTAACGAGTAATCTGTAATGTAAAAAAGCCGACTGGAAAGAGTCGGCTTTTTGTTGGGAGGTATTATTTATCTTTCTGCTTTTTAGCGATATGAATCGTTTTCCAGACCTTGGCAATAAGCTGACCATCTTCATCGTGAATATCGACTTCAAATACGGGTTCAATGACATCCTTATCTTTTAGCTGCAGGTTAATATCCAGTAAATCCTGTTCAGTGAGTTTGAACTCAGCATAAACATCTTTACGACCAGGCTTGATAAATTTAATTTCTGCCTTTTTGTCCCATACCACATAGTCACGGCTAAGTTTGTGCAACAGCAGTAGCATATAGAATGGGTCGGTCATCGAAAATAGCGCACCGCCATAGTGGGTGTTTACATAATTTCGGTTAAACCAATACTTTCGTAGCCGAATTTTGGCGTATTGCCAGTTGTCATCGAGTTCAAGAACCTTGATGCCTGAGCCCCAGAATGGAGGCCAGAGATTCATCACTAACTTGAGCCTTTTGGCGGTCAACTGCTTCATAAGAACCTGCTTTAGACGTTGGAGTCGTCTGCTGTCTCCTGTTCATTAGACTGTGCAGCTTTTGGCGCATAAACCCGGGCAAAGATGAGGCCCAACTCAAACAGAATCCACATTGGGATACCGAGCAGTACCTGTGATATCACATCAGGTGGTGTCAGTAGCATGGCAAAGATAAATA
Source organism: Kangiella profundi (assembly GCF_002838765.1). Lineage (NCBI taxonomy): Bacteria > Pseudomonadati > Pseudomonadota > Gammaproteobacteria > Kangiellales > Kangiellaceae > Kangiella > Kangiella profundi. The sequence goes on along the minus strand of NZ_CP025120.1, from coordinate 2,269,296 downwards.
TAGCAACGACGATGTAGGGTCTTTTGTCACTGAGGGAGCTATGACTGATCATGCCTGACCAAATCAACAGCATGGTAGCAATTGGAATTTCAAAAGCTAAGCCAAAGGCAAAGAATAGCTTGAGTGCAATTGATAGAACGCTGTTGATATCGGGTAAATAGTTGATACCTTCAGGGCCAATACCAGAGAGAAAGCCGAAGATAATGGGAAATATCAGATAGTAGGCAAAAGCGATACCAGCGTAGAACAGGATTATACTGGATAACAGTAATGGAATGGCAAACCGCTTTTCATGCTGATAAAGCCCCGGCGAAATAAACATCCAGATTTGATGTAGAACATAGGGCATAGCAATAAAAAATGCCGCTACAAACGCCAGCTTAAAGGGAGCAAATAAGGGTGAGGTGACATCGGTCGCTATTAAGCTGGAGCCGATGGGTAATTGCTCAATCAGTGGCTTAGCCAACCATAGATAAAGTTCATTGGCGACGAATGCCAGCCCAATAAATATACAGACAATCACCAGGACAATCCGTAACAGGCGATTACGAAGTTCCAGCAGGTGCGCTATCAGTGGTTGTTCCGAATCTTGGCTCATCAGGAAGACTTGTCTGGATTAGCAGTGGATGATTTTAGTTTTTGTTGCTCATTGGCTAAAGCCTGTTCGCTTTGCTTTAAGGCCTGCTCAGCTTTGGCAATGGTAGCCTGGGCTTCTTCGCGCAGGCGTTTTAGTTCTTCGTCGGACTCAGCCTGCTCCATGATCATTTTCTCATGTTCGGCTATACGCTTTTTCATTTCTTCAAGCTCTAGCTCACGCGTGACTTGTTGATTGAATTGGCTAAAGCCACGCTTGGCTTTGCCGATCCAGCGACCGACAGTATGCATGGCCTTGGGCAGTCGCTCTGGCCCCAGTACCACCAGGGCTATAACCACGATCAGCAATAGTTCGAAGAAACCAATATCAAAAGGCATAGTAACTTAAGAAAGGAGGACTATTTTTTTGAGTTTGTTGTTTCAGAGCTTTGCTCTGAGTTTTGTTTTTGGCTTTGTTCAGTGCTTTCAAAGTCAGCATCTTTAGACTTGTCTTCGACCTGCTTATCTTCGTCTTTAACTGCTTTTTTGAAGTTCTTGAAGGCTGAGCCAATGTCACCACCGGCATTGCGCAATTTTTTGGTGCCAAATAACAACAAAATAATAACTAAGAGTATGAGTAATTCCCAAATACCAGGTTTCATGCTTTTACCTCAAGCGTTAATGCTTATGCAAATGGCAGCCGACCACCGCCACCTACGATGTGAATATGAATATGATACACTTCCTGACCGCCATCATCACCTGTATTTATGATCGTTCTGAATCCATTGCTTAGCCCAGCGTCTTTGGCAAGTTGTGGAACTTTGGTCATCATGTAGCCTAGAATGTCGGCATCTTCTGCATTAACTTCCGCCAGACTTGGTATGTGCTGTTTAGGTATCATCAGCAGATGGGTAGGAGCTTTAGGAGCAATATCCTTAAAAACCAGAATCTTATCGTCTTCGTAAACTTTATCGCTCGGAATGTCGCCAGCAATAATTTTGCAAAAAATACAGTCGCTCATAACTTCTCCTTTAGTTGCAATTGAAAAGCGGTCAGTTATTTAGTTGGCCAGAGGCTTTTAATCAAGAACCAGCCAGCACCTGCTCCCAAAATAGCAGCCGGCCACCAGTCTGTAGGAACCGCAAGATAGCTAATACCACTCAATATTGCCAGAGAGCCGCCAATAAATGCGTGTTTAAGTGCATATTGCTGTTGAAGCTTGTGTCTTTCAAGCTCTGTAAACTGGCTTTTCAGTTGCTCGAACTGATTCAGTGAATGGCCAACTCTGTGCAGGTTATCAAACAACAGCCCTGGGAGCTTAGGTGCCTTGTTCAGCCAGTCAGGGAATTGACGTTTAATGTCTTCGAACATGGCTTTAGGACCAATCTGCTCGCGTACCCATTGTTTTAGGTAAGGTTGTGCAGTCTGCCATAAATCGAGTTGTGGATAGAGCTGACGCCCCAGACCCTCGATGTAGAGAAGAGTTTTTTGCAAAAGAACCAACTGAGGTTGAACCTGCATATTAAAACGGCGTGCGGTCTGGAACAGTTGAATCAGGAAGTGACCAAATGAAATCTCCGCCAACGACTTGCCAAAAATAGGTTCGCATGCGGCACGGATTGCTGATTCAAACTCAGGGATTGAAACATCGGCATCAATCCAACCAGACTCAACGTGTAGCTCAGCAATGCGTCGGTAGTTACGATCAAAGAAGGCAAGAAAGTTGTCAGCTAGATAGCGTTTATCGTTTTCGTCCAGCGTGCCCATAATGCCACAATCGATAGCTATGTATTGGGGGGCATTGGGGTTGGTTACATTGACGAAAATATTGCCGGGATGCATATCCCCATGGAAAAAACTGTCGCGGAATACCTGAGTGAAGAATATCTCTACACCACGATCAGCCAATGCCTTCATATCCACCCCACTGGCACGCAGAGCCTCGATATTACCAATTGGTATGCCTGATATTTTTTCCATAACCAGCATTTTTACTCGGGTGTAATCCCAGTAAATTTTAGGCACATAGAGTAAGTCGGAGTTCTCAAAATTGTGGCGCAGGTGTGAGGTATTCGCTGCTTCAATTCTTAAATCGATTTCTCGAGCCAAGGTGCTGTCATATTCCTTAACCACTTCGATAACTCGCAAGCGGCGAGCTTCGCTGGAATACTTTTCAGCCCAGCGCGCCATAGAATGCATCATCTGCATATCACGCATGATCTTTTGACGAATTCCGGGACGTAGAATTTTTACTACGACTTCTTCGCCACTGTTTAAAGTAGCTTCGTGTACCTGCGCGATTGAAGCAGAAGCCAGCGGCGTATCATTGAAGTTGGAAAATACATCGTCTATAGCTGTGGCAAGCTGCTTCTCAACAATTGAGCGGGCAATGTTAGAATCAAAAGGTGGGACCTGATCCTGCAGTTTTGCAAGTTCGTCTGCGATATCTGGTGGAACCAGGTCGCGTCGAGTGGAAAGCATTTGTCCTAGCTTGACGTAAATGGGACCAAGTTCAGTTAGAGCCAAACGTAATCTTTCGCCTCGTGATTTATCTTTAGCTTTACGGCGCAAGCTCAACGAGAAAAGTTTAGCCAGCGGTCTGAACCTGGCCAGGGGAGTTGGAGCAAGAAATTCATCCAAGCCATAGTGAACCAGTGTGCGGTTTATTTTTAGCGCATGGTGAAGTTGTCTAATGGCGTTCATGCTGTCTTCTCGTAATTGGTTTCATAGCGATTAATTGGTATTGCTTTTCGCAGAAGCTTTTTGTTCTACTTTCTGAGAGAGTCGAGCAACTCTCTGCTTGAATCTCTCGGCATCCGATTTGAGATCCGCAATAGCATCATAAAAGTTTTCAAGCTCTATTGAAGCGGGAGAAAGCTTCGCCTCAAACCGAATATATTCACTGAAATTTTGCTTTGCGGTATTTACTGTTTTTTGCAACCAGTCGCCAACTTTTTTGCCGCTGCTAATCATCTGATGAGCCAGAATATCTCCCGTATACTGCGATAAATGCTCTTCCCAATCAATGTCGAGTTGTTTGAAGAAATTCTGGAAACTTTGTGCAGTACCAATTTCGCCGGCAAAGTGAACTTCACCTTTAAAAATTGAGTCGGAACCTTTTTCGCTCATCGCTAAGTTAAAGAAATTGGCTGCTGAGCCTTTTAATTCGGCATTGGGGTTTTTGTCCAGCTCAGCCTTAACCAAAATCAAACCATCTTCAATAACAATATAAAAGTCGCTATTAATATCGGTAAGAATGATCTTGATGATTTTCCCTTCCAGCGACTCAAGCCGAGAATGTGCATCTGGATCAAGCTTGATTGCCTGATTGACAAGCAATTCGATGGGAGGTGTTAATAGCGATATCATCATATGTTGTTTTATTTAACGAAGTGGCTAGTATTTTTTTCCAATATGCAGAGCAACAATGCCACCCGTTAAGTTCGTATATTCAACCTCATCAAAACCGGCTTCTGACATCATCTGCTTCAAAGTTTCCTGGTCGGGGTGCATGCGAATCGACTCTGCGAGATATTTATAACTTTCTGAGTCATTGGCGACAACTTTTCCCATTGCTGGCAGTAGAGAGAAAGAGTAGACATCATATACTTTAGATAAGGCCGGCAATACTGGTTTAGAAAACTCAAGCACTAATAGCTTGCCACCTGGCTTTAGAATACGATACATGGACTCAAGAGCTTTTTCTTTCTCGGTAACGTTACGAAGACCAAAAGCTATCGTGATGCGATCAAAATAATTATCCGGGAAAGGTAGGCACTCGGCGTTAGCTTGAACATATTCAACATTACCCACGATGCCGCTATCAACCAGTTTGTTTCTTCCAACCTTAAGCATCGATTCATTGATATCTGCCAATACCACTTTACCGCCTGGACCTACGATTTTTGAGAACTTAGCAGTGAGATCACCAGTGCCGCCCGCTATATCAAGAATGGTCTGGCCGGTGCGCGCTGCCGCGCGTTCTATGGTGTAACGCTTCCACACTCTGTGCACACCGAATGACATGAGATCATTCATTACATCGTATTTGGCAGCTACCGAGTGAAATACCTCAGCAACTTTTGCTGCCTTCTGGCTTTTCTCAACGGTCTGATAACCAAAATGGGTCGTATTATCCGAGGTTTTCTTGTCGTGCTCTGTCATAGTATTGGGCTTTGTTAATTAATCGCTGTGCTTTGGATTGAAAGTTTTTACCGATTTATCTTTACTGCGGGTCAGTCCGGCGGCTTCCAGTCGCTTCAAATACTGTTGCCAGTTGGTCTGCTGGTCGCGTCCGAGTTCATAAAGTGTTTGCCAAGTATACAGCCCACTGTCATGTCCGTCATCAAAGGTAAGCTTGATGGCGTACCGGCCAACCGCTTCTATGTTAGTTATCTGAATGTTCTTTTTACCGCCAATTAGGGTCATTTCCTGATTGCCGTGGCCTCTGACTTCTGCCGAAGGTGAAAATACCCGAAGATACTCATAGGGCAGAAAATAAGTATTGCCGGGGAAGGCAACCTCGAGTTGTTGGCTTTTTTGATGCAGCTTGATGGCTGTGGGTATGGGAGAACCTGTTTGCGGCATATCGCATAAGCTTTACGGGCTAAGTTGGCTCGATTGTAACAGAAATAAGTGCGGGGGTTATAAAGTTATATGGAGTTTTGTGGCCTCAAAAGTTGAGTAAACTGATATAAATCAGCAGGCATAAAAAAGCTGACCCGAAGGTCAGCTTTTTAAGTTATCGCGTGAGCGATAATTATTGCCAGTCAACCTGTAGAGTTACACCTGAGTAAGATGAGTAACCACGGATGCTGATGTACCAACGATCTTGTGCTGGATTAGAGAAAGAACAAGTTTCGTTGTTACCATAACGGTATGGACGACAATCGTAGCTTGAAGTAGTTGGCTGTGAACCACGACGTACATACAAGTCTGCGTCACCTGAACCACCACTCATTTGAACATTCAAGCTGCTCATGCCAGCAGGAATATCAACATAGTAGTGAGTGAAGCTACCTGAAGCACCTGATAGGTTTTCAAGAGTTGCGCTTCCGCCTGCTGGAGGAGGGTTAGTACCGCCACCATCGTGAGTTGCTACTAGGTTAACGTTAGAGTAACTAGTGTAACCACGAACCATTACATAGTAAGTACCTGTTTGTGCTGTGAAGTCACAAGACTCGGTATTACCATTGCGGTATGGACGACAGTCATAGCTAGAAGTAGTAGGCGCGCTACCAAATTTAACGTAGATGTCAGCGTCACCAGTGCCACCTGACATATCGAAGCTTACGTTTGAAGCACTTGATGGTACGTCAAATGTAAAGTCAGTTTCTGAGCCTTGAGCACCTGAGAAAGTTACAGATACACCATTTTCAAGCTCGTTACCGCCTGGAGGTGGTGGTGGTGGAGGAGTTGAACCGTCAAACAAGCTGTACAATAACAAGTTTGGTGAACCTGATTTAGCATCGGTTACTTTACCTGAAGTTGCAGCATTTTCGATTGCAGCTTCAACTTGAGCAGGAGTCGCATTTGGGTTGTTTGCTAAGTATAGAGCAGCAACACCAGCTACGTGTGGAGAGGCCATTGAAGTACCGCTGATAGTATTAGTACCACCGTTTGACCAAGCTGAAGTGATGCTAGAACCTGGAGCATAGATGTCCAAGCAAGAACCGTAGTTAGAGAAGCTTGAACGTGAATCGCTAGAGGTTGTTGAACCTACAGTGATTGCACTTGGCTCACGAGCTGGAGAGTAGTTACAAGCGTTGCTGTTGTCGTTACCAGCAGCTACTGCAACTGTTACGCCAGAAGCTACAAGGTTTGCAACCGCATTATCAGTAGCAGATGAAGCACCGCCACCTAAACTCATGTTGGCAACAGCAGGTTTAACGTGGTTGTTTGCAACCCAGTCAATACCAGCGATTACGCCAGAGTTAGTACCACTACCGTTACAACCTAGGACTTTTAAGCCATAAAGCTTAACGCCTTTTGCAACACCGTAAGTAGAACCACCAACAGTACCAGCTACGTGCGTACCGTGACCATTACAGTCATTTGGGTTGCTGTCGTTATCAACGAAGTCATAACCACCCATAAAGCGACCACTGAACTCACTGTGTGAGCCTAGGATACCGGTATCGATGATGTATGCGTTTACGTTGCTAGCAGTTGTGTTGTAAGTGTAAGAACCGCTTAACGGAAGGTTACGCTGATCAATGCGGTCAAGGCCCCAAGTGGCATTGTTTTGAGTAGCATTGATGCTAACGATTTGGTCTTCCTCAACTAGAAGTACGTTAGGATCCTGAGCAAGCTTTTGTGCAGCTTTCTCAGACATGTTGAATACACCGCCTTTAACGGCTTTGGTAAATGTGCGCTGAACTTGAGCCTGATATTTACGGCTTAAGTTATCGCTTACCATAGCAATAGCTTGCTCTGAAGCATTGCTAGAAAATAGTCCCATATTAGCTGTCACCGCATCATCCTTTAGAACAACAATGTATTGTCCTTTTACGGCTTTTTCAGGTTGAGCTGCTGCTTTGAACTCACCAGCATATGCGCCGGTTACGCCCGTCGCCAGCAAAACACCTGCGACTACTTGGTTTAGTTTCATGTTAAAACACCCCTTAGTGTTGTTTATTTTATTGTCCTCGAAGATCGAGGCTCTAGGACTCTACTAAAAATTATTACTTCGGAACAATAAAATTTATGCATTTAAGGGGTTTTGATAAGTAAATTTTGACGGCTGTCTAATTTGTACAGAGCGTTACAAAACAAATACAATTTATAATGTTAGTGTTTACTATCGCTACAATTCTTGGTTTCAATGCGTTTATGCTTTTTTGGTAAGTTACTTTTGAAGTGATATAAGATTTTAGAAGGTTTCTGTATTTATCTTAGATAGTTTCTATTGTTCTATTTTTTGCACTTAAAAATCTAATGGGTAATAAAAGTGTTGAGAATCAATATGTTGAGTGATTAATTCAATTAAAAAATATAATAAAGCCCGAATTTGGTCGGGCTTTATTTCATAGAAAGTATTAATGGCTAGAGGATGAAACGGCTGAGATCTTCATCATCAGCTAATTCCGATAATTGCTTAGTGACATAAGCATCATCAATGATCAGGGGTTCCAAATTCTCACTGGCGTCAAAGGAAACCTCATCTAGCAGACGTTCCATCACTGTATGCAAGCGGCGAGCGCCAATATTTTCGGTGGTTTCATTAACCTGGAATGCATACTCTGCGATTTTAGCGATACCGCTTTCTGCAAACTCTATCTTTTTGCCTTCAGTTTCAAGCAGTGCTTGATACTGTTTGGTCAAAGCTGCGTCCGGTTCGGTCAGGATGCGTTTAAAGTCATCAGGTGTTAAAGCTCGCAGTTCGACACGAATTGGCAGACGGCCCTGCAGCTCCGGAATCAGATCAGACGGTTTTGATAGGTGAAATGCACCTGAGGCAATAAATAGAATATGGTCAGTTTTTAACATGCCATACTTGGTATTGACGGTACAGCCTTCCACCAGAGGTAACAGATCTCGTTGCACACCCTCACGGGAAACACCGCCATCGTTATGTTCGCCACGTTTGGCTACCTTATCGATTTCATCAAGAAAGACGATGCCGTGCTGCTCTACTGCTTCTACCGCCTTAATCTTCAGTTCTTCCTGATCAATCAGTTTGGCAGCTTCCTCTTCAGTCAGCATTTTCAGAGCATCTCTAACTTTAAGTTTACGCTTTTTACTTTTGCTGGGTGACATGCTCTGGAACATTGACTGAAGCTGGCTGGTCATATCTTCCATACCAGGAGGAGCCATAATATCGATACCAACCGCCATTTGGGCAACATCGATTTCAATGTCTTTGTCATCCAGCTCGCCTTGGCGCAATTTCTTGCGGAAGATCTGACGGGCAGAAGAATCCTGAGATTCTGCTGGCTGATCCCAGTCACTGTCGCTGGATTTGCGAGGAGGAGGTAATAGTGCATCAAGAACTTTTTCTTCAGCTGCATCCTGAGCACGGTTTTGAACCTTTGCCATTTCCTGCTCACGAAGCATTTTAAAAGCAGCATCGACCAAATCGCGAATAATGGATTCGACATCTCGACCGACATAGCCCACTTCAGTGAACTTGGTAGCTTCGACTTTAATAAAGGGGGCGTTGGCCAATTTTGCCAGGCGGCGGGCAATTTCAGTTTTACCCACACCGGTAGGGCCAATCATCAGGATGTTTTTGGGAGTGATTTCGTTGCGCAGCTCTTCGCTGACCTGCATTCTACGCCAGCGATTGCGCAGGGCGATGGCCACGGAGCGTTTAGCATCTTTCTGACCAATGATGTGTTTATCCAGTTCATGGACAATTTCACGAGGTGTCATAGACATAATGTTGTACTCTTTTGTAAATTCTTTAATTCTGGTTTAGTCACTAGTTATGCATACCGGCAAAAGCTGTTTAATAACTAAGCTCTTCAATGGTCTGGTTGTGATTGGTGTAAATGCAGACATCACCGGCAATGGTTAAGCCTGTTTCAACAATTTCACGTGCACTCAAATCGGTTTTCTGTAACAGAGCCTTGGCGGCAGATTGTGCGAACGGGCCACCGGAACCGATAGCAATCAGGTCATCTTCAGGCTGAATCACATCGCCATTACCAGTGATAATCAGAGAGTTCTCTTTATCCGCCACCGCAAGTAGAGCTTCCAGGCGACGCAATGCCCGATCAGTTCGCCAGTCTTTAGCAAGTTCGACGGCTGCGCGCATCAGCTTGCCGCCATGGGCTTCCAGCTTCTTTTCAAAGCGCTCAAACAGGGTAAAGGCATCTGCGGTTCCGCCAGCAAAGCCTGCTATCACCTGGTCGTTATAGAGGCGGCGTACTTTGCGGGCATTCCCTTTCATGATGGTGTTACCCAGCGACACCTGGCCATCGCCACCAATGACAACAGTGCCATTGCGGCGCACAGATAAAATAGTCGTTCCACGATATTGTTCCAAAATATTCTCCGGATTCAGTCTTATTCTTGGCAATAGTGGCTAGATGGGGGCTGGGGCAGTAAATTCAAGGAGAAGTAAGCCAATTGTAGAAGGTGTTCAAAAAAGAAAAAAGCCCGAATGCTTCGGGCTCTACAGATTAAATGAACTTTGTAAGTAAAAGATTTTGGTTTAGATCACCAAATCCGACAATCCTGATAATTATTATCCTGTAATTTATGACGGTCACTTTCTGCGGCACGTTTGGAGTTGTATGGACCCAGGCGAACTCTGTACCATCCATCCTTTTCTTCCACATTGGCCTGAAAACCAATGAAAGCCATTTCAACCTTCATGGACTCAGCATCATCCTGTTTGCGGAAGGCGCCACATTGCATAATATAAGTTTTGTTGCTGTCGGTTGTTGTCACTCGAGTTGAGTCAACTTTGATTTCTTTATTGGTCAAAGTCTCGTGATAGGTGAACTTCGGTTCTGAACTTTCAGTTTCAGTTGACTCAGCAGCTGTAGATTCTTTCGTTTCAACTTTTTCAGCCTGTTCTTTTACAGGAATCACTTCTTTTATGATTTCAGGCTTTTTTACTAGAACCCACAGGAATACCGCGAATAAGGTGATTAGAACGCCACCGACGAAAACCAGAATCGGGGAAAGCGGCTTACGAGAAGATGAGTTTTGTCTAGGGCTGCGTTTATTGCTCTTACGTGCTGTTTTACGTTTCTTGGCGTAATCCTTGGTCATTCTTATACTCTTAGTAACAGTGCGGCTAAAAAATTATCAATGGTAAAGTCAATTATAGGGCCCATTGGGCAATGCGGTTATTGTATGTGGTATTGGTAACTTAGCCAACTGAGAAAGAGAATAAAGTGTGATACCGGGACGGAAACGGCTCATATTAAAAAGGATCTTGAGGGTCGATGTCGATTGACCAGCGAACTTTGCGAGAACTGGGTAGTTGTTCAATATTGGATATTACGGACTTTAGTGCTCGCTGAATTAAACCTCTTTGTTGTGCCTGACACAAAAGCTGTGCCCGCATTTTACCGGCGCGTTTGGCCATCGGCGCAGGAAAGGGGCCAAAGCAATCCAGACCAGCTATCTGACGCAATGACTGGCTGACCTCCTTTAAAAACTCCATTGGATATTGCAAAGTCGTAGCTTCTGCACGAAACAATGCCATTGAGGCATAGGGGGGCAACATGCCTGCCTCGCGTTCAGCTAATATCTGCTGACTAAGAGACTGATAATCCTGGGTAAAGAGGTTTAGTAGCAATGGGTGTTCGGGGTGATGGGTCTGAATCACCACTTCGCCGGGCTGATCTGCGCGTCCTGCCCGACCGGCGACCTGAGTTAATAGCTGTGCAGTTCTTTCGGTCGCTCTGAAGTCGGCACTAAAGAGACAACCATCTATGTCTACCACGGCAACCATGGTCAGGTTAGGGAAGTGGTGCCCTTTAGCTAGCATCTGAGTACCAACCAGAATATCGACTTCATTATTTTTGATGGCGGTCACATAATCCTGCATGGCCTGCTTCCGTCGGGTACTGTCACGGTCAATCCTGACCACCTTTTTTTTAGGGAAGGCTTTTATTAAGGCCTGCTCAAGTCGCTCTGTTCCCAGTCCTACAGGAAATAAATCCGATGCACCACACTCTGGACACTGCTTAGGCATAAACACTTGTTTATCGCAATGATGACAATGCAACCGTTTTTGCTGTAAATGGAGTGTCATATGCTTGTCACAACGCTGGCAGTCTGCTATCCAGCCGCAGCCATGACACATCAGGCTTGGGGCAAAACCACGTCGGTTCAGGAAAACCAGACACTGATTACCGTTATCAAGGTGGTGCTGCATGTTTTCTAGCAATGGTTGCGATAGTCCATTGTTAAGATGGCGTTGGCGTATGTCGAGAACCTTAATATGAGGCGGTTTGGCATTGGCTGCACGCTTGCGCAATGTCAGGTGAATTAGTTTTGCCTGATTAACATTATGCATTGACTCCATTGATGGGGTGGCGCTACCCAGGACCACTGGAGCCTGCTCGTCTCTGGCACGCAGAATAGCTAAGTCACGCGCTGAATAACGAAAGCCTTCCTGCTGTTTATAGGAAACATCATGTTCTTCATCGACTACGATCAGGCCTAGATTTGCAAAGGGGGTAAATAAAGACGAGCGAGTACCAATTATGATTGAAGTAAGTCCTTGCTTCGCCTTTAGCCAAATGTTTAAACGTTGCCGGTCAGTCAGTCCTGAATGTAACATGGCAATGTCACAGTCAAATCGGCGCTTGAATCGTTGCACGGTTTGCGGTGTCAGACCAATTTCTGGAACCAGCACTAAAACTTGCTGTTGATTGGTTAAGACCTTTTCAATCAGCTGCAAATACACTTCTGTCTTTCCGCTACCGGTGACTCCATCCAGCAGGAACCCCTGAAACTGACCAATGGATTTTTGCATGGATTCAACGGCATGACGTTGTTCAGGATTTAAATCTAACGCTCTAGAAATTTGGGTATGAGATGTTGGAGTTGGCTTAATGGCTTCTTTTTGTAACCAGCCTTTTTCGATTAATGGCTTAAGCTGGCTGGGAATCAGCTCTAGTTGCTCGAGATCGGAGGCCTGAATTATCCCTTGATGGTCGATTGCCCAAAGCAGAATCTTGTGCTGCTTGACTGCGTTCTTATTTAAGTCAGGAAAGGCGGTTTCGCCAGCTTCAGTAAGCTGCCAGCAATACTCGGGTTCCAGTTCTGCCGGCTCACCTTTATTCAGCAGACTTGGCAGGCAGGTAGTAAAAACATCACCAATGGGGTGCATATAATAGTCAGCTGCCCACACTAACAAGTTGAATAGGTGGTTCGGTAGTAAAGGCTCGCTATCAATGGCTTCCAGTATAGGTTTGAGTTTGTTTTGCGGTGTCGATGATGTCTCAGTATGTGCAACTACCATACCGACAAGCTGCTGGCGTCCAAAAGACACGCGTACTCTGCAACCAATGGGCGGAACTGGATGATGGCCCACCAGGTAATCGAAACTACGGCGCAATGGCGTGGGAACAGCGACTTTTAATATGGGCTTTGACTGAGGCATGGATGCACAATTGATTAAAGTTGGGCTAAGCATAGAAAGACTGTGCTGTTAAGGCAACTTTAAATTGAACTGGCTGGCTAACTGGTACGACTTGTGTTCAAGAAAAAGTCTGCTAATGTAGCAATGGTTACAAGATTTGCTAACAATAACGTTGTACTAACACAACATATATGTAACAAAAACATCAATACAAATGGGGGTAATCTATGAAAATCGGTACTTTAGCCTTTTTAGCTGGCCTGGTCATCGCGGTAATTGGAGCATTCGTTAATGTTGAATGGTTTCCTTGGGTATTAGCTGCATTAGGTTTGGTTGTTGGTTTTTTGAATATTTCAGGTGGTGAAACTCGTCGCTTCCTGATTGCTGCAATCGCGTTCATGATGTCAGCATATTCATTAGACACTCTACCAATGGTTGGCGAAATGATCGGAAATATCATGCACAATATCGGCTATTTCGTCGGTTCAGCAGCTTTACTGGTAGCAATTAAAGCGCTGTTTGAGCTCAGCAAAGACTAAATCGAATTCCTGAGTTTCACTCAATTGTTCTTATAATAGTAATAATTGTACATAACTTTTAACGACCCAGAAGGGTCGTTTTTTTATACTTAATCCTGTCAAGTTATTTGTTCTAAGCAATTCAAATTTAAAGAAATTCTAAGTCATATCTGCATTGCTCTGTTTAAAATGTAACCAGTTGATTTTTTTAAAATGTATCAGAATGTATCAATTCATTGGTACAAAATTCATACAAAAAGTAATGCGGATCTGACTCGATCTTTTATTTATTTTTGTGATACAGTTCGCACAACTCGAACTCGATAGAGGTTATCTCCCATGAAATATTTGAAAAGAACTGCTTTAGCTTTTGGTTTATTGCCAGCTTTCGTAGCTGCTCCTGTTACCAATGCAGCTTCACTAGACGTTGATGTAGACATCGCGCTACCAAACGTTGTGATTCTTTATGGATACACAGACATTGATTTGACCATGACTGCTGATCAGTTTGGTCCTTTACTAGATTCTAACTGTACAGCTGATGACTGTTCAGTAGCTGATACTGCTCCAAAATCAGGTGTTATTAACAATGGTTCAGTAGACCTTGCATTCACTAACAATGCTGCTGGTACTAATCCAACCATTACATTGGACAATAGCTGGGGTGTTCGTAGCTTCGGTTACACTGCTTTGTCACCAACTATTGTTGACAATGGTAGTGATGCACCAGTTGGCAACCTTGCTATTGAGCAAATCACTACACCTTCTGCTTCACTACAAACTGGTTCTGTATCTTTTGATTTAGACTTATCGCAAATCAGCACTAACAACGTGCGCGCTAGCTACACAATCACTGTAGTAGGCTCTTAATATCGAGTTTGCAGGTCTATTCAAATGTTTGCCTGTGCAAAAAAGCCGAGCATGAGTTGTTCGGCTTTTTTTGTCTTAAGCATTATAACGGCGATCAGTCTACTGGGCGCTGGTAAAGCTGGCGCTGCACAGCAGGAAACAGCCCGTTGTGAATCATCGCGATTATCCATTCAGCTTAGACGTGGTGACTTGGCTGGAACAGGTAACAATAGTGCTTCGCAATCCATTGGTATCAATACCACCAAAACTGGCCAGGTAACGATTGGTACCCCAATTGATTTAAATATCGCCGCTGATGTAAACGCAAACTTTAATGGCATTGTCACAACTGATACCAGTGATTGGGTGTGGAGAGCCACAGCTACCAGTGGTGGTGGCTTTAAAGGTTTTTTAACAGCCCAATTTGTTTTTAGCGGTTTGGCGATTGGTGACAATAAAATTTGCAGTGGTCCAAACTCCTGCCTGACTGTGACTAATGTTGAAAGTATCGTCACCAACCTTGAATATAAACAGGGTAGTGGCAAGTTACTGTCAGCTGAAGGTCGAGTGAGACTGACCGTTGATGTCAGCCAGGCCAACGAGTCGGGTAATTATCGATCAAATCTATCGGTTAGTATTTATGATAATTGGAACGGTAACCAAGCGCTGATAGACTGTATTTAGTCTTCAGAACAAATTAGAGCCCGCTATGATTCCTCAATCTCACCCTTTCATCCTGCTAAAAATATTGGCCTTTGTGCTTTTTCTTCTTTTATCGGAAAGCGCTATTGCTGCTCAAAATTTAGAACCAAAGTTAGCGATTTCACCATCACGAATTGAAATGTCGCCAGAGAAAAAAGCGACAGAAAGTATTACGGTACTGAACCTTGGCAGTAGCCCAATGCAGGTAGAAGTCTATATACAAAACTGGGATTTTGACGCCAATAATAATTATCGAGCATTACCCCCTAATGAACAAAGCCTCGATCAATGGCTGATTATAAATCCTGTTCGCCTGACTATTCCTGCTAAAAGCCAGCAGACTGTCCGACTGGCTGTGCGCCCCAGAGTAAAACCTGAGGATGGTGAGCATCGAGCGATGGTTTTTTTCCGTCAGCTCAATGATCAGGGTAAGGGACTTAATTACAAATTTAATGTTGGTGTGCCGATTTATGCTTATTTTGGTGAAGTTAAGCGTGAGTCGGAGCTGCTTGGAATGGACTTTGATCCTATCAAGTTGCAGTTTGTTTTTGATATTGCCAACAAAGGTAATGCCTATGTGCGCCCAGAAGGTGTCTTCATAGCCATGAAAGCAAATGATGCAGGTTCTGACGCCGACATTCTAAAGAAACTCGACCTGGAAACAATGACGGTTGATGGCCTGGGGGCTCTTGCCAGCGGCAAGCTTGCGGCAAAACCTGTTTTCGCCGGTACGCGTCGTCAGGTACTTTCAGCTGTGCCAATTAAAGAAATATTAAACGAATCCTACGTAGTTGCTATTAAGGCGACTATTGGCCAACAAACGTTTGCAGAAGTCTATCGCATTAACATTGGGGAATAAGTTTTACATTGAAAACGATTTTATGGACAAAATTGGTTTTGTCGGGGGTGCTATTGTGCGCGCCCCTGGTGTCTTATTCTCAGACAGCCTCTGAAATAGAGGCTCAAACACAGTCGCAAAAGCAAACTAGCTCCCTCCCTGAAAAAAAGCAGAAAGCCCCTCTTGATTTACATCGCCCGGTAGATGTCCAGAATGCTTATTTTGATGCTGCCAGCTCTGGCTATGGGGGCGGTCGCTCCTATGGTTTCCGTAAAATTCTAGTCGGTCTTGAGGTTAATAATAAAGAGGTTCTGGTTCTCGATATTGTTCAGACGGAAAGCGATTACCTGGTCCCCATCAAGGAAGTATTTCCGGTCATTCAGGCAAGCTACACGCTTGAGCATGGCATTTTAACCATTAGAGTTCCCGGCAGTGAGGTTGAGATGTCTTCACGGGTCACTTATCGAATTGATGGTGAGTTGTGGGCCTCACTTGGAACACTTAATGAATACCTGAAAGTCAATGCTCGCTTTGATCCGGCTAAATATGCAGTGACCTTTTTGCCACCGTGGCAGGAAGAAACCAAAAAATCCGATGCGCCTGCAGAGTCTTTAGAAGTTGAGTTTGGGCCAGATCCATTCAGCCTGCGTCAGATTCGTTTATCGCACGAAGTTCAGGGCGTAGAGAAAGATGACGAGGCGCTGGAGTTTGACGTCTTAACAGAGCGGAGTGAGTTGGTAGCAACAGGCTCAGCAGCAGAGGGTTCGTGGCTAATTGATGCCGAAAAAGTGAATGACGAAAGCTGGAAGCTGGATGATTATTTTTGGACTAAAAGAAGCGATCACCATCAATGGCTGATCGGTAAGCAGAC
This sequence comes from Kangiella profundi, assembly GCF_002838765.1. Lineage (NCBI taxonomy): Bacteria > Pseudomonadati > Pseudomonadota > Gammaproteobacteria > Kangiellales > Kangiellaceae > Kangiella > Kangiella profundi. The sequence goes on along the minus strand of NZ_CP025120.1, from coordinate 2,252,893 downwards.
GGTCAGTCCATCGGTAATATCACCTGCGGTGACCCTGACGGGTGGACAATATTTTTATAGTAATCAGGCCATTCCATACAACGCTTATCAGGATATTTCCCAGTCTAGCTTTTTTCGTGAACTAGGTAATTCAGTTCAGCGTATTCGAGGCACTGCCGAGCCGGGAGCAATCGCCGAACTTTATGTTAATAATCAATTGGTTGGTGAAACCTTTGTGCGGCTCGATGGTACCTATGATTTCGGTGAGTTTAGAACGGAATCGAGCCTGTTTAATGAAATTGAAGTGGTCATTCTTGATCCGGTGAATCGCTCTGAGCTGGAAAGACAGCTAAAAACCCGGGCAAGTTCAGATTACCTGTTAAATGAAGGGCAGGTAGTTACCAGCGTGGCGCTGGGCCGGAAAGGTAACTGGCTCGACCCAGATTATGTCAATCAAGGCGATGCAGGTATGTTTCTGTATCGCTACGGTATTTCTGATACTACGACTCTCGAGGCCGGATATTTACTTGACGATACCTCTGTAACTACTACCGGAATTGTTTCATCGCTGGGTAATAACTTTGTCGGGGCAATGCGTGTTGCCGATAGAAATGATGCCATGGCAACACAACTGGAGCTGGATGGTTTTGGTGAAGATTGGCGTTTGTCGACCTTTGTGCGCCAGGAAGAGGTAAACTTTTATGAGGGGCGTGACGAGAAAGTGACCTCAGCTAATGGTTATTATTACTATACCCCCGACCCCTCTTTACGATTAGAGCTTTTAGGGCGTTATCAGGAAACGGGGGATAAGGTCAGTTATGTTAAGCCAGGTATTTTTTACAGTCCCAGTTATAATTTTTCGGTAGGTACACGCCCAGATGCCGATGGCGATTATCGTACTGAACTATTTTACCGACCTTCCCAGGATGCACGTTTTCGTATAACTCATAAGCCTGATGAGCAAACGGGGCGATTTGAATGGAATGCATCTGATAATGTGAATGGCTATATGTCAGGGCGGATGTATAAAGATACTATCGGTGAGCGTACTTACGACAATACCATTATTGAGAAGGCGGTTGGTTTCTATTGGTATCCCGACAGCTGGACTGACTACCGCCAGTTTCGATTCGAACTGAACCATTCGAATGAATACGGGGTGGGTGTCTTTACCGAGTACCGTACTCAGTTAATGCCCGGAGTCTATTTTGATTTGAGGTTACGTGATGCGGATCCACAGTTCGATGGTGGATTATCAGCGTTTGCACGAATTTCAATGGACTTTGCAGTGGTTAAAGGCAGTCTGGTTCCGAGTAGCAACCGACTAGCTTACAATACTGCGGGCACTATTGCTGGAACCATCAAAACCGATGGTGATTGCTCCCAGCTTGAACATGTTAGCCTGTTATTGAACGGAGTCGCTTATAAGGTTCCGGTGAAAGCCTGTACCTTCTATCTGGATTATGTAACTCCAGGCCTCTACAAGGTTATGCTGGATGGTGAATTCATGCCGATTGATATGGTTCCAGAGGGTAAGAGCCATGTGATTAAGGTAGCGCCATCTTCTGTGACAAATGTGGATTTTGTCGTTAATTCAGAATACAGCGCCATGGGGCAGCTCAAATCTGCAACGGGGCAGGCTTTATCCAATGTAAGGTTAACCCTGTTTAACGAGAAGGGTGAAATCATGACCGAAACTCTGACCGATCAGTTTGGTTATTACAGAGTTGATGGGCTGGTGAATGGTAATTACACCATCAGCGTTGTCGGTATGGGTGGTCAGAAACTGGCAGAACGAACTTTTAGCATTAAGGGCGACTTCCTGTTTGGTCTAGATATCATCATGCCGCCATCACTGCCACGACAATAGCCCTATAAATACGGGCTTTGGGCTTGATCTAATGGGGCTGTAAGCGTATGATCGCGCTTCTTTAAATCTTGAGTGGTGTTTGGCGCAGTTTAGGTCTGTTGCCCGAATGGCGACTCGCAACAAGAGAGCACTATTATGAAACAAGGTATTCACCCAGAATATAAAACTGTAACTGCAACTTGCAGCTGCGGTAATGTTATCGAAGTTGGTTCAACAGGTTCAGACGTTAACTTGGACGTTTGTTCAGCTTGCCACCCTTTCTATACAGGTAAGCAGAAGATTGTTGATTCAGGCGGCCGCGTAGACCGTTTCCGTAAGCGTTTCGGTAGCCGTAAATTGAAATAAGCAATCGATACATTTACGCGATAGACACAAAAAAGGCACTTTCGACAAGTGCCTTTTTTTATGGATGCTATTTATAAGTTAGTTACTAGAAGTTAGAAAATAGAGCCAGGATCAGTTGTCTGGTCCTGCTCCTCTTCCTGCTCAGATTGATTCTGCAACTGCTTCAGCTCTTCATCCAGTTGCTTCTCCAGAGCCTCTCTGGAAGACTCACCGGTGGTCTCATTGTCAGTAGAAGACTCTTCCAAAAGACGCATCAATTCATCATCAAAAAGCTCATCAATCGGCTCTTCGCGCTGCTGGGTATTGTAGATAGTATTAAAGTCTTCCTGATCTTGCTGTGCCACCTCAGTCGGTACATTGTCATCACGGAAGTATTCAAATATCGCATTGGTTTGGCCAAGTGCTGCGAGTTTCCCCGTTTCTGGATCAATCTTAGTCGAAACCACGCCTGGGGGCTGAATCATTTCTTTTGAAGGAGTACCTTCAAGAACTTGCTCCATGAAGGTTGCCCAGATTGGCAAGGCTGCTCGTCCGCCATATTCGTACTGGCCAAGACTGCGTCGGTGGTCTGAGAAGCCTACCCATGCGCTAGCAACCAGATCTCGATTAAAACCTGAGAACCAGGCATCTTTATAATCGTTGGCTGTACCGGTTTTCCCCGCAAGATCGTTACGTTTAAGCAGAGAGCTATTACGACGGGCCAACTGTGTGGTGGCTGTTCCGCTGTGAATGACATCCTTCATCATGTCATAAATTATGAAGGCATCTCTTGGGTCGACCACTTGCTTGGCGATTCGGTCTTCTGGCATTGGCAAAGCAGGTTCATTGCGAATTTCCGGTGAGTATTTCTGCTCACGAATCTGGTTCTCGATGCGCATTTGCTCGCACTCATCACAGACCAGCATTGGGCTGGCCTGGTATAGGATATCTCCGACCGATGAACTGATTTCCTTTATATAGTACGGTTCGACCTGGTAGCCGCCATTTGCTAGAACTGCGTATGCGGAAGCCATTTCAAGAGGAGTGAAGCTCGCGGTTCCAAGAGCTAAAGACTGGTATGGATCCATGTGCTCATCGGGTAAGCCGAGGTTAACCAGAAACTGCTCGGCATAGTCGGCTCCGATGGCATCAATAAGGCGAGTAGAGATGGTATTGATTGAACGTTTAAGACCAATTCTCAGGCGAGTTGGACCATTGTATTTCAAGTTGTCGTTTTGCGGACGCCAAACCTCATCGATAGACTCATTAACTCTAACGAATGGGGCGTCATTAACCAGACTGGCAGCGGTAAAGCCTTTAGAAAATGCCGCAGCATAAATAAAAGGTTTTATGTTAGAGCCCGGTTGGCGACGAGCCTGAGTGACCAGGTTAAACTTGTTGGAGGCAAAATCGAAACCACCTACCAAAGCGGTAATCGAACCATCGTGTGGACTTAAGGCTACAAATCCGGCTGAGGCTTCGGGTATTTGTGAAAGATGCCACTGCTCTTCTGCAACCTTAAGAATACGAATGATACTGCCAGCGCTAACAATATCTGAAGCCTTTTCAGGTTTGTTGCCAATTCGTGAATCACTGATGAACTTTGCCGCCCATTCAAGGCCTGGCCATTCAATCTTCAGTACTTGGTTATCTTTGCTGAGCACCTCAATTGATTTTTCATCAACATTAAGTACTACAGCTGGTGTTAGTGGTCCAATAGTCGGGGTACTATCGAGAAGCGTAAGCAACTCTTCTCTATCATTGGCATTGAATTCTTCTAGAATTAGCTCAGGCCCTTTGTATCCATGACGACGGTCATATTCCAGCAGGCCATCTCGTAAGGCTTTGCTGGCTACTTTTTGCTGTTGTGAGTCTATGGTTGTTTGGACAATAAGCCCCTGGTTATAGGCGACATCGCGTCCAAACTTGTCAATGACATCAATTCGTGCCATTTCAGCAACGTACGGCGCTTCCAGATCGAGATCGGCTGTGTGTTTTTTTGCCGTTAATGGGGTAGCAATCGCTTCTTCGTACTCAGCCTGGTCAATATAATTCTGTTCCACCATTCGGCTAAGAACCAGATTTCGACGCTGGAATGCTCGCTCAGGATTTGAAATCGGATTGTATGCTGACTCACCTTTGAGTAGACCTGCCATCATCGCGGCCTGTGGAAGGGTCAATTCAGTTAGATCCTTGCCATAATAAACTTGAGCTGCAGCACCAAGGCCATAAGCTCGATGACTGAAATGAACTTTATTGACGTAAATTTCAAGAATTTCCTCTTTGCTCAGCTCTTCTTCCATTTTGATGGCCAAGAACATCTCAACCAGCTTGCGCTGTAGTCGCTGATCTCGAGTCAGGAACATATTACGGGCGGTCTGCATGGTAAGAGTACTGGCCCCTTCAGAAAACTCGCCACTGAATAGGGCAACCTTGATCACGCGCAATAAACCTTGGATATCGACCCCGCCATGTTCAAAAAAACGTTGATCTTCTGTGGCAATAAGCGCATTAATAAAGTCTTGAGGAACCTGCTCCAGTTCGACAGGAACTCGGCGGACATCACCAAACTCGCCGATTAATTTTCCGTCAGCGGTATAAATACGCATTGGAGTCTGAAATTTTACATTCTTGAGAGAATCGATTGCAGGCACTTGAGGCGCCGAAAAGAGGTAAGCTCCAAGAACGATTAAAACCATAAATATTGTGAGTAGACTCACAAAAAAGGCTAATTTCTTCAATATATTGATGGTCATTTTTTCAGAAAGTTTTATTGTGGGCTGTGAAAGCTCGGGAAATAATTGAGCACCAGTATACCTTTTTCTAAAAAAAAGGCTGAATTTTTTTGTAAATCAGTGTAAATATAGTATCTTAGAGACGTTAGTTAATAAAAAAGTTTAACTTTCGTGATGAAAAAGTATGCACTTTTTTGGGGACAAGTCTAAGATAGATAACGCATAGGGAAGATGTTGAACCAACTTAATGAGGCATAGGATTTATGGTTCTGGGGTTATTCAAAAAGAAACAAGTACCAGTCATCGGTATCGATATCAGCTCGACAGCTGTTAAGGTACTCCAGCTTGGCAAGGTGGGGAATCGTTACAGAGTTGATCGTTATGCGGTAGAACCACTACCACAAGGTGTGGTGGTTGAGCGCGATATTCGTGATACTGAAGCCGTCGGCAATGCAATCAAGAAAGCTGTCGATAAAGCTCGTACAACAACAAAATATGCAGCCGTGGCCGTTTCTGGTTCCGCGGTTATCACTCGTTCTATTCAGATGGAAAAAGGACTGACCGACCAAGAGATGGAAGACGTCATCAAGGTCGAAGCAGATCAATATATTCCTTATCCATTGGAAGAAGTTAATCTGGACTTCCAGGTTTTGGGTGATTCAGAAGTTAATGATAATCAGGTTGACGTACTATTAGCAGCGTCTCGAAGCGTGAACGTAGATTCGCGTGTTGATGCACTGGAAATTGCGGGCCTGATTCCAAAAGTGGTGGATATTGAAGCTTACGCCATTGAGCGTGCTTACCAATTAACCAAGAAGAAAACTGTTGAACATATCGAAAATTCGGTAGTGGCCATTGTCGATATCGGTGCGACCATGACCAGTTTGAATGTTTTGCGTAATGGACAGGTTATTTATAACCGCGAGCAGTTATTTGGTGGTAACCAGCTAACTGAAGAAATTCAAAGCCGTTACGGTTTGTCATATCAAGAAGCTGGCTTAGCGAAAAAGCAGGGTAGCTTGCCTGATGATTATGAAACAGAAGTTCTAATTCCATTCGCAGAAATTATCACCCAGCAGGTTGGACGCGCGTTGCAGTTCTTCTTCTCTGCGAGCGAATTTAATTCTGTTAATGAAATCATTTTGGCGGGTGGTTGTGCCTCAATTGATGGCCTTGATGGCATGATTCAGGAGCACCTGGGAACCCCTACACGTGTTGCTAACCCATTTGCTGAAATGTCGATTTCTTCTCATGTGAATACTCAGGCTTTGAGTGCGGACGCTCCAGCAATGATGATTAGCTGTGGACTAGCACTAAGGAGTTTCGACTAATGGCACGCATTAACTTACTCGACTGGCGTGAGGAACTGCGCCAGGAGCGACAAAAAGAATTCTTTATTACTTTATTCTTAATGGCAATTCTTGCTGGTTTGATTTGGTTCCTGGTACATAGTGTTATGGCCTCAAGAATCGAAAGCCAAGAAGCTCGTAATCAGTTTTTAGAAACTGAGCTGAGACAGCTTGATCGCCAGATTGCAGAAATTAATAAACTGGAAAAGCAACGAGAAGAATTAATCAAGCGCATGGACCTAATTCAAGGGTTGCAACAAAGCCGCCCTGAAGTCGTACGTATGTTTGATGAGTTAGTGAACGTTGTACCAGAAGGCATTAATTTAACGTCATGGGAACGTAAAGGTACTAACCTCACTTTTACCGGCCAAGCTGAAACCAACCCTCGTATTTCAGAGTTTATGCGTAAAATGGATGCAGCTGAGCGCTTGAACACAAAAGCTTTGAGAGACGTTAATAAAGATAGTAAAGGCATGCCGGCTCAAAACTTTGTGCTGGATGCTGAGCAAATAACACCTGGCCTTGAAAATAATGGTCAGCAGGAAGGAGGTCAATAATGGCTGATTTAAGTCAATATCAAGACTTTAATAATATTGGGTCGTGGCCACTTCCGGGCAAAATTTTTGTTATCGTGGCAGTAATGCTAGTAGTGCTTGGTTTAGGGTATTACTTTGACACCAATGATCAGATTAGTGCTCTGGAGTCAGCGCAAACTAAAGAAACTCAGCTGATTGAAGAGTTTAAGACAAAATATAAGAAAGCCGCCAATTTACAGGCTTATCGAGATCAAATGGCTGAAATGCAGGAAACCTTTAAAGGGTTATTGCAACAGCTACCTCGAAATACAGAAATTCCGGGATTGCTTGATGAAATATCATATGCGGCTACTGGTGCCGGAGTTGAACTTCTGTCACACAAGTACTTAGATGAGATAAAGCAGGAGTTCTATATCGAGAAGCCAATCCAAATTTTAGCGACTGGTAGTTATCACCAAATCGCTGATTTTGTCAGTCGAATTTCTGGTTTACCTCGAATTGTAACCTTGCACGATTTTAAAATTGAACCTGCACGTTCAGCTGCAAATAACAGAAGAGGTGGACAACCGGATTCTGAGGGGGCAGAGCGCTTAAGCTTCAGTGTACTTGCCAAAACTTATCGTTATGAATCAGAGGATGAGCAGCAGTGAGTTACCGTAATAACAAAATAGCAACCCTACTTGGGTTATCAGTAATGATGGGGATGCTTGCAGGTTGTGAGGATGCTGACTTATCCAGCCTACAGGCACAGGTTCAACAGATAAAGAATGATACACCGACGAGTGTGCCACCGTTGCCAGAAGTGAAGCCCTATGAGCCATTCACCTATTCTGCATCGGATATGCGCAGCCCGTTTGCAAGATTAGATCCTGAGTTTGAAAGCAGATTGCTACAGATTGATGCAGATTGTGTATCTGACGTTAAACCAGATCCAAATCGACGCAAACATGAATTAGAAAAATACGGTCTTGATGCACTGCAATATGTAGGCCTGATTTCCAATAACAAAGAGCACCGCGGTCTGGTTAAGATCTTGAGTGGTGACAGTGCAGGCGTTATACAACCTGTTCATGAAGGTGAGTATCTTGGCTTAGATGATGGTCGCATCACTAAGATTGATAGCAACCAAATCACCATTGAAGCCATAGTTCCCAATGGTCGTGGGTGTTGGGAAGCTCGCACACAATACCTTGTCTTAGGGCAGTAGGGGGCTGGACTATGAATAATACAAACCATTTATGGACAAACAAGTCACAATTGGGTAAATCGACTATGTTGACAAAGACTACTACATTTATGAAAAGTTGTTCGGTGTTTGCTTTTGCGATGCTCGCATCGTGGGCAGTACATGCCAGCCAACTTGAAGCCATTAACTACAACGTGCTTCCGGGGGATAAGGTTCAGCTGAGAATGACTTACTCAGACGTTCCTCCGACACCTCAGGAGTTTACGACTGCAAATCCTGCCAGAATCTCTATGGATTTTGAGGGTGTTGACTCAGGATTGGACTTTAAAACGAAGGACATTGGTGTCGGCGTTGTGAATTCCGTGACAGCTATTCAGGCTCAAAATAGAACACGAGTAGTCATTAATTTGTCTGAACTAGTTTCTTATAACAGTCAAATCGAAGGCACTGATTATGTGGTTACCTTGGAGCAAGGCAGCGTTACCGCAAGTGGCGATTCTAAGCCTAGCCGTACATCCAGCTATAGCCCTGGCTCAGGATATGATATCTCTGGTATTGATTTCCGACGTGGTGTAAATGGTGAAGGCCGAGTATTAGTAAACCTTGGTAACCCAAACGTCTCGGTTGATTTGCGTCAAGAAGGACGTACTGTAATTGCTGATTTCATGGGCGCTGACATTGACCCAGCTTTCATTCGTAGATTAGATGTTATTGACTTTGGAACCCCTGCCCAAATTGTTGAAACTTCTACGCGCGGAAACGCTGTACGTCTAGCTATTCGTGCAAACGACTCATTTGAATACCTTGCCTATCAGGCAAATGATCAGTATACGATTGAACTTAAGCCTTTAACTCAGCAAGAAATAGAAAAGCGTGAGCGTGAGCAGCCTAAGTATTCTGGTGAAAAGCTAACTCTTCAATTCCAGGATATGGATCTGAAAGCTATCTTACACACTCTCGGTGACTTTGCAGGTATCAACATTGTGATCAGTGATGATGTTCAAGGCTCAATGGCTCTTAATCTAGTCAATGTACCTTGGGATCAGGCCTTGGATATTATTCTTAAGTCGAAAGGTTTGGGGAAGCGTCAGGAAGGTAACGTCATGATGATTGCTCCAGCTGATATTATTGCCCAGCGTGAGCAACAGGAACTTGAGGCCAATAAGCAGCAGGAAGAGCTTGCTCCGTTAAGAACTGAGCTCATTCAGGTAAATTATGCTAAAGCTGCTGAAATAGCTGGTATTCTACAGGCTGGCCTAGGCGGAGGCTCTGGTGATAAAAAGTCTGTTGGCATCCTTTCAGAGAGAGGGTCTGTAACTATCGACCAACGAACTAATACAATTTTGATTCAAGATGTGGCAACTAAAATTGAAGATGTAAGACGACTGGTTGCACAATTGGACATTCCTGTAAGACAGGTTCTTATTGAGGCACGTATTGTCACTGCTGATGATGGCTTCGCTCGTGACCTAGGTTCTCGTTTTGGTGTGAGCGATGTTATGAACTCAGGTGAGGTAAATGGAGATTTCAATGTTAACCTTCCAATTGCTAACCCTGCTGGCTCGCTAGGATTATCATTCGCTCGTCTTCAAGACGGTATTGTTGTCGATATGGAGCTTTCAGCGCTAGAGTCTGAAAACCGTGGTGAAGTGGTAGCAAGCCCAAAAGTTATTACAGCCAATCAAAAAGAAGCCTATATTAAAGCGGGTGAAGAGATTCCATATCTGCAAGGCGCTTCTTCTGGTGCTTCGAACGTACAATTTAAAGAAGCTGTTCTTGAGCTTAAGGTTACTCCACAAATTACTCCTGATGGTCGTGTAATTCTTGATTTAGCTATTACTCAGGATACACGGGGTGAGAATGTAATATTCACTAATCCAGATGGTGGTGGTAGTGCCGGTGCTCCTGCAATTAATACTCAGGAGATTGGAACACAAGTATTAGTTGATAATGGTGAAACCATTGTTCTTGGTGGTATTTTCCAACATAGAACGACTTACGACGAGTCTAAAGTACCATTGCTAGGTGACATTCCTCTTCTGGGCTGGTTGTTCAAAAACACTCAGCGTGAGGACACCAAGCAAGAATTGCTCATATTCGTAACACCAAAAATTATTGAGCAGGGCTTGAAAAACTAATCCCTCGTACCCAATTACTGAAAACCCAGGTATAATTCGCACGCCTGGGTTTTTGGTTTTTATCTGTTTTGGTAATCGAAGAGTTCAAAAAATACAATGAAAGGTAAGCGCAATATCTTTTTAGTGGGACCAATGGGTGCCGGTAAAACAACTATTGGCAAGCAGTTGGCCGAAATTCTGAAACTTGAGTTTGTGGATAGTGACCACGAGCTTGAGGATCGCACGGGTGCGCCAATTGATTGGATCTTTGATATTGAAGGTGAAGATGGCTTTCGTAAAAGAGAAGAGGCCATACTGGAAGAATTAACTCAACGTCAAGGCATTGTTCTAGCTACTGGTGGTGGCGCCATTGTTTCGGATAAGAGCCGAAATTTTCTGGCTGCAAGAGGGGTTGTTGTATATCTTGAGACATCAATTGAGCAGCAATTAGAGAGAACTCGACGTGATAAACGTAGACCATTAATTCAAAATGACAATCCTCGCGGAACATTAGAGAATCTGATGAAAGAGCGTGAGCCGCTGTATCTGGAAATTGCAGATTTAACCGTTGCAACTAATATTAGCTCGGTGAAATCAGTGGCCAAAGAAATTGTTGAGTTAATGGAACAGCCTATTGCTTAAAGTCATAAGCCATTGAAATACATTGACTTATCTTTCGATTCAGAACCATTCACTTATAAGATTCTTATAGGCAAAGATCTTTTCAATAAAAAGGTCTTTGCTGATTCCTTAAAGGGCAACTCAGTTTTTATTGTTTCCAACGAAACAGTTGCACCACTTTATCTAAACCAGCTTAAACTAGCTCTATCCGACTATTCTATATTTACCTATTTGTTACCTGATGGAGAGCAGTATAAGAGCCTAGACTCCTGGCAAGAGCTGCTAAACGCCATGATTTCAGTAAGACTACGTCGTAACGATACCATTATTGCACTTGGTGGTGGAGTTGTAGGAGATATGGCGGGTTTTGCTGCAGCATGCCTCAATCGGGGTATGTCCATCATTCAGGTTCCTACAACATTACTGTCTCAGGTTGACTCCTCTGTTGGTGGAAAAACGGCGGTTAATCACCCGCTTGGTAAAAATTTGATCGGAGCGTTTCATCAACCCAGCTTGGTAGTTACTGATATCAAAACATTGGGCACATTGCCAGAAAGGGAGTTTTTAGCAGGTATTAGTGAAATTATTAAAGCAGCGATCATTTCAGACAGTGCCTTTTTTGAGTGGCTTGATGAAAATGCACTTCACATACTAGAACATGATGAAAGTGCCTTGGTAACAATGATTGAAACTTCCTGTCGTATTAAGGCAGACATAGTCGCTGAGGATGCTAAAGAAAAAGGTATTAGGGCCTGGTTAAATTTAGGGCATACCTTTGGTCATGCCATTGAAACATGTGCCGGATATGGCAAGCTGTTACATGGCGAAGCAGTTGCCATAGGTATATGTCTGGCAGCAAAGTTTAGTTTTGGAAATAGTAGCTTATCGAAAACTGATTCTGAACGAATAGTGCGACTAGTCCAAAAGTTTGGTCTGCCAACCACAATCCCTGAATATCTTAATGCTGATGAATTAACCAATGCCATGCGATTGGATAAAAAAAATACTAGTGAAAGCATTACCTTAGTTTTGCCTGAAAAAGTTGGTAAGGTTATGATTGATAAAAGTGTGTCTCTAAGTGAGATCAATGAGTTTTTAACCCAAGCGATGGATTAATCAAAAAGACCATGACACTCGAACTGGCAAAAAATAATAATCCGTTTTCTGCAGAACGCAGAGTTTTGTTCCTTCCAGAGAGCTGGAAGCGATTAATTTCAGTGATTCGACATAAGGCGTTAAATGGTGGCTATACGCTTGTGGAAGGGGATTTTGGAGCTGGCAAAAGTACTTTTGGTGTAATTCTTGAAAAACGACTTCTGCTTGACGAGTCGGTTGAATGTCAGCGAATCCAGGTGCACCCATTAAGCACATATGAGCAGATATATAGTCAATTACCTAAAGAACGAACTAAACCATTAATTGTTGTAGTTGACGATGCTCATGAGGCATCCACTAGTCTGCTAGTGCATCTCACAAAGCCGACCGACAATGTTTTCTGGTTATTATTGGGTGAAGTAGGAACCAGCGAACGATTATCTGATTTCTTTAATAATCATGTCACACTGCCGTTGTTTACAAAGCAGGATTGTTACCAGTTCCTGCTAAAGCAATTACATGATCAACCCAAAATGATGCAGCTTTCGCAAATGCAGAGCGATACGATCTGGTATGCGTCAAAGGGGCTTCCCAAGCTGATAGTGGAAAATGCTGAAAAAAGCATGAAAAAGCTGGTAAGTGGTTATGAAAGCAACGAGTCTTTTGAGAAAGCAAATAAAGGCTGGTGGACAACTGCAATATTAGCCTTTGCTGCTGTTGTCTTCATTATTGCTCTTATTGTTACAGACTCTGATGAACCGCAAAGCAATGATTTACAAAATCAGCGATTGGAAGTGATTCAAGACCAGACTACAGATGGCGAAGAGTTACAACAATTAGACACCACAGAGAGTGAACCCTCACTTGATGCAGAAGGTTCAGAACAACAACTGGTTGCCGAAGACAATCCGGTGGAAGACCCTATAGCTAAAATTGCTTTATCAGAACCGGAGCCTGCAACAACAGAGCTTGTTGTCGCATCAAAACCGACTTTTGACCAATGGTTTGAGGCACAATCAAGAGATCACTACAGTGTGCAGCTATACTCCAATACTCAGCGAGAGGCTGCAACTGAGTTTCAAAAATCTTTAGACCTTGCCGATAGCTATGTATACAAAGCCAATGTCAACAATGAAGTGCGTTACAGAGTGCTCTGGGGTTCATACCTGACTCGAGCTGAAGCTGAGCAGGCAATTCTCTCTCTACCCCCCCATATACTAAACCAGCAACCCTGGATTAGACCTTTTTCTGCAATTGCAGGTGAGATAAGTCAGTAAAATATCATATTGGGCTGTTTTAGGTGTTTATAACCTTTATAATGGCGGCCATGACAATGGCTAACTGACAATATTATGAGCCACCCGCTAAAAAACGATCGTTATATTAAAGCTTGTTTACAACAACCCGTTGATAGAACACCTATTTGGATGATGCGTCAGGCTGGACGCTATTTGCCAGAGTATCGTCAACTGAGAGCAGAAGCAGGCAGTTTCATGGACCTGTGTACCAATCCTGAGTTGGCCTGTGAAGTTACGCTGCAACCACTTCGTCGTTACCCATTGGACGCCGCCATTCTATTTTCAGACATTCTAACTATTCCTGACGCCATGGGCCTGGGGTTGTATTTTACGCCGGGTGAAGGTCCAGCTTTTCGTAAGCCCGTTAGAAGTGAAACGGATGTAAAAGCATTGCCAATTCCTGACCCGAATCAGGAGTTAAAGTATGTGACTGACGCTGTATCAACCATACGTCGTGAACTCAAGGGCGAAGTACCTTTGATTGGTTTCTCCGGCAGCCCTTGGACATTGGCGACTTATATGGTTGAAGGTGGCACTACTAAAAACTTCTCAGAAGTTAAAGGCCTAATGTACAAAGAACCTGCGGTTATGCATCAGCTTCTTGATAAGTTGGCAGACTCTATTATTGTATATTTGAATGCACAGGTTGAGTCAGGTGCTCAGGCGCTCATGGTATTTGATACCTGGGGTGGTGTCTTGAGCCCAAGAGATTATCAGGAGTTCTCGTTACGCTATATGCAAAAAATTGTCGATGGCCTTAAACGTGAACATGAAGGTCAACAGATCCCTGTGACCTTATTTACCAAAGGTGGTGGAGCCTGGCTAGATATTATGGCGGCAACTGGCTGTGACTGTCTTGGTGTTGACTGGACAACTGATCTGGCTGATGCGCGCACTAAAGTTGCTGGAAAAGTAGCATTGCAAGGTAATATGGATCCATCCATACTGTATGCATCAGATGAACGAATTCGTGAAGAAGTTGCCACCATTTTGGCTAGTTACGGTAAGGGGGCTGGCCATGTATTTAATCTGGGCCACGGTATTCATCAAACAGTAGAACCAGAAAAAGCTGGCGTATTCATTCAATCAGTACATGAGTTGAGCAAGGCCTATCATACATAACAGCAAAGTGAAGTATTATGCGCAAGGAAAGTGACTTTAATCCGCCATGGTGGCTCAGTAATCGTCACCTGCAAACATTCTGGGCTCCTTTGAGCCCCAAAATTCCTCTACCTAATTTAGAGCGGCAAAGAGTTGAACTAGACGATGGTGATTTTATCGATATCGACTGGCTCAATCCAAACCGCCATGCACCAACTGTAGTATTGTTGCATGGCTTGGAAGGTGGAATTGACTCACCCTATTTGCGCCGTATGCTGTTTAAAATTCACCAAAGACGCTGGCGAGGGGTTTTGGTTTATTGGCGCGGCTGTAGTGGTGAAATGAATCGACTGGATAAAACCTATCATTCTGGTCGAAGTGAAGATTTGCACCAGGTTATGCAGCATATTCAAAGTGAAAAAAATCCCGAAAAGTTATTTGTAGCAGGCTACTCGTTAGGGGCAAACATTCTTTTGAAATGGCTTGGTGAGCAGGGGGATAGAGCCAATATCACTGCCGGTTGTGCAGTATCTACTCCGTTCAATTTGTCCGTTTGCGCTGACTCCATTGATCAGGGATTTTCAAAAATTTATAAGCATTACCTGTTGACCGCACTTAAGCGTAAGATTGCCAGCAAGTTCACTGCTGAAGAGTTGCTGAAGAAACTTAATCTGACCCTGAAAGATTTGATGTTAATCGGTTCGTTCAGAGAGTTCGACAATCGAGTAACTTCAAGATTAAACGAGTTCGACGATGCTGAGGATTATTACCGCACAGCATCCAGTATCTATTATTTGAAAACCATTACGAAACCAGCTTTGGTGCTGCATGCTGAAGACGATCCTTTCATGTCTCCAGCAATTATTCCCAAAGATAAGCAGATGTCTGAAAGCCTTGAGTTAAGAGTAAGTGCTCATGGTGGTCATGTTGGGTTTGTTAATGAAGCCAGTATTTCCAATGCTAGCTTCTTCCTCGAGAAGACCATCCTTGATTACTTTGATCGATTTCTGTAAGGACTGATATCGAAATTTGAAGTCTAAAAATTGCTTATAGATTTCCAGTCAAAATTTGCTATGCTGAATCCTCGATAAATAAGATGACGCAAGGCAATGGAACAAGTCTTCAAAAACTTAAAACAAAAAGCATTTGCGCAGCCCTATCCAGAAGTCAAAGAGCGCCGCAAAGTCTTAAAGCAAATCAAGAAAATGCTGCTTAAGAGTGAGTCAGCGATTATTGAAGCGATTAATAAAGACTTTACCTATCGCGAACCATTCGAGACACAAATTGCCGAATTATTCCCGTCCATAAAAACCATACAGCATGCCAGTAAACATTTGTCTTCATGGGTACTACCCGAAAAGCGGAAAGTGAGTATCTGGTTTAAACCAGCGACTGCTAAAGTTATGTATCAACCGCTAGGGGTGGTTGGCGTAATAGTACCCTGGAACTATCCTCTTTACTTAGCCATAGGCCCAATAGTAGCTGCCATTGCTGCTGGTAATCGGGTCATGGTAAAGATGTCTGAGTTCACCCCCCACTTTAGTCAGTTATTTGCTGAGCTGTGCGATAAATATGTTGATAACGGTTGGCTGAATATTGTAAATGGTGATGCAGAGGTGGCCGCAGATTTTGCTGCGCTTCCTTTCGATCACCTTCTTTTTACTGGTTCAACCGATATCGGAAAAAAAGTTATGGCATCGGCCAGTAAAAATTTAACCCCTGTAACATTAGAGCTTGGCGGAAAATCACCGACTATTATTGATGAGGGTTACCCCATAGAAAAAGCGGTTGAAAAATTACTGTTTGGAAAGCTTTTGAATTCAGGTCAAACATGCCTGGCCCCGGATTACGTTTTTGTTCATAACTCCCATAAAGATTCATTTGTTAAAACTTGTAAGGCAGTTGCCCAGAAATTTTATCCCGACTGGAAACGCGCTCATTACACAGCAATGATCAATAACAAACAGTGGGAGCGTCATCAACAACTACTGGATGATGCCAACGAAAAAGGCGCAGAGTTGATTCCACTGTTTCAGGATTCGGAAACAACCGGTCGTAAGCAACCACCTCATCTGGTTATGGGCGTTACAGACCAAATGCTAATCATGCAGCAGGAGATTTTTGGCCCATCATTACCAGTCATATTTTTTGATTCGATAGATAGTGTTATAAAGTCCATCAATAGCCGTCCCCGTCCATTGGCGCTTTATCTTTTGTCTTATGATAAGGACCACTTCAAACGCCTGATGATTGAGACTCATTCTGGAGGCGTTACAGTCAATGACACGATTTTACATGTGAGCCAGGAAAATCTGCCATTCGGCGGAATAGGGCCTAGCGGAATGGGGCATTATCATGGTCTAGAAGGCTTTAAAACTTTCTCCCATGCTAAAAGTATTTTTAATCAATCTAGAGTTGCCAGCTCCAAATTGATTTATCCACCTTATGGCAAACTCAGCAGATTCCTGTATCGACTGATGCGAGGTCGATAATGGTAAAAGATGCTGATGAAACCGAAATTGAAAGTTCAGCCCGGCGAAAAGTTCTAAAAGGCGCTTTATGGGGAAGCCTAGCCATTGTTTCTGGGGTGAGCCTTTGGCAGCTGTCGTTAACTGAGTCTGTAGAAACTGTCGAAGCTGATGAATACCCCTATCGTTTTTTAAACATGGATGAGCGGCTTCTACTTTGGGCCATCATACCTGCTTATCTTTATCCTGCCCTGGATAAAAATGATGAAGAATCGAGGTTCTTGGTTTTAAGAAATATTGATGGAGCCATTAGTGGGCTTCCTCAATCTACACAGGATGAGTTACGTCAACTGTTTAGCTTGCTCAGTTTTCAGCTAGGTAAAGCTTTGGTGGCAGGTATCTGGACGCGATGGAATCAGGCTGATATAAACTCTCTTCAATCATTCCTGACGGCCTGGCGAGAAAGCTATGTCGCATTATTGAGAGTTGGCTATCTTGGTTTGCATCAAATCATTGTAGGCTCTTTTTATGGCGAGCCGATGAGCTGGCAAGCTATTGGTTATCCCGGACCACCACAAATGAATTTGCCTGAGTCGTTTTATGAAGACTTCTAATACCTTTGATGCAGCCACTTTACAGAAGAAAACACTGGCTGCTGATGTCGTCATTGTGGGGACAGGTGCCGGTGGTGGAGTCAGTGCCGAAATTTTTGCAGAAGCAGGCTACAAAGTTTTATTGATAGAAGAGGGGCCTTTGAAAACTGCCCGCGACTTTAATATGCGAGAAAAAGAGGCTTACCCGCAATTGTATCAGGAGTCGGCTGGACGCAAGACACTGGACAAGGCAATCAATATTTTGCAGGGGCGAGCTGTTGGTGGTTCGACGACAGTCAACTGGACCACCAGTTTCCGAACACCTGAGCAGACCTTAAAGCATTGGCAAACCCATTTCGAGATTGGAGGGCATAGCAAAGAATCACTGGCTCCCTGGTTCGCCAAGATGGAGCAACGGTTGAATATCGAGCCATGGCAAATACCAGCCAACCCAAATAACCGCACGATAGCTAATGGCGCTGAAAAGCTTGGCTGGTCCCATGCAACTATCGCCCGTAATGTAAAAGGTTGTGCCAATCTTGGTTACTGTGGTTTGGGTTGTCCCATCAACGCTAAACAATCCATGCTGGTCACTACAATTCCGACTGCCCTCAAGGCTGGCGCGAGGCTTATATATAAGGCGCGGGTTGAACGGATAACATATAGCAATGAGGCCGTAACGGGTTGTGAGTTGATTGCAATGGATGGATTTGGTCAGCCTATCACTGATACTACTATTTCTATCAAGGCTCCTTTGGTCATTTTGAGTGCCGGTGCGATTGGTTCGCCAGCCGTATTGTTACGCTCAAAGGTTCCGGATCCAAACAATCTAATTGGCAAGAGAACATTCCTACATCCCACCGTCATCAGCGCTGCGGTAATGCCTGAGGCTGTGAATGGATACGCCGGAGCACCGCAAAGTATCTATAGCGATCATTTCTTATGGCCTGATGATAATGAAATGGGCTTTAAAATTGAAGCTGCTCCACTTCATCCGCTACTAACATCGACAGTGTTGACCAGCTTTGGACAAGAGCACTTTGCTCTGATGCAACAGTTTCCAAATATACAGGGTTCAATCGCTTTGCTTCGAGATGGGTTTAGTGAACAAAGTGTAGGTGGTGAGGTGGTACTGGATGACTATGGCTTTCCAAAAGTGAAGTATGAGTTAAATGACTATTTCTGGAAAGGAGCAAAAAAGGCATTACTGGCAATGGCTGAAATGCAGTTTGCAGCAGGTGCAAAGCAGGTGCTACCCATTCATCTTTACGCAACGCCCTATCGTAGCTGGAATGAAGCCAAAGCAGCAATCGAACAGTTATCCATGAAGCCACTGGAAGCTTTGGTTTTCAGCGCTCATGTAATGGGCGGGTGTGCCATGGGCGGTGATGAGGAACTATCAGTCGTTGATGAGTCAGGTCGATATCGTCATCTGGATGGGCTCTATATCTTCGATGGTTCGATTTTCCCAACCAGCATTGGCGCAAACCCTCAGCTATCTATTTATGGTTTAGTTGCTAAGCTCGCTAGCGAGTTGGTGGCAGGCTCTAGGATTTAATAGTACTTTTCAGTAAGATGGCCTTTTGATTAGTAATCGATATCATGAAGAAAACCGTTTTATACCCAGGAACTTTCGATCCTATTACCAAAGGGCACATGGACTTGGTGGATCGTGCATGTCGCTTATTCGATAAGGTGGTAATTGCTATTGCCCATAGCCCTGCCAAAAAGCCGTTATTTAGTCTTGATGAGCGCGTGGATATGGTGCGTATGATCTTCGCGGATAATCCGCAGGTTGAGGTCTTAGGCTTCCGTGGACTGTTGGCTAATTTTGCAAAGGAAAACAATGCGATAGCCGTCCTGCGTGGGATTCGAGCGGTTTCCGACTTTGAGTTTGAGTTCCAACTCGCAAATATGAACCGCCATCTTGACCCTGACTTGGAGTCAATCTTCTTAACGCCATCGGAAAAATACTCTTACATTTCCTCATCCCTGGTCCGCGAAGTGGCATCATTGGGTGGCGATATATCAGCATTTGTGGATGAGCGTGTTAAGCAGGCGCTGTTTGATAAGTTTCAGTCCTGAATGGAGCTGACAGTCATTAAAAATAATCTGGCTTGAATACTCGAACTTGAACGTTATATAAGCGATAATACTACTGCGATTTGCGTAATAGAGATTAACGATCCTTATGGCATTAAAAATTACTGACGAATGTATTAACTGTGATGTTTGTGAGCCCGAATGTCCCAACGAGGCCATTTATCAGGGGGAAGAGATTTATGAAATCGACCCTAATAAATGTACCGAGTGTGTAGGGCATTATGATGAGCCGCAATGTCAGCAGGTGTGTCCGGTCGACTGTATCCCATTAGATGAGGATCACCCTGAGACACAAGAAGAGTTGATCATCAAGTATGAAAATCTTACCGGTAATAAATTTGTCGGCTAAGACTTATACTCAGACTGATTCAAGGCGACGATAGTCGCCTTTTTTACCCCGTCCACCCCATGTCTAGACCCTTACTTAAAGAGTGGCTTGCTGAAGAGTCCTTTACCTTAACCTTGTCATCAGGTTTTTTTGGTTTTTTTGCTCATGCCGGAGTCCTGAGGGCGTTGGAAGAATCCAATATATTACCTCGGAAGCTAACCGGTTCCAGCGCAGGAGCACTCATTGCCGGCTGCTGGGCTGGAGGTATGAGTTCGAAGGATATCAAGGAGTTGCTGTTTAGTCTTAAAAGACAAGATTTCTGGGATCCCGGTTTTGGTAGGGGCTTACTGAAAGGTGATAAGTTTCGTCAGCTACTAGCTGACTCCTTAATAGTCAAAAACTTCTCTGACTGTCGTACAGAACTGTGTTTGTCTGCTTACTCGATTGATAGCAAGGAAACTATTATTCTGGATAAAGGAGATCTGGTTTCTGCTATTTACGCATCGTGCGCCATCCCAGTGATGTTTCAGCCAGTAACGATTGATAATCATCGCCTTCTAGATGGTGGTATTAAAGATAGACCGGCTTTAGATGCAACTGAGCCCGGTGAACGAATTTTTTATCATCATATAGCCTCTAAATCCCCCTGGCGGCGCAAAAACTCATCAGCCATACAAATCCCAAGGCGTACTAACTTAACCAGCCTGGTTATCCATGACCTACCTCGTTCAGGACCGTTTAAACTTGATGTAGGTCAGGTTGCATACCAGAAAGCGTATAAGGCTGCTCAAAAAGCTCTGCATAGGCCTGTGGTCGATGGCTCTGTCAGCATAGCTTCTTAGTTGGCTATATTGGGGCCTGATATTAGGACCTGAGTTAAAGAGTTGTAGACAAGTTTCTTTCTGCTCAATTAAAATATCCGCTCCTTTGTTGTGTGACTGTTTGGCGTCCTGTTGAGCGATGAGCACGAATCCTAATCCTAATCCTAATCCTAATCCTTGTGTTATCTGTGGTGCATGCTGCGCAACATATCGTGTATCCTTTTACTGGGGTGAAACCACTCTGGCTCCTTATGGCCAGGTTCCTGCTGAGTTAACTGAGAAAATAAGTCCGCAGAGAGTCTGCATGTCTGGAACTCAAGGAACAGAGCCTCGTTGCGTTGCACTAAAGGGTACTGTCGGTCAGGATGCAACCTGTAGTATCTATAATGATAGACCAAGCCCTTGTCGCGACTTTGATATTAACTTTGATGGGGTCAATCCTGGCTGCGACAGAGCGCGAGCGCGTTATGGGCTAGTGCCAATCCATGTGGTACAGATTGAGCCTGAGAATGCTGATATTGAAATTGTGGCTTAGGATTGTTGCTTAAAGATAAGTAGTTCAACAAGTCGTAATTAAACGGGCTCCTGCGGAGACTCCATTTCAACAATGATGGGCCAGCGCCCCTGCATGATGACATGCCCTACATAGCGTTTGGCACCATCGGTGGCAAATTCAAATTGGTATCTTCTTAGAAAGCGCCATTTGCCGTCCGGACCTTTGTCAAAATAGACTTTTTTTAAGGCAACATACCCATCCAGATTCTGAACATAGGCATCTTGGCAAGCTTTGAGAGCTGTTTTGTGCGCCTGTTCGCTGATGCGACTATTGTAGAGCCAGAAGCCTAATCCAAGCGCAATAGCTAATATTATGAGTAAGTTCATCATGAATGGGTAACGTTCTTAATCAAAGAATTAATAGTCCAGATAAGATAAAGGCGGCCAAAGCCGCCTTTTCTCAATAGCTGTGTTCGATTGTTATTTGCCAACAATCCATTTAGCTACGTTGACTTTCTCAACGCCGGCTTCCTTGGCCTGATCAACCGCAGCAATCAGTACTTCGTTATAAGCATCTTCATGCACACGAACTAGAACCGGTGAGCGTGGGTCAACGGCTAGCTGAGTTTCAATATTTGCACGAATCGCTTCTTTATCAACAGTACGGTCATTGATAATGACGTTGCTCGACTCATCAATTGATACAACAATCAACGGTGGAGGATTTTCCGGTGGCGTGGTGTCCTGGTTGGTCGTAGGACGCGCCAAATCAACTGCTGACTCTTTAACGAATGAGGTTGTTACGATGAAGAAAATCAACATGATAAACACGATGTCCAGCATCGGTGTCATATCAATGGAGGTTTCATCATCTTCTCTATTTTTTCTACGCATATTTCTCTAATCCTATCGCTCTGCCTTTTGTTTGGCGGTACTGGTTAATCCAGAAGTGGCCAACAAAGTTACATCTGGGCGACAATTTCACCAATTAAGTTAGTATAGCTGGCACATTAAATGTGATCCAGAGCTAAATGTCTAGTGTAAATTTAGCAAATTCCGATCAGGTTATATTGATTACCAGCGGGCAACGCTTACCTTTTGAATACCGGCTTGTTTTGCCTGGTCCAGAGTACCGATAAGGGTCTCATGCAGTGCCATGTCATTCACTCGAACAAGTAACGAAGCGTCTGGTGAGTTGACCAGTTGTCCTTCGATATTGGCGCGAACAGCTTCTATGTCAATGATTCTATTATCAAAAATCACCTGGCTATCCTCATTAATGCTGACCAGTATGGGTTGACTGTCCTGCTCACAGTTACCCTGACATTGATTGGTTGCTTTAGTGACATCGATGGTCTGAGTATTGATAAAACTGGTGGTGACTATGAAGAAGAGCAGCATGATGAAGACAATGTCCAATAAAGAAGTCATATCGACTTTCGCCTCTGCTGCAGCGTCTTGCGCGGTTTTAGCTTTTGAATGCTTTAACATGGCTAGCTCCTTATTATCTAAGTTATCGCCAAGCCTTCTGGACGTCTATTTGAAGGCGGCAGTTTCAACATAGCAGAACTAACAGTCAGAAGCTAGCTTGAAGAAATAACTATCGCTGGCATTTGGGGCAATAAAAACTCGAACGTTGACCAATTACTTGTTTCTTAATCAGGGCGCCACACTGGTTGCAAGGTAAATCGGCTCTCCCATAAACATTGAGTTGCTGTGCAAAATACCCCGGAGAACCATCTGTCTGGGTAAAGTCCTTCAGGGTTGTGCCACCTTCACTAATAGCCTTTTCCAGTACGGCCTTGATAAAGCCTGCCAACAGGTTGCAGCGAGCCAGGCTGACTTTGTTAGCAGCCCGCTTGGGATGTATGCCGCTCATAAATAGTGATTCGCTGGCATAGATATTGCCAACGCCTACAACGACTTTGTTGTCCATTATTGCGTTTTTAATGGCACCCTTGCGTTTGGATAGAGCTGTGTGCAGATACTTTCCGTCAAAGTCATCACTCAGTGGCTCCGGGCCCAGCTGACTCAAAACGCTTAGTGTTTCGCCTGAGGGTTGCCACAAGATGGCGCCGAAGCGTCGTGGGTCATTGAAACGCAATGCGCTGTTATCATCAAACACCACTTCGAAGTGATCATGCTTTTTTAAACTGGCCTGAGCGCTGACGACGCGCATGGTGCCGGACATGCCTAGATGCATGATCAAATTACCGGTAGGGAATTCCCAGAGCATATATTTAGCACGTCGACGAATCTCGCCTGATGTCACCCCTACCAGTGCTTTTGCTTCCTCTGCTATTGGCCAGCGTAGCTGTGGCTGATAGATGTTCACCGCGGTAATGCGTTTACCAACGATATGGGGCGCGAGGCCATTTTTAGTGGTTTCTACTTCAGGTAATTCAGGCATGTAACTAGAAAGATATCGATAATAACAGGATGGCTAATATTATCGATTACAACGCAAAAAGCCCAGAGTTAACTGGGCTTTTGTTTACATAGAAGCGTTTTCTTGGAGGCAGAAAACTTAAAGTGAGCAACCGTTTCTTTTCAGTAGTTATCTTGTAATAACTATAGAAAAGAAGGTTAAGCTAGATTACTTAATTTTAGCTTCTTTGTAGATAACATGCTTGCGAATGGTTGGATCAAATTTTTTGATTTCCATTTTGCCTGGCATGTTTTTCTTGTTTTTGTCTGTAGTGTAGAAGTGACCAGTACCGGCACTTGATACTAAACGGATTTTATCGCGCATCTCTATCGCTCCTTATACTTTTTCGCCACGAGCACGCAATTCAGCTAGCACAGTATCGATACCTTTTTTATCGATAACGCGCATACCTTTTGCAGATACACGTAATTTAACGAAACGCTTCTCGCTCTCAACCCAGAAACGGTGAGAATGTAGATTAGGTAAGAAGCGACGCTTGGTTCTGTTCTTCGCGTGTGACACATTGTTACCGGTCACAGGACGCTTACCTGTTACCTGACAAACCTTAGCCATGGATAGCCTCCAAAAAAATAACTCAAAAAAACGGTTTAAGGGCACGATGTTGGTAATTGGAACATCGCAGCTCTTCAAATTGGGCGCACTTTATACCAGAAAGCAGCCAGCTTGACAACAAAACTCATAGCAAATGACCTGTTTCTGGCTTAATTTGTTAAATTTGGGTGTTCGCTGGTCATTTAGGGCCGAGTATCAGCCAGATGACATTATAGTAGCCCATGCTCGGCAAAGGAATAGCTGCCTCCCTGTGCAACTATGATATGGTCCAAAGTTCGGATATCCAGTAAGCCCAGTGCTTCTTGAATTTTATCGGTAATATGGCGATCTGAGGGACTAGGCTCAAGCGAACCACTGGGATGATTATGGGCAAGGATAACGGCCGCAGAATGGTAGGTCAGAGCTTTCTCTACAACCACTCTAGGATGCACTTCAGAGCTGTTAATTGTTCCCTGAAACAGGGTTTCTGAAGCCAATAACTGATGTTGATTATTGAGGAACAGAACCACAAACTGTTCCCGCTTATGGTGGCCCAGCAGGCTTTTCAGGTAGAGTTTGACGTCATTGGGGTTGGTAAATGATTGGCTGTGTTGCAGGTTTTCCTGCAAATAGCGTTTAGATAGCTCGAGGCAAGCCTGTAATTGGCAATATTTAGCACTGCCCAAGCCAAGGTGGCTGGTGAACTTTTTAAGGTCAGCTTCGAGCAATGCGCGCAAGCTGCCGAATTCTCCAAGTAAATGACGGGCCAGATCAACAGCATTAAGGCCCTGAGTTCCGGTGCGTAGAAAAATAGCTAGCAGTTCTGCGTCGGATAGGCTTTGCGGTCCCTGGCGCAGAAGTCTCTCCCTTGGCCGTTCGTCCTGTGGCCATTCCATTATCTTCATGTTCTTCCCTGTTTTATTCAACTTGAGTCAGGAATCTTAAAAGCCTGGTGTAGAGGTGTAATTAGGATTTTCGCTATAAATTTTGTGCGTAAAGGCGTAAACTGTGCCAAATATTATAAGTTAAGTTAAATCAACCGGTTAGCATGAAGTTGCAAGGTAAAAAAGTCCTTCTGGGTATTACAGGTGGTATCGCTGCGTACAAGAGTGCGGAGCTATGTCGTAATCTGAAAAAAGCAGGTGCCGAAGTCAGAGTTGTCATGACTAAAGGGGCGCAAGCATTTATTACGCCACTGACATTACAGGCGCTAAGCGGCAACCCGGTACACCATGACCTGCTTGACCCCAATGCTGAAGCTGCGATGGGGCACATTGAACTGGCTCGGTGGTCAGATTTTGTGGTGATAGCGCCTGCTTCGGCGGATTTTATGGCTCGTTTAAATGCGGGTATGGCCGATGATCTGCTGACCACCTTGTGTCTTGCAACGGCCAGTCCGATTGCCGTTGCTCCTGCCATGAATCAGCAGATGTGGGCGAATCCGGCAACTCAGCAGAATGTGCAGCAGCTTATGCAAAAAGGGATTGATATCTGGGGGCCTGAAGCAGGTGACCAGGCCTGTGGAGATGTGGGTCCAGGCCGCATGCTGGAACCTTCGGATTTATTAAACCGAATTGATGATCATTTCAATGATAAACCATTGAATGGCCAACGCTGGCTAATTACTGCTGGGCCCACTGTCGAGCCGATCGACCCGGTGCGTTATCTGGCTAATCGTAGCTCTGGCAAAATGGGTTTTGCCATTGCCGAAGCCGCTGCCAGGGCTGGTGCTGAGGTGACTCTGGTTACAGGACCAGTCAATCTTATTACAAGTAATGCAATAAAGCGTATTGATGTGCAGACTGCGCAACAGATGTTTGAGGCTGTACAGAGCCAGTTTAAGGGTGTTGATACTTTCGTTGCTTGCGCTGCAGTGTCAGATTACCGTCCTAAAGTGACTGCGCAGCAGAAACTTAAAAAGCAATCTGACGATGGGCTGACCATTGAATTAACTCAGAACCCGGATATTTTGAAGTGGGCTGCGGAGCAAAATACTGCATTTTGCGTCGGTTTCGCTGCAGAAACCAACAATATCGAAGAATATGCTGAAGCAAAAATGAATAAAAAAGGAATTAATGTCATTTGCGCCAATGATGTCAGTCGAAAAGACATTGGTTTTTCAAGTGACAATAATGAAGTGAGTGTTTACTATAAAAAAGATGGAGCGTTGCAGGTGCAGCACCTGGGGCCTGCTTTAAAGTCAGTCATAGCACAGCAGCTGGTGAGTTTTTTACCCGGTATCAAATAGTTTATTGAATGACAGGGCGATGAATGTCCTGAATACTTGGCAAAGGGCTGTTTGCTTTACAGTGCAAATAAATAGACCACGAAGGATCTTAAAGGGGGATGCATGGGGAAAGGTAAAAGTCTGGTTAGCTTTTTTTTACTACCACTAATCATAGGCTTGGCTTTGTTATGCGTGGTTGGCGCAGTGCTCTACTATTTGGGAATCCAGCAACCGCTGGAAACTCAGGCCAAACAATTAATTGGTTCGCAGATTGAAGAGCGTGCCGATCTCATAGAACAAAAAATCAATCAAATCCAGAAGACCATTTCCGTTGCGGTTCAAACAGGTGGGCAATCGGACGAAGCTCAACTGGTTCGTGATATCAAATCATCTACTCCACAGATCGACCAAGTGCAGTTTTTTTCGCCTGAGGATTTACAGGTCAACCTGGATAATAGACCAGTCATAACTCATGTGGTTGTTGACTTGCTCAGGAAAGCATTGGCAGGGGAGGCGGTTCCTCCAGAGCTGATATTGAATAAAGGGCAGGCTGATTATGTTGCTTTTGTACATAAGCTGAATGATCAGCGTGCATTAATGGCAACCGTTCAACCCAGTCAGATGGCAGGCCTTATGGGTGGAGCAGATCCTGGCACCTACTTTGAGCTTCGCCAAAGCTTTGCTGAATCAAATCACACAATTGCTTCCGCAGGAACCAATCCTGGAACAGGCCAACCGTTGGTTGTATCTCCTGCATTTGGAGCAAACTGGACGGTTGCATTCTGGCAAGGTACTGGTAACTTTTTGGCGACCGCTGGTTTGCTACCCATTTTATTGATGCTGGGAGCTGTGATTGCACTTTTAATTGCTGCCTTGATGCCAATGATTAGTTTGCAGCGATTATTAAATAAAGATGCCCGTGAGTTTATTCAAGGCATCAATGACCAGCACATGCCTAATCACTTTAGCCTCAAGTTTTTTAATGATATGGCTTCTAGCTATCGTAGAGTCGCTGGATTAAAGGAGCCTGTTGCGCCATCCCAAAGTGCTGAAGAGATTGAAGAAAGTGGTCTGCAGGTTGAAGACGATGCTAGCGAAGACAATGAATCAAGTGTACCTGCTACAAAGACAATACCAATCTCTGGTCAATTCGATCTTGAAAACATCAGCCATTCAATCAGCGCCGATATATTCCGGGAGTATGATGTGCGCGGGCGGGTGGATAAGGATTTTGATGCTGGCGTTGTTTATGCCCTCGGCTTGGCAATCGGTAGCGAAGCTTATGGTAGAGGTGAACAGAAAGTTGTGGTCGCCAGAGATGGTCGGATTTCCAGTCCAGAGCTGCATGAGGCGCTCAAACAGGGGCTGGTGGACAGTGGACGAGATGTTATTGATTTAGGCATGGTTCCTACCCCACTGCTGTATTTTGCGACTCATAAGCTGGACACTCACTCTGGGGTAATGGTAACTGGAAGCCATAATCCAACTAATCATAATGGTTTGAAAATTGTGTTAGCTGGCGAAACCATTCATGGCAAAGATGTAAAGACGCTCTATAAACGAATCCGCGAGCAGGACTTCCTGAGTGGCCATGGTCAGATAACGGATTATCAAATAGAGCAACAATATCTTGAAGAAGTAGCCTCTAATATCAAAGTGGATAAACCACTAAAAATTGTTATAGATAGCGGTAATGGAGTGACAGGAAATATAGCTCCTCGTCTGTTTCAGGCTTTGGGCTGCGATGTTATTGGCTTACATACCAAAATCGATGGTAATTTCCCGAATCATCATCCCGATCCAAACCATGCAAAAAATTTGCAGGATGTGATTGCAATGGTTTTGCAGGAGAAGGCGGATCTTGGTTTGGCTTTCGATGGCGACGGTGACCGACTTGGTGTGATTGATAATCAGGGCAATGTTATCTGGACAGATCGGTTGATGATGTTGCTGGCAATGGATGTTCTATCGCGCAAGAATGGCGCTGAAATCGTGTATGACGTTAAGTGTACCCGTCATTTGCCAGACATGATTAAAAAGCATGGTGGTCACCCAATTATCTGGAAAACCGGCCATTCATTAATGAAGGCTAAAATGCAGGAAACTGGTGCCCAACTGGGTGGTGAGGGCAGTGGTCATATTTATTTCAAAGAGCGCTGGTATGGTTTTGATGATGCGCTGTATGCTGCGGCTCGATTATTAGAGATATTGGGTAAGGACCCACGCCCCTTGGCCGAAATCTTTGAACAACTACCTCAAAGTCTGGAAACCGAAGAAATTAATGTACCTGTTGCAGATAAAATCAAATTCAAATTGATTGAGGTACTAATCAAGAAAGGCCAGTTTGGTGACGGCAAGGTTTCAACAATTGACGGTATCAGAGTAGAGTACCCGGATCGTTGGCTACTGGCACGAGCTTCAAATACCACGCCAAGTATTGTGATTAAGTTCGAGGCCGATTCAAGTGAAGCATTGGAGCAAGTCAAGACACTGCTGAGGGAGCAGTTATTGGCAATAGCACCTAAGTTAAAAGTAAATTTTTAAATTAAAAAATAAGTTGGAAAATAGAGAGTATTATGACAACCAAAAAGAATACAAAGCGCAAAGAAGAAATCTTGCAAGCTTTGGCCTTAATGTTGGAAAAAGGTCCTGGGGAGCGAATTACGACCGCAAAGTTGGCACAGGAAGTTGGTGTTTCTGAAGCTGCCTTATATAGGCACTTTCCAAGCAAGGCGCGGATGTTTGAGGGACTGATTGAATTTACTGAAGAGGCCTTGTTCTCACGTATCAATCGTATCGCGAAGGAACAGGCAGATATCAAAGAGCAGTGCTTTCAGATTATGACACTGGTTTTAACTTTTGCCAGCCGAAACCCTGGGATTTGTCGCTTGTTAACTGGAGAGGCATTGGCTGGTGAAAACGAGCGTTTAAGAGGCCGCATTAGCCAGTTGTTTAATCGTATCGAAACTCAGTTGAAGCAACAGCTCAGACAGCATGAGGTAGCAGTGAGCGGCAAATTTAATCCTGACGTAGCCAGCCGTGCCAATTTATTGATGGCTGTTGTTGAAGGGCGTATTCAGCAGTATGTACGCACAGATTTTCTGCAATCGCCATTAGCAAGCTGGGACCAGCAGTGGCCCCTGCTCAGCAATATGGTGTCTTTAAACTAGGTAAGAAACTGTTAAAGAGATTCTCTTTCGGTCAGGTAGTCTACAAACTTGTTTTTGAGGTTTGTGACTTCCTGACTGGCACACAACTTTTCACCCGCTTCAGAGCTATGACAGCTCACTTCCATGACGATTTGCATACTTTCACTCTCGCCTGGTATGCGTGTAATTGATAATGAAATTTGATTTTCTGACTGTGCCTTGCCTGTCACGATTAGGGTATCGGTAACAATTTCCAGTTTATTTGAGGCATTTTCATGGGCAAATATCTGGGTGAATTTCCATGCCTTGTCACATGACACTCGATCAGGACAGCTATAGACGGCACCAAGGTTGGTTGCATCTCCACCACTACGATTGCGCTCTATTAGCTGTTGTGCCTGAAGCTCTTTAAATCGAATCAGGTCGCTCTGGAACTGTTGTTCAATACTTTTTATCTTTTCTTCGTAGCGAGATATTGAGGCATTATTGGTCTGAATTTGTGACTTTGTCGCATCTATCTCTTTGAGCGTGTTTGCAGGAACGGCTTTGCCCTGACGCTCGAAGTTTGCCGCACGACTTTGTAACTCCTGTAATTTATCGTTTAGGTTGTCGATGTGTCCATTGAGTAGATCAATGTTGGCTCGAAGCGCAGCTGTCTGATTTTTCTCAGTACGCTTAATATCATCTATAGTTTTGTACTGACGCATTAACAGAATATCGCGGCGTCTTTCTTCCATTTGCTTTTTCCGCTGTGCTTCAAGTTGCTCTTCCTTGATACGAGCCGCTTCTTTTTCTTCAGTCGTCATTTCGGGAGGAACAACTTCTAAAATACGTCCCTGTTCATTAATAACTTCGTAGCCTGCAATAACAGCCTCATCCGGCAAGTAATCTTTGACTATAAGTCGTCCATCGCTATCTTTATAACGATAAAAGTTTTTGCCAAACGCGGCTTGGCTAACAAGCAATAGTGAGAGAACAAGAAGCAGTGATTTTTTCATATAGCTCCAATAATTGAACAATTAAGACGAAACACCGTATGTTTGACGGTATTCCAGCACTTTATCATAGAAGTCGCCAAATTCTGTGTTTTGTTGCAGATAGTTGACCAGATCATCAAGCTTAATGATTGAGTAAACCGGGATGCCATAATCCCTCTCTACCTCCTGGACCGCTGAGAGTTCACCTTGACCTCGCTCCTGTCTATCCAGTGCTATTAGAACGCCACAGGGCTCAGCACCGTTATTTTTTATGATATCAATTGATTCACGAATAGCTGTCCCAGCTGATATGACATCATCAATAATCAACACCTTGCCATGCAAGGCGCTACCTACGATGTTACCACCTTCACCATGGTCTTTCTTTTCTTTACGGTTAAAGCTGTATGGCGTGTTGATATTATGGTGTTCGGATAGAGCTACCGATGCGCTGCTGACTAGCGGAATACCTTTATAAGCAGGGCCAAATAGCAGATCAAATGCGATCTTATTTTCAACGATGGTTTGAGCGTAGCAGCGTCCTAGCTGGGCAAGGTCATAGCCGCTGTCAAATAAACCGGTGTTAAAGAAATAGGGGCTTTTACGACCACTTTTCAGAGTGAACTCACCAAATTTAAGAACATTCTTGCTAAGCGCCAGCTCAATAAATTGTTTTTGATAATCTTGCATTGAGGTTTTACAGGGGGATTGTGGTTAATGTGAGCATGATAGCCCGTACCGATTTAAAAAAAAAGCATCGGTCAGCAAGAAGCTAGCATTGAAGCAGGGAGGAGAGGTACTTTAAGGGATTAAGTAAGCGATGATATTAAACAAATTCCAAGGCAATTTTTTCATCATCGACACGTACGACGCGCATCGCATGCAAAATCATTTTGCTTTCATCTTCGCCAAGAATACCTTCGATATGAACTTTCACTACATCGCCTGAATTGACTCTGTCGCCAAGGTTATTCTTGATTAATACACCGCCCTCTGAAATATCGAGGCTTTCGGTTAAAAACACTTGCGAGTCATGCTGACGAACTGCGACAGGCAGGTGAACTGTTACGCGGCAAAAACGACGTGCATCTTCCATATACGATACTGTGTTAGATTTCATACCCATATCCTTGAGTGATTTCCATGAAATTCCATGATAATTAAAGAAGCCAGTAGTGTAAAGGGGCAAAATCGTTGGTCAAACAAGCACTTAATCCGCTTGATTTTCTTCAACTTTTCGACAGATATCAACAAACTGGGCCAATGATAGCTGCTCTGCTCGCTCGGTAGGCTTAATACCAAGTTGTTCCAGACCTGCTTCATCAATGAAGTTTTTCAGGCTGTTACGTAAGGTTTTACGGCGCTGCCCAAATGCGGCCGTCACAATCTGATTCAGCAGCTTCTGATCCTTAACTGGATTGGGAAGTGTCTTGTAGGGCTGCAGGCGAACAATTGCCGATTCAACTTTTGGGGGTGGCTGGAAAGCACCGGGAGGGACTAAAAACAGCATGTCTGCCTGGCAATAATATTGAGTCATAACACTTAGACGACCATATGCGCTGGTTCCCGGTTGAGCACAGATTCTCTCGACCACTTCCTTCTGCAGCATGAAGTACATGTCTTTGATACTTTGACGCTGGTTGAGCAGATGAAATATCAGTGGGGTCGAAATATTGTAGGGTAAGTTACCGACAACTCTGATCTGTTCATTACCCGCCAGCTTACCGAAGTCGAACTTAAGGGCATCACTATGGTGGATAGTGAAGTTATCTCGGCCTGCAAATTTCTGTTCCAGGCGTGGAATGAGATCTCTATCCAGCTCTACCACGTGTAGCTCTGCAACCTTATTCACCAAGTGCTCTGTTATTGCTCCAAGTCCCGGGCCAATTTCAACCAGACGGTCATCTGCCTGGGCAGCAACCGACTCTACAATACGTTGAATATAGTGGTTATCGGATAAGAAATTCTGACCGAAGCGTTTACGGGCCTGATGACCCTGGACCATACGAGATTTTGACATGAGCTAGTAACTTATGTGGTTAGTTCGATTTACTGTTACGAATCAATTGTTGGGTGAATTGTAGCGCATATTGCATGCTACCGATATCAGCAAGGTTCTTACCGGCGATATCCAATCCGGTGCCATGATCAACCGATGTGCGAATGTAGGGTAGTCCAAGGGTTAAATTGATAGCCTTACCAAAGCCTTTATATTTTAGGGTTGGTAGCCCCTGATCGTGGTACATCGCAAGGACTGTATCGACCTGTTGCAGAAATTTGGGCTGGAATGCAGTATCGGCCGGCACAGGGCCAATCAATTCTGCATTAACCTCTGCTCTCAATCGCTCGAGGGTAGGAATAATGGTTTCGATTTCTTCACTTCCCAGATGACCATCTTCTCCTGCATGAGGATTGAGTCCGCATACCAGAATTTTAGGTCGTTCAAGAGCAAACTTGCTTTGTAGATCCTGTATCAAAATCCGAATTACCTGGTTTAGCAGTTGTGGTGTGATGGCATCAGGAACGGCTTTTAGCGGTAAATGAGTGGTAGCTAGAGCCACTCTCAGTCCTTCGGTTGCCAGCATCATGACCACTTTACTGACCTGACTCTTTTCGGCAAAAAATTCTGTGTGCCCGGTAAAACTCAGGCCTGCCTGATTAATAATGCCCTTGTGTACAGGGCCCGTCAGAATGGCGTCAACCCTGTTTTCAGAGGCTAACTGGTGGGCTATTTTTAATGTTTTGATCACGTATGCCGAATTGGCCTGATTAAGGCTTCCAGCAACTGCGGGAGCCTGTAGCTCAACGGGAACCACCCAGAGGTGTGCTTTCTGGTGAGCTGAGGGCGCCTGCGCTGGGTCAAATTCAGATAAGGTCAGAGGAAGCTGTAGTTGCTGTGCGGTTTCTTTCAGAAGTGTAGGAGAGGCACAAACAAGAAGTTGGTCACTATGTTCTAGCTGCGCCAGTTTGATAACAATCTCGGGTCCAATTCCGGCAGGCTCACCTGCCGTAATCAGAATTCTTGCAGGTTTTATCAAGCGTCTTCTTCCACGATTTTCTTCACGTAAGCTTCGTCACGTAACTCACGAATCCAGTTTTCGACTTCTTCACCAAATTTACGCTGTTGCAGAATACGCATTGCTTGTTGACGTTTCATGGCATCGGTCTGGTCATCGGTACGACGGCCTAACAGTTGAACAATATGCCAGCCAAAACTTGACTGGAATGGTTCACTGATTTCATTAACTTCAAGGTTCGCCAGGGTCTGCTCAAAAACAGGATCATAGACGCCCAGATTATTCCAGCCAAGGTCACCGCCTAGCTTGGCAGAACCTGGGTCATCAGAATGTTTCTTGGCTTCTTCAGAAAAGTCAGCATCTCCAGCAAGCACACGTTGACGAATATTGGCAAGTTGTTGCTTGGCGTCAGCTTCAGTAGTGATTGCATCGGGACGGATCAGGATATGGCGCGCATTGGTTTGCTGAACCAAGTGCTGCTGCTCGCCACGTTTATCCTTGATTTTAAGAATATGGAAACCCGATGGGCTGCGAACTGGCTGAGACACTTCACCTTTGCGAAGAAAGCTAACAACATTGGCGAACAAAGTTGGCATGGTGCTTTCGGTGCGCCAGCCAAAATCACCGCCCTCAGCCGCATCTGGGCTACTAGAAACTGCTTTAGCTGTCTCAGCAAAATCAGCACCGGCTTTAAGCTCTTTGATAACTGACAATGCTTTTTGTTTCGCTTGGCTTTCAGTTTGCACGTCTGCGTTTTCAGGCACTGCGATCAGGATATGTCCAAGGTTATATTCCACCTGATTCTGGGCATTCATTGATTGAATCAGTGAATCAATTTCTTTGTCACTGATTTTAATGCGACGAGCAACAAACGCATCTCGTAACTGACCAGTTAAAATTTCTTTACGTAGATCATCAAGAAACAATTCGTAAGAAATACCTTGTTGGGCAAGGCTTAGACGGAATTCATCAAGTGACATGCCGCTGTTTTTTGCTACCTGACTGGCGTACTGTTGTAATTCTGCAGGCTGGATTTGCATACCAGAGCGGCGAGCCATCTGATATTGCAGGCTCTGAATAATCAGCTGTTCAAGCAATTCCTTTCTAAGCACATCTTCTGGCGGTAATTGACCACCACGAGAACGGATTTGCTGTTTGGCTTGAATCACTTTGCGATCGAGTTCACTCTGAAGGATGACGTCCTCATCCACATGCGCAATAACTTTATCAATAACTTCTGCCTGAAGTGAAAATGCTGCAAGGCATAAAGTAAAACCAACTAATGCTTTTTTTAAAATCATAGATTATTTGCCTAATAAATCTTCGTAACCGTAAATGCTGTCTTCTAAAAACTCTGTAGTGCTGCCTCGCAGACTACCAATCCCTTTTAAGACAAACTGTAAAAAGACACCGGAGTTGTGTTCATCTTCTTGCCCCGGCAAGATAAACCCTTCACTGTCGAGCTGGATATTCAAATAACGACGTGCCACTAAACGCACAGCCCAACAGCATGACTCATACTCTAGACCAAGAAAGGAGTCATTGGTTCGATTTTCAATTAAATCCTGATTATAACGGCCTAAAAGTCGCCAATTATCTTTGATCGGCCATGCAAAAGCCAGCTCTGCCTCTTCCTGCTTCCTATCGAGTCGCTCACGATAGCGATGGCCCAAATTGATAATATGATTGGGTTGTGGCTCATAGTGCATGTTGACCAGCCCGTGCGTCGTATTATTGGTCTGATCATCCCATTCAATAACCGATTTAAATTCGATAGAGTCTGTCCATCGCCAGTTAACCTCTGCCAGCAGCCCTGATTGCTTATCTGTTTCACGCCCAACGGTATCAACCAGTTGAACCTGACGGTCAGCGAGGTAAACAATACGTCCAAGCGACATGGAGACTTTTTCACGGCCCTGTGAGTCGAGTATGCGGCTGGTCAGAGCGCCACTGAGCTGATTGGCGTCACCTATGCGGTCAATCCCGCTGAAACGATTGCTACTGAACAGCTGTGTAAAGTTGAACGTTGGTAAGCTGGTATCATAAATCCCAATCTCACTCTGTTCTTCATACGGCGTGTATAGATAAAAGAGTCGTGGCTCCAGAGTATGAGTATAACGCTCGTCGTCGCCATCTATAAATCGCTCAAAATAAAGGCCTGTGTCCAGCGATGCTGTGGGCAAAGTTCGTGTTAGATGCTCAACATTGCCAGTCAGATCTTCCTGCTGATAATGAGTTACCGAATATTTAAGCTGCGGGCGGAAGAAGCTGTAAAGCGTTTCATGGCTCCAACCGATGTTGGGTTCCAGATGATAACGATTGGCCGTAACGGCGTTATCTTTGTCGAAACGGGTCAGCTCAGTTTGGATATTGGCATGAAAGCCATTTTCATCCGGCTCGAAAAAACGTGTCATCTGCATCCGAGGTGCAATGGTATAACGTTCTACCGGGCTATTCAGCAGTTGCCAGTCTTTGTACTCGGTTCGGAAGAACCAGTCTTTGCTACGGTGCTGAATATAGAGATTTTGCGACAGAATATCCTGATTGCTGTTTTCAAGACTGCCACCAAAGTCCTGATAATAGCCATCATCACTGACCTTGCGTGCGTTAATGCCGGTCGTCCAGTCGTCACCAATATCCGTCAAATGCTTAACATCATACTGCCAGCGTTTGTCACCCAGTGCATCTGGATCTTTGTCATTGGGGAGAGCTTCAAAAAACAGTTCACCTTTGCTGGCTTCAGTTAAATAACGAAATTCTGTGCCCAGCATGGAACCGCGCGACGTCATGTAGCGAGGAGTGAGGGTCAGGTCATAATTTGGGGCCAGATTAAAGTAATAAGGCACACTGACGTCACGTCCATTGCGATCTGAGTTGCTGAAGGAGGGTGGAAGAATGCCGCTTTTGCGACGGTCATCAATTGGGAAAGTAATATAAGGCAACCAGAAGACTGGCACATCGGCGACTTTTACAACGCTATTGTAGGCCTTCCCCCAGCCGCTTTCTCGATCAATCACAATTTCATCGGACTCAAAGGCCCAGCTGCGTTGATTGGTCGGGCAGGTCGAAAATTCTGAATTAGATAGGGTCAGCAGTTGATTGTTATCAATGGTGATGGTCTCCGCTGAACCATTACCATTATTACTGTAGAGGTGAAACCGTGTGTTACTGATTTCGGTACTGCCCTCTGCTGCCTGGTAAGTCAGATAGTCTGCACCCACCACAAAATTCTGATTGGTAAATAGCAAGTCGCCTTCAGCTTTATAGCTTTGAGTCAGGTTATCGGCCGTCAGGCTATTAGCTGTCAGCTGCTGGCCATCCTGAGAAACCACTACATTACCGGTCAAATGGGCTGTATCACCTTCGCGTATAGCCTGATCGGAATAAACTCTGATTGGTCCTTTTTCTTTACTTTGAATTGCCTGATAGCGAATAGGCTCCATCGGCTGGCTAGGGCAGGTGTAAAACTCCGGAAACTTAAAGCCAACGTCTTTACTGACAGAGTCGTTATTCTCGTTCGATTCGTTCTGTGACTCGGTAATTGATGTAGACGGAGTTGCTTCGGGGGTGCTTGACTGATTTTCAGCTGCAGAAACAATTGCCGGCATGCTAGATGCGGCAAATAGGAAGCCTGTCGCTAAAAAAGGGTGTACCCAAGGAGTTTTCTTGCTTACCATGTATCCGTTATTTTACCTTCCGCTACGCGCCACCATCGCTTTGTTTCCTAGGTATCAGAGCGCGGAAAGTGACCAAGTGATAGAATGGCACAATGATAAACGCTTATTTGCATAAATGAAAACGTATAATGGAAAAAGATAGCCGACAAGAAGCACTTAAACTCTGGGCCTACGCCAAAATTCGTCATTTAAATCCTCATGTTGGACCATTGCAATGGAGCATGGTGTCGGGTGATGCCAGTTTTCGTCGCTATTTTCGCTGGCAAAGTGATGATGCCAGCTGGATTTGCGTTGACGCCCCGCCTGAACACGAAAATTCAGAGCAATTCATAAAAGTGGCAAACATGCTCAAAGTGGTCAATGCACCAGAGGTCATTGATTATGACTTGGGCGATGGCTTTATGCTGCTTTCCGATCTTGGTGACCAGCTATATTTACCCCTTTTGCAAAATCCTACTGGTTCAGCATTGAGCGCTGATGTTCTTTACAAAGATGCGATTGATAGTTTGATTAGCATGCAGAGCATAGACGACGCAGACTCGCTACCCGCTTATGACAGTGCCTTGTTGAATACTGAGATGGAGCTGTTTCGAGAATGGTTCCTGGGGCGCTATCTTAATTACCGATTGTCAGAGCAGGAGCATAAACTACTCGATGATACGTTTGCCAAACTGACGAAAAGCGCACTAGAGCAGCCACAGGTTTTTGTGCATCGCGACTATCATTCACGCAATATTATGTACGTCGAAGGCCAGCCACCCGGAATTATTGATTTTCAGGATGCCGTTTACGGCCCAGTAACTTATGATTTACTTTCTTTACTGCGTGACTGCTATATTCAGTGGCCGAAGGACAAGGTTCTGGAGTGGGTCGAATATTTTATTGAGCAATCACCGCTATCACTGGAAAAGCAGACTTTTATGCAATGGTTTGACTGGATGGGCCTGCAACGTCACATCAAGGTAGCCGGAATCTTTTCTCGATTGAATTTCCGGGACGGCAAGTCGGGTTACTTGAAAGATATCCCCTTAACCCTCAACTATATACTTCAGCAAGCTGAAAACTATCCTCAAATGGCCAATTTCCATCAATGGTTATCGGAAACTATTATGCCGCTTTATCGCAAACGCATTGAAGAAGATGCGTTGGGAGTGGGTATATGAAAGCCATGATTCTGGCCGCAGGACGTGGCGAGAGAATGCGTCCACTGACCGATGAGCGTCCTAAACCTTTGTTGAAAGTGAATGGGAAGGCATTGATTGAATGGCATATTGAGGCGCTCAAAGAAGCCGGAATACGCGACATAATCATCAATACCTCATGGCTCGGTGAGCTTATTCCTGAGTATCTTGGCGATGGTGCCTACTGGGGCGTCAATCTGACTTTTTCTCCTGAAGAACAAGCGTTGGAAACCGCTGGTGGTATCCGCAAAGCTCTGGATTTTTTCGAAGACCAACCTTTTATGGTTATTAATGGCGATGTCTGGACTGATATGGACTACACCAGAATAGCAAAGGCCCCAGAAAACAGTGCCCATATCGTATTAGTGCCGAATCCTGAGCATCATCCAGAAGGCGACTTCTGTGTGACAGAAGGTGGTAAGGTTAAGTCCGAAGGGGAGCCTAAACTGACCTTCTCAGGAATTGGTGTCTACCACCCGCATATCTTTAAAGAATTACCACAGGATGAAGCCATCCCATTAGGACCATTGTTACGAGAACTAATGGAGAAAGAGGAAGTAACCTATGATTTGTATGAAGGTCACTGGCACGATATCGGTACACCGGAGCGTCTAAAAAAATTGAACGAAAGTTTTCAGCGAAAAGTGAAAACCATTGAATTTGACTTATAAACTAAATTTAGAGAACGATAAATAAACATGAGCTGGTTTGGAAAAGTTTTAGGTGGCGTCATTGGGTTTTCCCTCGGGGGGCCGATTGGTGCCATTCTGGGTGGTGTTGTAGGCCATCAAATTGATAAGAAAAATGATGATGGCTTAGAGCCAGGTTCGCAGGAGCGTGTGCAGGCTACATTTTTTACCGCGACATTTTCAGTGATGGGCCATATAGCCAAAGCCGATGGTCGCGTTACCGAAAATGAAATACGTCATGCTGAAGAGGTCATGCGCCGTATGGGTCTCGATCAAACGGCCCGTAAACTGGCGATTGATTTATTTAGCCAGGGTAAAGAACGAGATTTCGATCTGCATGGCGTGCTTGAGCAGTTTAAACGTGAATGTCATAGACGTCGCAATTTGATGCAGATGTTCATGGAAGTACAGATCAGCATGGCGATGGCCGATGGCATTGTGCATCAGCAGGAAAGAACCGTGTTGCATGAAGTCGGCAAGTCCCTTGGCTTCCCCGCCTTTATGATCGATCAGTTGATTAAAATGGTTCAGGCCCAGCAACGTTTCTATCAACATTCGAGACAGCAGGGTGGTGAGCATGGTGGCCCAGGCTATCAGCCGGCAAGTGGACCTAGCGTAGAGCAGGCTTATCAGGTATTAGGCGTTAAATCGGGTGATGATCAGCAAACTGTAAAAAGGGCTTACCGTCGGCTGATGTCACAGCATCATCCTGATAAACTGGTAGCGAAAGGGTTGCCAGAACAGATGATTAAAATGGCAACCGAAAAGACGCAGGAAATAAAAGCGGCCTATGAATTAATTAAACGCCATAAAAATTGGTAAAAAATACAGGAATACTCAGGGGAAAGATTATGCCAGACAAACATACAATGATTAGACAAATTGCAGTGATGCTTGAAATGCAAAATGCAATGAACTCGAAAGTTCATGAGCAATGGTTCGAGCAGGGCTTTGAATGGTATCGTGCCATCTGGATCGAGTGTGCTGAAATGTTGGAGCACTATGGTTGGAAATGGTGGAAACATCAAAAGCCAGATGCCGAGCAGGTCAAAATGGAGTTGGTGGATATTTTTCATTTTGGTTTAAGTTCGCGCATTGATGGTGAAGCATCTTTCGAAGACATTGCAGAAGAGCTGGCCAATGAAATGCTCGAACCAACCGTAAAAGATGACTTTAAGCAAACGCTTGAAGTTATGGCGGGTCAAGCAGTGATGTATCAACATTTTGATGGTTCAAGTTTTGCCGGTTGTATGCAGCAAATGGAGATGCCATTTGAAGAGTTATTCAAAAGCTACGTGGGTAAAAATACGCTGAACTTTTTCCGTCAAGATCATGGCTATAAAGAAGGAACCTACATGAAAGAATGGCATGGTCGCGAAGATAATGAAGTGCTCGTAGAAATACTCGACAAATTAGATTCATCGGAAGATGATTTTAGACACCTACTTTATCAGGAATTGGCCGATAACTATCCACGTCCTGACAGCAAATAGTTGTTTTAGTTAAGAAATAGCTCAATGCATATCGATCAGGACGTTATCGACTGCATCAAGAACGCCAGACGCGTCTGTATATTAACAGGCGCTGGCGTCTCGGCGGAGAGTGGTATCGCCACCTTCCGTGATGCCAAAGAAGGTAAAGGACTCTGGAGCCAATATGACCCACAACAGCTGGCCAGTATTGATGGCTTCCTGAAAGATCCCCAAACCGTGTGGCAATGGTATCAATGGCGTCGCGACGTCAATAAAGATAAAGAACCTAATCCAGCTCATCTTGCCATAGCGCGCTGGCAAAAAGAATCACATCAAAACGGCAAACAAGTTGTCAGTTTAATTACCCAAAATGTTGATGGTCTCCACCAAAAAGCAGGCTCCGATCCTGTCACCGAATTACACGGCAATATCTGGCGTAATCATTGCCTGCAGTGCGGGCAAATCCATCAGGACTCTGTTGAGGGAATTGAAAGTGTTCCTCAGTGTTTAGCTTGTGGCGGCCAGGTGCGACCTTCCGTGGTATGGTTTGGTGAAGCACTTCCCGAACAAGCCTGGCGTGAAGCAGAAAGCGCTGCCTATTCCTGTGACCTATTTTTATCCGTTGGAACATCCAGTCAGGTATATCCCGCAGCTGGTCTTGCTGCATTAGCTAAAAGCCAGGGCGCAACAGTTATTGAAATAAATCCCGAACCCACAAACAGTTCGGTAGTGGATTATCAGATAGCAGGGAAGGCGGGAGAAGTTTTAAGTACTTTAACTTTTGATCCGTCATCTAGCGATACCTAAAGGTACTTCCTTAGGTCACACCACGGGCATTTCCTTCTGGCACTTACCGCGGGGATCCAGAGTTTCATTTATAAAGGAGTATAGAAGTTTTCAATGGACAAGCAGTTCTACGTTTATGTAATGGCAAGTAAAAAGAACGGTACTTTATACATTGGTATCACCTCAAATTTGGTAAAAAGAGTCTGGGAGCACAAGAATAATGCCGTAGAAGGATTTACCAAAAAGTACGAAGTTCACCAATTAGTTTATTATGAACAACATGAAAGCTCTTATTCTGCGATTCAAAGGGAAAAGCGGTTAAAAGAATGGAAAAGAAAGTGGAAACTGGATTTGATTGAAGGTATGAATCCTGAGTGGAAGGATTTATATGATGAAATCATTTGATTTTCTGGATCCCGCGGTCAAGCCGCGGGATGACCGAAACTTTTGATTTTAAGATAGTTAAACAAAAGATTAATTTTCGCTAAGTTAACTTATGGTTGGCTAAGAAATTTTACAGACTCTCACCGCACGTCATCCCGCGGCTTGACCGCGGGATCCAGTGACTTTAAATAAAATAAGGCGGGATGCCCCGCCTTTAACTTATCTACTTTTAAGCCTAACTAATCTACCAGCTTATACTCGTCTTTTAGAATCTTGATAATCTCTGCTTTGGGATTATCCGACAATTCAATTTTATTGCCGGTAATTTTTTCAGCGATACCAATATAAGTTTTAGATATATCCATTAAGGCTTCAACGGGTAGGTCGTTGTCGCGGGCTAGTGCCTGACGTTCGTCCATGCGATCTTTGTTGAGCAGGATATCCGGGTCTTCGAAATGATTTAACAAGAATTGGCGGAAGCCTTCTTTGGAATTTTCGACGACTTTACCTTCTTCGCGGAATGCTTTGCCGTCCCAGATACGTGAAGAATCGGGTGTGCCAACTTCGTCCATGTAGATCAGTTTTTCGTTGCCATCTTTATCAGTGACATATCCAAATTCAAATTTGGTGTCGATAAATATCTGGTCCAGCTTTTCGAGTTCACGACTGATAACGTCGAAACCTTCTTTCAATAATTTTTCATACAGAGCAATGTCTTCTTTGCTGCGGAAATTGAAGGACTGATAATTGTCTTCAATGTTTTGGCGAGTGACATTGACATCATCCGCTTCGGGTACACCTGGAATGCCTTTAAGAATGCCTTTGGTCGAAGGAGTAATTAACAGCTCGTTCAACTTCTGATTTTTCTCAAGGCCATCTGGAAGCTGAATACCACAAAATTCGCGCTCGCCTTTTTCGTAAGCAC
The DNA here is from genome assembly GCF_002838765.1 of Kangiella profundi. NCBI lineage: Bacteria > Pseudomonadati > Pseudomonadota > Gammaproteobacteria > Kangiellales > Kangiellaceae > Kangiella > Kangiella profundi. The sequence continues at coordinate 2,210,410 of NZ_CP025120.1, read as the reverse complement.
GCCACATAGAGCCAGTGATATATTGACGGGCAATGGCTTCAATTTTTACAGCGCTGGCTTTCTGTACAATCCAGACAAAAGGATGTGGGATTTCCAGGATGTGACTATCGGCAAGGTTGTTTTCTTTGAATAGCTTAAACCAATGGTTTGAGATGGCGTTTAAAGCTGCGCCTTTGCCCGGAACACCGTTAAGACCATCCTCACCGTGCCAGATGGCATCGAATGCAGAAATGCGGTCGCTGATGACCATGATGGCCAACGGTGTGTCAGCTGGAACATTATAACCTCGCTCCTGAATCAGGCGTTTGCTGTCCTCTTCGGTTAGCCAATACACTGACCTTACTTTACCGCTGTGAACCGGCTGATGGGTGCGTATTGGAAGGTCATTGTTAACCGCTAAAACTGTGTTTGCGAGCTTCATTCCAGGAGATCCTATTTAAGAGTTTGCCCTGTCGGCGATTCAGGTATCGGACAGTGAGAATTCAAAGCGCATATGATACCAGAATCTTTGTTTCAGGCTAGTTTTCGCTCAGCCTATATCAGATACATTTTGTCTAGAATAAAACACTAATAAGCACACAATTTACAAGGGTTTATTTCCATTCAGGGGCGGGTTTGCGCTATAGTGATATGCATATAACTGTCTGATTTAACAATTAGTTACTGGATAGGGAGACAAGAATGAGCAACTTAGCGCAAGATTGTAAGCAGCAACTCAAAGTAGGTGGAAAGAGCTTTGATATATGGAGTTTGGCTGCTTTAGACCAGAAAGGTCATGGCATTAAAAAGCTTCCTTTTTCGATTCGAATTCTTTTAGAGAACGCTCTACGCAATCGCGATGGTCTGGGCGTTACCGATGAGCATATTGATACTTTATTAAATTGGGAACCGATTCCTAAGCAGGAAGAAGTACCTTATAAACCTGCGCGCGTTTTGATGCAGGATTTCACCGGTGTACCTGCGATTGTCGATCTGGCATCGGTGCGTCAGGAAGCCAGCCGTCATGGAGTTGATGCCAAAAAGATTAATCCTCTGATTCCTGTCGATCTGGTAATTGACCATTCGGTGCAGGTTGACTATTTCGGTAGCAAGGATTCGCTTGAGCAAAACATCAACATGGAATACGAGCGTAATCGTGAGCGATATCAGTTCCTGAAGTGGGCGCAGACTGCCTTTAACAATTTCACGGTGGTGCCACCAGGCATGGGTATTTGTCACCAGGTCAATCTTGAGTATCTGGCGCAGGGCATTGTGGAAAGAGATGGAGCATTATTTCCTGATACTTTAGTCGGTACCGACTCACATACACCAATGGTCAACGGTATTGGTGTTGTTGCCTGGGGTGTTGGCGGTATTGAAGCGGAAGCTGCAATTCTGGGCCAACCAATTTATTTCATCATGCCTGAAGTTGTGGGCTTAAAACTTACCGGTAACTTGCCGCTAGGCACGACCGCGACGGACCTGGTTCTGACGATTACGGAATTACTACGTAAGCATGGTGTCGTTGGTAAATTCGTAGAAGTGTTTGGCGATGGTCTGGATAACCTGACGGTAACCGACCGGGCAACGATTTCCAATATGTCGCCTGAGTTTGGTTGTACGGTGACTTACTTCCCGATTGATGACCGCACCTTGGATTACATGCGTGATACCAATCGTGATGAAGCTGTGATTAACCGTGTCGAAACCTATTGCAAAAATAATATGCTATGGCGTGCTGACGAAGACCAGATTCGATATAGCAGTGTGGTTGAGCTGGATTTAAGCTCTGTGGTTCCGACTGTGTCTGGTCCAAAACGTCCACAGGATAAAATCGAAGTTACCAACTTAAAAGCTCAGTTTAAATCATTGATGGAACTGAATTATGGTCGTAAATATCAGTTATTAGAAGATCGTTCTAAAGCGGATAATGACAAAGGCTTTATTAAAACTGTTGAGGTTCAAGGAGAGGACTTTCAGCTACATGACGGCTCGATCGCCATTGCTGCGATTACTTCCTGTACCAATACCTCCAATCCAAGCGTAATGCTAGGTGCTGGCCTGGTGGCTAAAAAAGCCAATGATATGGGATTAAAAGTAAAGCCGTGGGTTAAGACTTCATTGGCACCAGGCTCCAAAGTAGTAACCGATTATCTTGAGCACTCAGGCTTGCTGGATGATCTCGAAGCACTTAATTTCTTCCTGGTCGGCTATGGCTGTACCTCCTGTATCGGTAACTCGGGCCCATTACCTGATGCCATCGGTAAGGCAGTGAAAGAAAATGATATGGTGGTCGCATCAGTTCTTTCGGGTAACCGTAACTTTGAAGCGCGTGTTCACCCTGACGTTAAGATGAACTTCCTGATGTCGCCCATGTTGGTGGTGATGTATGCACTGGCTGGTCGGGTTGATATTGACTTCGATAGCGAGCCGGTTACTTATACGGTTGATGACAAGCCGGTTTATTTCAAAGATCTATGGCCAAGTAACGAAGAGATCCAACAGGTCATGAGCGAGGTGCTATCGCCTGCTGATTACGCCAAAAGTTATGGCGAGATTTTTGAAGGTAATGAGCAGTGGAAAAACCTTGAGGTTTCCAAAGACAAGGTTTATCAGTGGGATGATCAATCCACTTACATCAAACAAGCACCATTCTTTAAAGGCTTAAAACCTGAGATTGATGTTCCGGGAAATATTGAGGGCGCTCGAGTGTTGCTCAAGTTAGGTGACTCAATTACAACGGACCATATTTCACCAGCTGGCGGCTTCTCAGAAAAATCTCCCGCAGGACAGTACCTGCTGGATAAAGGTGTTGAAAAGCGACTGTTTAACTCTTACGGCTCACGTCGTGGTAACGATGAGGTAATGGTGCGTGGTACTTTCGCTAACGTCCGAATTAAAAACCAGTTGGTAGATAAAGAGGGTGGTTACACACGCTACATTCCAAATGGAGAAACCATGACAGTATTCGATGCTGCCATGAAGTATCAGGAAGACAATACACCGCTGGTGGTATTGGCAGGTAAGGAATACGGTAGTGGTTCATCACGTGACTGGGCGGCAAAAGGCACAACCTTACTAGGTATCAAAGCAGTGATTGCTGAAAGTTATGAGCGTATTCACCGCAGCAACCTGGTCGGCATGGGTGTTCTTCCGTTGCAGTTCAAGCCGGGTGAAGATGCAGAGACATTGGGCTTACGTGGCGATGAAACCTTTAATATTCTTGGATTGGATAAAGGTATCGAAACTGGCCAAACCGTTCAGGTAGAAGCCGTCGCTAATGACGAGTCAGGCAAGGTTATCAAGTTTGAAGCCATATCAAGACTCGACTCACGAGTAGAACTCGAATACTACAAAAACGGCGGTATTTTGCATTACGTACTGCGCCAGTTTATTAATCAGGCTTAAGTCTGGTTTAGTAATAAATAAACAACAGGAGTTTTATGACTGAGTCATCAAAAGCTCAATCCAACTCAACCGATACCGCCTCCACTCTGGAGGCGGTTTATCAATCCCTCACTTCAGAAGACGATGGTCGCGTCTGTAAAGACATTCCAGATTCAGCTTGCCGCCATCAGCCTAAAAATGTTGTCACTCACATCATCTCTCTGACTTCAACCAAAATAGCCGATGGCCTGATTGATCCCAAGCTGATCTTAAGTTGGTTATTGTCAGCGCTGGGCGCATCGTCATTTATGATTGGTCTGCTAGTGCCGATTCGTGAGGCGGGCGCTTTGTTACCGCAACTGTTTACAGCTGGTGCGCTGCGTCGTTTACCACAACGTAAATGGGCGTGGGCTGCGGGCAGCTTCGTGCAGGGAGCCTGCGCAGTTGGCATGGCTCTGAGTGCAATATTTTTGGAGGCGACTACGGCAGGCTGGGCAATCTTGGGGTTATTAGCAGTGCTGGCCATTGCGCGCAGTGTCTGCTCCGTGTCCTATAAAGATGTATTAGGTAAAACTGTTTCAAAGTCGATGCGTGGCCGCACAACCGGACTAGCTGCTTCAATTGCCGCGGGTGCAGTAATCGCTTATGCCTTGTTATTGAGTTCCGGCTTAATAGAAAAGCAAAGTCTGGTCCTTGCTGGTTTATTAGTAGCCGGTGCGTTATGGATTTTTGCCAGTGTCATGTTCAGTAGTCTTGCCGAAGAAAGTGGTGCCACTGAAGGCGGTGGTAACCCATTGACTGTCGCGCGAGAAAACTTTTCGTTGTTGGTAAAAGATAAGCAGTTGATCCGTTTTATCATTGTTCGAGGACTACTGATTGCTACAGCATTGGCTCCGCCCTTTATGGTGGCATTAAGTGGAAACAGTGAGAGCGGCAATGATTTGCAACAAAGTGGTCTACAACAGAGCGGTTTCAGCAACCTGCTCAGCGGACTAGGACCATTGGTATTGGCATCGGCATTGGCCAGTTTATTAAGCAGTTACATATGGGGACATTTATCTGATCGGTCGAGTCGTAAGGTCCTGATTTATTCTGGGCTGTTTGCCGCATTGGCTCTGGTGTTAACCGCAGGATTCGATTGGCAGGGCTGGCTACAGATTTCGGCTGTTTTGCCTGGATTGTTGTTTCTGCTGATGATTGCATATCACGGTGTTCGATTGGGCCGTTCAACGCATCTGGTGGACATGGCTGATGCGGAAAACAGAGCAGCATATACTGCTTTATCTAACACAATTATTGGCATTTTGTTATTGGCCGGTGCTGTATTCAGTGTTATTGCGGAATACTTTGGATTAAGAGCGGTAATGATTGTGATGGCCATAATGTGTTTGCTGTCATCATGGGTTGCCCTGGGTCTGAAAGAAGTGCAGCAGGAATAACCGTTTGCGAATTCTGCTATGAGTAGGGTATAACAAAAGGCTTACACAACAATAGAAATATCAATGGGGGAAGTCATATGAATAAGTTACCAATGTGGTACTGGATTATCGCGATACTGGCTTTAGTCTGGAACCTTGTCGGAGTTTTTCAATACATCAGCATGCGGCTGATCACTCCTGAGCAATTTTCGCAGATGAGTGAAGCGATGCAGCAACTTCATAATGCAACGCCATCCTGGGTTGTGGCTGCATTTGCAACTGCTGTTTTTTCAGGGGCTTTGGCGAGCGTACTCTTGTTGCTGAAAAAAAGTGTTTCGCAATTGTTTTTCCTGATCTCCTTGTTGGCTATTTTAGTACAGGCAAGCTACATTCTGTTCATGAGTGAAAGCATTGCATTGCTGGGCACTCAAGCGGCCATTCTGCCAGCAGTATTAGCTATTGTTGGCATCTTCTTATTGTGGTTTTCGAATTTCAGTAAAAGCAAAGGTTGGCTGAAATAATCAATTTAGAGTAATAAAGAAAGGTGCCTCTGGTACCTTTTTTTATGCCTTGGCGTAGCCTGTTAGAGTTCTCGCTCTACAATCTTTATAATACGCATCCACAACCACTCATGAACCTTATGTTCGGTGTCTATGAATTACCTTCAGTTTGTTAAATCCAATAAGTATTTGCTGCTATTTGGTTTCCTCTGTGTGTTCCTGGGTAACCTGGGGCAGACATTTTTCATTTCGCTTTTTAATAAGGATTTAATCACCAACCTCTTGTTAGAGAAGGACAATTTGAGTCTGGTGTACTCAGTGGCAACACTTATCAGTGGTTTTACCTTGTTTTTTGTGGGCGCCAAAATTGACGACATTCCAGTGAAAAAATTTACTACTTTTGTGGTAATCGGTCTGGTTATTGCTTGCATCATTTTTGCCAATAGCACCAATCTGTGGATGCTATTTATTGCATACCTTGGTATTCGTTTATGCGGACAAGGTTTGATGACTCACATTGCTGTGACCACTTTAATGCGTTACATCCCCAATCATCGGGGTAAAGCGGTTAGTCTTGCTCTACAGGGAATGGGTGCCGGTGAAATTGTGCTACCTATCATGGCAGTGCATCTTTTACTGAATTATGGGCATACCAGTAGCTGGCACCTGTATGCGCTGGTCAGTAGTCTACTGATGTTTCCATTTATGATGTGGTGTTTGCATAAGGCTAAACTTAAACCTATCGAACGAGACACAAAGGGTGTTGAGGATGTATCCAATAATACAGACTGGTCTCGTAAACAAGTCATGGCGGATTGGCGATTCTGGTTTATTCTTCCTGCCATCATCGCGCCAGCATTTTTGATTACCGGTATCTTTTTCCACCAGACGTTATTGGTTGATAGTAAAGGCTGGGAAATAGAGTGGCTGTCGATTACCCTGGCCACATACGGTGTTATTCATGTAGTGGGTGCACTGATAACAGGTCCTCTGGTTGATGTTTCTCATCCACGTAAATTTCTACGCTGGTATCTATTGCCGTTGATTCTGGGGGTTGCCTGTTTGTGGTATGGGCAAAGCGACTGGTGGCTGCTGGCCTTCATGATTCTGGCCGGAACAACGGTTGCCGCCAACGGACCGGTGGTCAATTCTTTCTATGCCGAAGTATTTGGTAGCACTCATCTGGGCGCCATTCGAGCATTGGTATCAGCAGTTATGATTATTTCTACTGGTATAGCGCCATACCTGTTTTCATTATTCGATGATATCAATAGTTTCCTGGCGTTTGCTTTTGCATATGGGGCTGTGTGTATTGTGCTAATTCAAAAGAAGATACTAGCGGAGAAGACATAAAAAGATACGCATTAAAAAAGCGCTCCTGGGAGCGCTTTTTATTAAGATTGAATGAATTACTGAGCAGTTTGCTGATTAATATATTGCTTAACACCTTCCGAGTGATGTTCAACTTTGGCAATACAAAGCTCAATATTTTCAACCGTCTGATCGAAGGAGCGAGGTGCACCGGGTAGCTCCTGTACAATAGGTTCAAAGAATGCCATAAAGTCTTTCTTCTTTTGTTCAGAGCAGAACATATTGCCTACAACTGGTAATCGATTCTGACCGAATGGCGGTATTCTTGATTTAACACCATCAATATTTTCTTTAAACCAATCCCACATGGCGTCCTGAAGTTCTTGGCTTTCCATTTGTCCCATCAGAATGTAGTAAATTTCATTGTCGCGTAATGATTCGGATAAAATCAGTTCGCGTAACTCGGTTGCAAATTCCGCATCCTCAACAGAGCCCAGGCCAATTAACATTCGTCCGCGTACCGTACCATCATTCGACTCGTTTAGCTGTGATAGCAGATGTTCTGCGAAAGGAACACCCAGTTCTTCAACCGCAACAGCCATAGCTGTATTGATGACATTGCTATCGGCTTTGTCTGGATGTAAAGCATTGTCACTTTGATAGCCTGTGTAGTCGGTTGCCATTTTGGTTAGATAGTGACGAAGGTTTTTATCCTGTCCTTTTTGAGCCAGGAAGGCGACTAGCGCATTGCGCATTTGCACCTGATCAACTGAATCTTCTTTGCGAGTAACCAGGCCAAGCTCTTCAAGTTTGAGCTTGTATAAGTCGCGATTTAAGCTGGCAAGAATTTGTTTGTCCTGCTCAGAGCTAACAACTTTGTCATAGGCAAAACTTAAAAGGTCGGTTGGCGCCATCGCAACACGAGGTGATTCAGAATCAATAATCTGTGGTGCAATATCGATAAGATCAAGGAAACTTAACTTGCCAGCATTAATTGCTGCCGAGAAGCTATCGTTTACTGAGATCATATCTTCAGTAGAAAGCTGGTCTTTGTTATCCAGTAGCTTTTGCCAGTTTTCGCCAGACATTGAGAAACGATAATAGCCTGCTCCTTCTGAGTTTGGCATAACGTATTCTGGGCAACCTGCTTCAGGAATTTCAAAACTGTATTCCGCACTGTCAATTACGCTGCAATATTCGTGTTGGTTTCCGTCAATCGCATACTCGATACAGGCTGGCACTTCCCAACTTTGTTGGCTGGAGCCTTTTGACCCAATGGGTAGATATCGTGATTGAGTGAGGTTAACCGTCGCTTGTTCATTGTTACAGTTTAATTCCACTTCTAAATAGGGGATGCCGGGCTGTTCAAGAAAACTGTTGAAGGCCGAACGAATTGTTTCAAGCGGAACCTTGGTAGATTTTTCACCAATGGCGGTAATAAAGTCATTGGCCGTCGCCACACCAAATTCATGCTTTTTCATGTAGTGCTGGATACCGGCTCGGAATTCTTCTGGCGTCATAAAAGATTCAATCATGCTCAGAACACCGCCGCCTTTTGAATAGGTAATACTATCAAAAGCAGATTGGATATCATGGTTGCTGGCAATGGGTTGACGGATCTGACGAGCGTGAATCAGACTATCCTGGCGCATGGCTCCTAATGATCTTTCCAATAGGGTTTGGCGGAATTTTTGCTCAGGGTAGACATTGTTATTGGATACGTGAGCCATCCAGGTTGCGAATGCTTCATTTAGCCAGATATCGTCCCACCACTCAGGCGTGACCAGATTACCGAACCATTGGTGGGCCAGTTCATGTGCATGCACATTGATATAGGCACGCTTCTGATCAAGAGAAATGGTGTCATCAAATAACAGTAGTTGTTCACGATAGGTAATCAGGCCAACATTTTCCATCGCACCAAAATTAAAATCTGGTACTGCAACAATGTCGAGTTTGGCGTATGGATAAGGAATCTGGAAATAATCCTCAAGGCCATTCAAAATGTCTTTGGTATTTTCAAGAGCATAAGTGAGCTTTTTACCTTTTCCTTTGGTTGCAATACCACGAAGTGGAATTTCGCGCTCTCTTACTTTCGTAGGCGGAATGGCTTTCCACTCCACAACATCAAAGTCGCCCACAGCAAATGCCACAAGATAGGTAGGCATTGGTTTTGAGCGTGCGTAGACAATTCTTTTCCAGCCATTTCCCAGATCCGTTTCGGAAACCGCTGGGGTACTGGTAAAGGCTTTATGCTCACTTCGAACCGTTATCGTATAGTTGAATGGTACTTTAAAGGCAGGCTCATCAAAGCCAGGAAAAGCAAGACGTGCTGATGTAGCCTCGAACTGAGTGAAGGCATAATTTAATCCACCATCGTTGACGCGGTATAAGCCTTCTAAAGATTCATTAAATGGAGCCTGGTATTGAATGGTTAAGTCAAACTTACCAGCTGGTAATGGATTATTAAAAGTAAGCTTGGCAACGCCAGTTGGATCAACTTCTTCATAGCTACCACTAATGACTTTGTCATCAGCTAATTTAGCGCTGACGGATTGTGCAGTAATGTCTCTGCCATGTAACCACAAGTGTTGAGTTGGCGTGTCCAGCTTTACATTGATAGTGACTTTACCATTGAAATTGGGTTGGTCCGGGTCAATGGTGAGCTCAAGCCAGTACATGGTAGGGCGGGCCAGGCCTGGTAGGCGACCAGTTGGAATTTCTGCTGGGTAGTCGCTTTCGAATGCTGCAGCATCAAGTTCAGCAGATTCATTATTAAGAGTATCCGATTCATCCTCAGAACCGGCAATTGGCTTAACCAGTGTTTCGTGCTCTGAAACCTGTGTTTTTTGACTTTCATCCTGCTGTTGCTTGTCATCTTGCTGGCAAGCGACTACCAATGTTGTGGCCAGAAAGCAGATGGTGGCCAAATATGTTTTGCTCATTGTTATCCCCTTAAGTGTTATTTACCTCTTCACATAGGCCTGCTCTTTATTATTAGATTTTTCTGAGAACATGACCTGACTCTCTTGCAAGCATAATACTCTATAGATGGTAAATTTGGAGAGGTTTCTTAATATCCTGTTACAATTATTGTTTCAAGGCCCACTTCAAGCCATCATCTTTGCAGTAAAATTGCCCTCTTGAGTTTGATAAAGCACTTATCAGCCTTTCTATTTCACATTTTATTCATAAGTGAGGCTTATAGTAAGCTGAGCTAATTTTGCACTATTCTTTGGAATTTAAAGCCTTATGTCCGAGCAGAAACCTTCTTATCGTAAAGCCAGTAATAAGACGATCTGGTTGAAATACATCTTGCCACTAGTGATTTTGGCGGTTGCGATTGCCGTTACCTATCGTATGGTCAATAGTAAGCCGGTAGCGTTTAACCGCCCTGACATCGAGAAGGTTGAAGTGGTGGATGTCGAAGCGCTGAAGCTGGTCGATCATCAGATCTTTGTGGATTCCTATGGCACGATTGAGCCAACGACTTCAGGTAATCTGGTTGCTCAAGTATCAGGTATCGTAACTTGGGTCGCTCCTAACTTTGAAAGTGGTCGCTCTTTTAATAAAGGCGATGCTTTAGTCCGTATTGACAGCCGCGACTATGAAATTGAAGTCACTATTGCCCAGGCGGAGGTCGCCACTGCGCAACTGGCACTGAATGAAGAAATTGCCCGCTCGGAGCAGGCATTCAGAGACTGGAAAAAGATTAACCCAAGTCGTGAAGCCACTGATTTAGTGTTGCGTAAACCACAATTGGCATCTGCTCAGGCGAAACTGGCTGCCGCTGAGGCACGATTAAATAAGGCACAATTAAACTTAAGCCGCACACAAATTAATGCTCCGTACGATGGTTATATCATTGAAAAATTGACTGACCTGGGGCAATTAATCAGTTCAAACACTCCGGTTGCCAGTATCTTTGCGAGTGACTCTTTAGAAGTGCGTTTACCGGTACCCAGCAATCGGGTTCGTTTTCTGCAACTCGATAATAATCAGGACAAACCTAAGGTTCGTTTAGTGGCTGATTTTGCTGGTGAACAAAAAGTGTGGCTTGCTGAACTGGATCGAACCGATAGCGTCATCGATAACGCCACCCGCCAGTGGTACGTGACAGCCAAATTGCCGGGCTCAATTCTTAAAGAAGAAGCCTATTTGAAAGTAGGGCAGTTTGTTAGTGCGCAAATTGAAGGTCGTTTGCTGGAAAATGTATTTGTTATTCCATCCAAGTTGATTTCACAAAATAACGAAGTGTTTATTTTTAGTGAAGGGCAGCTTCATCGACAAAAAGTTGCGGTTATCTGGAAAGGGAATGACCAAAGTGTGATTGAGCCAGAAAAGTCAGGAGAACTCGTTCGTGAGGGCAGCCTGCTGGTGAGCAATGTTTTGAGCTTCGTGGCGGATGGAGCAAAAGCCAGAGTTCGAGGAGAGGCCGTAAAGAAAGAGCCTGAAGCCGATTTAAATAAAGTTCAGGAGGCTAAACTATGATCGCATGGTTTGCTCGTAATCCTGTTGCGGCTAACCTGTTAATGGTGGTGATCTTAGTCGCTGGCTTTTTCACTATTTCCAAGCGCGTTCCAATCGAAACATTCCCAACCACCGAATTACAGTTCATCAATGTAGTCGTGCCATTTCGTGGTGCTACGCCTGAAGAAGTAGAACAAACTATTTCGACCAGAGTTGAAGAGGCCATTTATGATCTGGATGGAATCAAACAATTAACTTCGACTTCTTCTGAGAATGTATCCCGAGTAACCATTGAAGTAGAAGAAGACTACGATGTTAAAGAGCTACTTGATGAAATCAAAAGCCGAGTGGGTGCTTTAAACACTCTACCTCTTGAAGCGGAGAGACCTATCATCCAGCAGGTAGAGCGACGCCGAGAGACTATTAGCGTTGTGGTTAGCGGTAATCTTCCTGAAAAGGAGTTGCGCCAATATTCTGAGATTATTCAGGAAGAATTATCTTCAATTCCCGGCCTGACTCAAATTGAAACTTCTGGTGCTCGCGCTTTTGAGATTGCTATCGAAGTGAACCAGAGTCTGCTGAAAGAGTACGGTCTGACGCTACAAGACATTGCCAATGCGATTAACAGCCGCTCACTGGATTTATCCGCTGGCCAGGTCAAATCCGAACGTGGCGAAATTTTACTTAGGCTTAAAGCTCAGTCATACACTCAGGAACAATTTGAGCAGGTACCAATCCTGACCCGTGAGGACGGTACTATCCTGATGCTGAAAGATCTGGCAGTGATCAAAGATGGTTTCGAAGAAGAAAGTTTAAATACCCGCTTTGATGGCAAGCCATCAATTGAGTTGGAGATTTATCGTACCGGTGATCAAAGTGCGATTGAAGTTGCACAGCGCGTAAAAGATTATGTTGCGGCTAAGAAGTCTGATCTTCCGGCTGGCGTAGATTTATCCATCTGGCGTGACCGCTCCAAAAGTGTTAATGCTCGATTAAATACTCTGATTAGCAGTGCTGTGCAGGGTGGCTTGCTGGTAATACTTTTATTGGCGCTCTTTTTGCGACCAAGCATTGCAATGTGGGTTAGCCTGGGAATACCGATTGCTTTTGCCGGTGGTATGGCGTTGATGCCAGAGATGGGCGTGACCGTCAATCTGATAAGTTTGTTCGCTTTTATTCTGGTGCTGGGGATTGTGGTCGATGATGCGATTGTTACTGGTGAGAATATCTATAACCACCTCAATCGGGGAGCTAGTCCGCTTGATGCAGCAATCAATGGTACCAAGGAAGTAGCGGTACCCGTGACTTTTGGTGTGATTACAACCATGGCTGCGTTTGTGCCTTTGAGTTTCATTGGCGGCGGTTGGGGAACCTTTTATTCATCAATTCCATTGATCGTTATTCCTGTTCTGATTTTTTCATTGGTAGAGTCGAAACTGATATTGCCAGCGCACATCGGCCATATGAAAAAGTTGAACGCCAAAAATGATAACAAGCTGGTTCAGTATCAACAGAAATTTGCCAAAGGATTTGAAGACGTTGTAATGAGGTTTTATAAGCCTGCACTGAAGTTTGCACTGGCTCATTGGCAACTGACGTTAGCAATTTTCCTGGCTTTCGCATTATTCATCTGGGCTGCAGTAAGTAGCGGCCTGACTCGCTTTATATTCTTTCCACGGATTCAGTCCGAAATCGCGCGCGCCACATTAGTGATGCCGGAAGGAACTCCTTTTGAATTGACTGACAGTTATGTTGAGCGCATGACTGAAGCTGCGCTTGAGTTAAAAGACAAATACCGTGAAGAAGACGGCAGCAGCATTGTCGAACATATTTTCTCGGTCAGTGGTTACGGTGGCGGTGGTGGCGCCGTTAGTTCAAGCAATGGTCTGGTCATGTTTGAAATTACCGCACCTGAAGAGCGCGAAAGTGATATTACCAGTGCTGAGTTGGTCAATGAGTGGCGTAAATTGATTGGGCCTTTGCCGGGAGTGGAGAGCCTGACGTTCCGGGCTGAGATTGGCCGCAACCGTGACCCGATTGATGTCCAGTTACGCGGCTCCAATATTCAGCGTTTAAGTGGCGCTGCCATGGAAGTAAAAGAAATGCTTGGCGATATCAGTGGTGTCTTTGATATTTCTGATAGTTTCTCCAAGGGCAAGCAGGAAATACAGTTCAAGCTCAAACCACAGGCAGAAACGCTGGGGTTAACTCTCAGTGATTTGGCGCGTCAAGTTCGAAGCTCTTATTTCGGTGTGGAAGTGCAGCGTATCCAGCGTGGTCGTGAAGACGTTCGCGTGATGCTGCGTCTGGCCAAAGAGGAACGCAGTACGCTTGATGGACTCAATAGCCTGTTGATTCAAACACCATCAGGAGCCAAAGTGCCCCTTGAGCAATTGGCAGAGCTATCTTATGGCAACAGTCCATCAAGCATTACGCGGATCAACCGTCAGCGAACGTTGAATATCACGGCTGATGTACAAAAGGAAACCGCTGATATTGAGGCGATTAAACGACGTATTCATCAGGAAACTACTGAGATTCTCGAACGATATCCCGGAGTAACTTATTCCCTGGAGGGCGAGGCACGTGAGCAGGAAGAGTCGACCAGTCGGTTAACCACCAGTCTGATGTTTGTGCTGTTCGCGATTTATATTTTGTTGGCCATTCCTTTCAAATCTTATGTGCAGCCGTTCATTGTCATGTCGGTGATTCCATTCGGTGCCTGCATGGCAATTGTCGGGCACTGGATCATGGGCATGTCACTCAGTGTGATGAGTCTAATGGGAATGCTGGCGTTAACAGGTGTGGTTGTGAATGACAGTCTGGTACTAGTCGATTACATCAATCAGCAGCGCCGCAAACATGGAGAAAGCCTGCTTGATGCAGTACTGCATGCCGGTGTAAGACGTCTGCGGCCCGTGATGCTGACCTCATTGACCACCTTCGCTGGATTGATGCCATTGATCTTTGAAAAATCGACCCAGGCGCAATTCCTGATTCCTATGGGCGTTTCACTGGGCTTCGGTATTTTGTTCTCGACCTTGATCACTTTGGTTCTGGTGCCACTGCTTTACTACAAATCTGCCCAGGTGAAGCATTACTTTAAGAAGAAGGTCACTGTATAAAAGTTGAAAAAAAAGGCGGTCTTATGACTGCCTTTTTTATTTTAAAAGCACTGGTGAATCTTAAATTGCAGGCGTAATATATTCTCACCCTGTCCTAATGGTTTGGGTCAGTTATGGAACATCTTAAGGAACAATCCGCTAATTTAGTCTTTTCCTCTTTACCATCAGCGTTACAGCGACGACTGTCGACCAGTATTAAGCTGTCGCAGCTTTCAGCGGGTAAAACACTGTTCGATTATCAGGAAGCTATCAGTTATCTGTACTTTCCGTTGAACTGCGTGATTAACCTAATTTACGAGCTGGATGATGGTGATGAACTTCAGGTTGCCTGTACAGGGTCGAATGACATCTGTGGAGGTGCTGTTTTTTCGGGTAGCAAGGAGTCAATGTTGAGAGCAGAAGTGCTCCAAGCTGGCACTGCTCTGTTGATGCCAGCGAAAGAGGCATTGTATTGGTTTCATAACGAACGAGAATTTCGTGAGCCCATATTAAAATCTATTAGCCGAATTGAACACCAAACTATGGCGAAAGTTGCCTGTAACCGATTCCATACCATTCAGCAGCAACTGTGCTTCTGGTTGCTGGAAGTATCAGACCAGATTCAAAATAAAGTGATTGATGTTACCCATGAGCATATTGCCGGACTGTTAGGAGTAAGGCGCGAAGGTATTTCAGAAGCTGCCCATAAGCTGCAGCTACAGGGATTCATCGATTACAAACGTGGCCATATTAAGATACTCAACCGAAAGCAGCTTGAGCAGCTTAGCTGTGAGTGCTATCACAACCTCTACTCATCAGGTTAACCTTTATAAATAAAAACGCCCCGAAATTTAAATTCGAGGCGTTGAATGTTTGAACTATGCTTTGACGGGATTATTTCTTGCCGCTGCGGCTAGGAGCACCTTTAGCTGCATTTTGTTTTGGTGCAGCTTGTTTTGGGGCGCTTTTGCTAGCTGGAGCTTGCTTCGCTTTATTACTCATAGGAATCTCCTTAAAGGTCATGAGTTACCAGCCCAACACCATGTTGAAACTGATGAATATAATGTGTTCCTAATTGTCACTATTATCTGTGCGCTAGCGTACACAGCAGCATAATTATTTAGGGGAATATTGTGTTTGGAAAGTTCACACAGGATTGGTATTGAAGATTGTAGTCCTAACAGTAGTGCATAGTTAGAAAGGCTTACAGGGTGGTTATTTGCAAAACAGCCATTCACTGATTAGTATGACTTGAATAATACGAAGAAATATAGCCTGACAGGCTTAATGGATAATTATTCAGGACACAATATGAAAACTAAATACCTTCTCGCTTTACTTTTGGTTTTGCCATTCTATGCAAACGCAACCTCCGTCATTTATTCTGAGGAATTGCAGTTCGACAATTGCAGTACACCCAAAGAGGTTCCTATTGTTTACTGTAAAAAAGACGAAGATACAGCGATCATTCAGATTGATGAAAGTGGCAAACTAATAGGTATTGTCCTTGGTATCAATGCACCAAAACCATTTTCTGTTAAGCCCTTATCAGAAAATGGCACAACAAAATATTTCAATGTGCTCAGCGAGAAAATCTATGAGGATGTTGACGTTCCTGAATATGAGACGCCCATAACAATATTCAAGAGCCTGGATGAGCAGGCTAATAGTCTCAACAAGAATATTGTTTCCGCAAAGCAATACCAGCCTGAGATAGTCAGTGAACTAACTGCACTACAAGAGCTGCTTGTTGATAATGCTCGAAAATTCGCGGGGGAGGTTGTCGGTCCAAGGGAACCTATGTTTTTGTTCTCGAAGGGAAATGGTTATCAAGAATGCGAAGAACTGACTCCCAGCACCTGTCCTTTTATGTCCTGTGGTGACAACCATTATCTTTTATTTGATCGCGAAAAAAAGCTCTTTCTGCCTATAAGCTACACTCGAAACAGTAAGGGAGAAGCAAAATTCACTAAAAATGACCCGGAGGCCATGAAGGTTTGGGGTTTGAATACAACTTTTATACGATATAACGAAGAGTATAAGCACTCTCGTCTAACTGCTGCACGCAAGGTTCCGGAAAATCTGCAGAATAATGTCACCGCCTACTTTACTTTCCAGGATGCCGACTTTAGCGAGTATCTTAAGGACATCATTCCACAGTGCCCATCAAGCTTCAAAGATGACATCATCTCTCTGGGCGTTCAGACCAATGAAGAGCGTTCAGCACTGCAATTTGTTCACCTGGTTGAAAAGGTTAACGGTAAGATTCTTAGTCAGTACATAAACAATGCATTCCTACCTGCTGGTATTCGTCTCAAAGGGAATTCCTATTACACGCACGAAGCCTTGAAAGAAATGTCCAAATTTGAACCGGGATCCGTTAAGGCAATATCTGCAAACAAGGCCAAAACTCTTTTCACAAAAGCTAAGGCAATGAAAAATATGGCCTGGTCACAATCTCAAGATGGTGCTTTTGCACGTACTGAGCTAATGGTGGATATGTTTGAAAAAGAAGGAGTCATTGCTGATAAGGCATGGGCTTCAGGTTTCCTAAAAAGTAAAAGAAGTAATGTTTCTTGGAGTTATCATGTTGCACCTGTCGTCTATGTGGAGGGTGGCAACGGAAAAGTTGATAAAATGATCATTGATCCGCTAATCGCTGACCGCCCAGTAACAAGCATGGAGTGGCTGTCATTAATGGGTTTATCCAGTCCGGACGCTCTACATACAGTTGGATTTCCAGTGCCTTTGGATGCCAATGATGTTGGAATGATTTCATTCACCATTACCAATCGTGATGCATTCCACCCGACAGTAGTAAAAAGTTTTTCTAAAGAGGAAAGGCTAGAAGAAGCGCGCAGAGTACTAGCTAAACTGGAGAAAGGGTAATCACGCAGTCCAAAATAGCTTGCGGGTACCGTCGAACAGTTAAGCACCTAAGACAAACGGGGTTAGAGTGACTAATAGCAGGATTTTATTCATATAGGTTCTCTGGCCCCATAATTCTAAAAGGAGTTTGACATGCCATACAAATCGAATGACGAACTACCTGATAGTGTCCGAAACAATTTGCCCAAGCATGCCCAGGAGATTTACCGAAAAGCTTTTAATTCTGCATGGGAAGAGTACAAGAACCCCGAGGATCGAAGAGGAAACGACAGTCGCGAGGAAGTTGCTCACAAAGTCGCCTGGTCGGCGGTAAAGAAAGAGTATCACAAGGAAGAGGGGAAGTGGGTTCGGGATGAGTCTTAGAAAATTAGTTTAAACCATTTGTACTGGGACCTTCCTTCAAAGATCACACCTACCAAATCGTACCGACCCTAGTAAACGCTCCGGCCCATCATGGCTAACGAGTGGGCAAAACAGCTCAAGAAAAAACTATCAATTTATGGCCAGCCTGAACTTCCTGAAGAGGTAATGGCTCTTTATAAAGAATTATGTCAGTAACAAGCCATTAAATTGAAAAGGGAAGGCGAGCTCCAGTATGTGCTTTACCTAACATACTGACATTGCTACTATCCATTTAAGCTGACACGATATTAACGTTCGCTTTATTTGGTATTAGCCGTAAAAGCAGACATTAAAATTAACAATAGAATCTCAAAGGTTATCGGCATTGTCCGGGAGTATAATTTTAGAAGCCTTTGATTTCAGTATCTTTGAAGAGTAAAAAATATGGATTTTAGTGAATACGAGTTGCAAAAATTATTTGGCCATGAGGCTGCTGAAGATGAAGACCCTAAAAGGCTTAAGGAGTATTACTTCAAGAGCAAGGCTTATAAGCAGGTTGTAAATGATCTTTCATTACGAATACTCGTGGGACATAAGGGGATTGGAAAGTCGGCTCTTTTTCAAGTTGCAATTGATGAGGAGGCAGAAAGCAAAAGGCTCACGCTTTTGATTAAACCCGATGACATTATTGGCATAGGTGAAGAAACGGACGATTTTCTAAGACTTATCAGGGACTGGAAAATAGGCATTAACGAAATTATAGCTAAGAAAGTATTGACTTCATTTGGCATGTTATTTGAAGGCTGGCGAGGTAGGTTGAATCAATTTGGTGGTGCCGCCTTAGATTTTCTTGCCTCGACACTAAAGCTGGACGATAAGGTTAGTTTAACCGCATCTAAAGAAGCTGTGCTGAGAGATTTTCTCAAAAACAATAAAATTTCAGTGTACATAGATGATTTGGATCGAGGATGGCAAGGAAGAAAGCATGACATCCTGAGAATTTCGGCTCTACTTAACGCCATACGGGATATTTCTACCGAAAATAGAGGAATATTCTTCAGGGTTAGTTTGCGATCAGATGTTTACTATTTAGCTCGAACTTCTGATGAGTCGACTGATAAAACAGAAAATTCCGTAATTTGGTATTCATGGACTAACCACGAAATATTAGCTCTTCTTGTTAAAAGAGTAGAAAGTTATTTCGGCAGACAGGTTGAGGAAGGTGAGCTGCTTAAGAAGCATCAATCCGAGCTGATGAAATATCTCACTCCCGTGATTGAGGAGAGATTCACCGGAAAAGGACATTGGAGTAATGCTCCTATGTATAGGGTTCTAATGTCACTAATTAGAAAGAGGCCGCGAGATTTAGTTAAGCTTCTAACTTTGGCAGGAAGAAAAGCTTATTCTAACAATTCGGATAAAATATCAACTGACAACTTGGAGTCTATTTTTGAGGAGTATTCGCAGGGAAGACTCCAAGATACCATTAATGAATATCGCTCGGAACTACCTGAAGTAGAAAAGCTGATACTTGGAATGCGTCCTTCAAAAAAGCAAAGAAAAGCATCCCAGGGTTATGTATACAGCACGGATATGCTTCTGCAAAAGCTTAAGGCGATTGAAGAGCAAGGAAAGTTTCGTTGGGCAAATGGGAATCAAGTTGATACTAAAGAGCTGGCCGCATTTCTTTATAAAATTAATTTTATTACTGCTCGCAAACAAACTCCCGTAGGCATAGATCGTAAGTATTTCGAGGAGAATCGGTACTTATCAAATAAGTTTACCGAATTCGGCTATGACTGGGAGGTTCACCCTGCTTATCGTTGGGCACTACAACCTGAAGACCCAATGCAGATATTCAACGAGCTGGAACTAAGTACTAGCTGATGACGGCTTCTACTGATGAGTCTATGGAAGAGGTTAAGTTTGGTCTATAGTGGTCAATTTAACTTGACCACTATATTAGGAACCTTTGAGTGTACGTAGTAGAGTACTGAATTGTAAATTTGTAGTATGTTGCTTGGTTAGGTAATGTTGGTCGTTCATTTTGAACTTCTCCTTAGAATCCGAAGTAAACAGGCAGAAACCGAGTGGTTGAAATTCTGTATAATGGTTCCATGTAAATTGTTAGACATTATGAGGATTAACATATGAGTTTCTTTGGTTAGAAGCAAACAAAGAAAGGGATGCCCCTAACGGTGATTTAGCTAAAGATGCTATTTACGACAAAGAAGCTGAAACCTTATCCAACACCCTGACAGCGTGGGAAGCACATTTAGTAAATAAAATGGCTTGCCCTGAAGCATTAGTAGCGCTGAAGCAAGCATGGGACGAATATATACTGGCTAGCGGTCAATAGTAGGGTGCATTTATAAAGCAGCTGCAAGTTACATTCATAACGTGACAAATGATTTACAGCTTACTTTTTTAGTGGAAAGTATATGATACCTGTATATGGTCTCAGGAAGTCGTACACCGCCTCAGCTTTCTTAAACATACCTTCGTCTCTTGTCATTAAGAAGTCACAGAAGGTAGCATTACCAATGTGAGTTGTGTCGCTCATTGATGCAATTAGTTTTCTTCTTTCTTGTATTCTATCTCGATAATACCCAATAAAATTTAATCCATAAGTTAGTGCATTTGCTTGCTGAACTAGTGGTAATTTATTTCCAGACTCATCTGTAAGTTTAAAGATAGAATCATGTGGGACAGTTTTACCAGTCTTCTCAGCATGTTCATCTATCTTATCCAAAATTTTCTTAATGATATTTGGCGGTTTAATTCCACCCCCTTTAAGATTTCTTGGGCTTACCCCAGTAAATTTCTCAAATTGGGAAACAGCAGAACCTTCCATAGTACCCAGCTTTTCTGCCACTTGATTAAAGCTGTCAGACATAGGAGAAAAGATTTCTTTAATCATATCATCTGACAGATTTTCAATTTCTTTAGGCAGTTCTATTCCACTCTCTTTAGCATGCTCCTTCATGTACTCAAATGCTTTAGTTATCTCACTCCCAAACTTATCAAAAATATCTTCAAAGGATTGCTCTTTGGCACCTCCGTACAATTTTTGGAGAAATATTGATAAAGATTCACCTGCATCATCAGTATCATCTAAGTTTTGAACAAGGTCATCGTACACATCAAATGGATTAGTATTTATAAACTTACATTTGTCTATTTGCTTAAAACTTTCGTCCAACTCAACCTCAAGATATAGTGATGGTATTTCTTGAAGAATTGTAAGAAAGTCATTAGGTCTATTAGACCTATGTATCTCAATTAGTGTTTCTTTAGAGTAAACGGCAACTAGTCCCTGAGAGTGGATCAGGGAGAGCATCCCATCTTCTTTCCCCTTAATTACGCTATCTAAGACATTTTGGTCGAGGTAAACGGTGGCATATCCATTAAGACTAATTGTTGGTGATATCATGATGATCCCTTTATTTATTAGTGTATATGCTACCAGATGAAGCCAATGAAAGGTATTGGGTGCTTAATTCACTTAACTATAAAGCCTAGAAGTTTTGGACATGCACAAACCCAAACATCAACCATATCTGTATTGAGTTGATTAGATTGGGTGAGTGATTATTTATTGGGGATGGGTTCGGAAAAATGGTGGGCCTTCCCAGACTTGAACTGGGGACCTACCGATTATGAGTCGGGTGCTCTAACCAACTGAGCTAAAGGCCCATTTTTCCATGTGTAGTCAATCAGGCGGTGCCTAATCTTTCTACAAATTGAGGATGTGTTTCTTGAAAAAGAACGCGCAGGAGTTTACGAGAAATCTCCTGCGCTTGCAATATTTTGCTTTGTTTTATTCGTCTAGCTTATTCGTCAAGATAAGTACGAAGCTTTTCCGAACGGCTTGGGTGGCGTAGTTTACGCAGTGCCTTGGCTTCGATCTGACGAATACGCTCACGGGTTACGTCGAACTGTTTGCCGACTTCTTCGAGAGTGTGGTCAGTATTCATGTCGATACCGAAACGCATACGCAAGACTTTCGCTTCACGTGCCGTTAGACCCGCCAAAATCTCATCAGTGACTTCTTTCAAGCTTTCGCCTGTTGCTGCGTCAACTGGTGAATCGATAGTGGTGTCTTCGATAAAATCACCTAAATGCGAATCTTCATCATCACCGATTGGCGTTTCCATGGAGATTGGCTCTTTGGCAATCTTAAGCACTTTACGGATTTTGTCTTCCGGCATTTCCATACGCTCTGCCAATTCTTCAGGCTGAGGCTCGCGGCCCATTTCCTGTAGCATCTGGCGAGAAATACGATTCAATTTATTGATAGTTTCAATCATGTGAACCGGAATACGGATGGTGCGCGCCTGGTCAGCAATCGAACGTGTGATTGCCTGACGAATCCACCATGTGGCGTAGGTCGAGAATTTATAACCACGACGGTATTCGAACTTGTCGACCGCTTTCATCAGACCGATGTTACCTTCCTGAATCAAATCGAGGAACTGTAGGCCACGGTTGGTGTATTTTTTAGCGATAGAGATAACCAGACGTAGGTTAGCTTCTACCATCTCTTTCTTGGCGCGACGGGCTTTTGCTTCACCAATCGACATTTCACGGTTGGCTTCTTTAATCTCCATCACGCTCAAGCTACAGCTTTCTTCGATCAATTGAAGTTTACGCTGTGCTTTTAGAATCTCTTCGGCGTGTTCAGCCAAAGGCTCTGAGTATTTGCTTTTCTTTTTTACGTGCTGCTCAATCCAGGTTGGATCGGCTTCTGAACCTGAGAAGGTTGAGATAAAGGTTTTACGCGGCATACGTGCACCGTTCACAGCAAGCATCATGATATAACGCTCTTGCTCACGGATACCGTCCATTTTTTCACGCAAGTTGGTTACCAGCATGTCAAACATTCTTGGCGCAAGACGAAGCTGCATGAACAACTCTTTCATCGCATCCAGTTGCTTGATTGCTGATTTGTGCGTACGGCCATATTTTTCAACGGCTTTAACGGTTTTGTCGTATTGCTTTTTCAGTTCAGCAAAACGCGCCGCCGCTTCTTCTGGATCCGGGCCAGTATCAACTTCAGTTTCATCTTCGTCGTCATCATCCTCATCCACGTCATCGTCGTTATCCAACTCTTCGCTGGCGTTGGCGATTTGCGCGGCTTCAGATTCTTCCTGAACGAATTCGGCTTCTTCACCGTCAGTAAAGCCGGTAACGATTTCAGTCAGACGAACCTGCTCATCTTCATACAGAGCAAACTCCTCTAACAGGATACGGATAGTGTCAGGGTAGTTGGCGATTGCGCCCAGAACCTGGCGGATGCCTTCTTCGATACGTTTGGCGATATCAATCTCGCCTTCGCGAGTAAGCAGCTCAACGCTACCCATTTCTCGCATATACATACGAACTGGGTCGGTAGTACGACCAAATTCGCTGTCTACGCTAGCCAATGCAGCAGCAGCCTCTTCAGCGGCTTCTTCATCGGTTACCGATTCGTCATTCATCAACAGCTCATCAGCATCAGGGGTGGTTTCATACACCTGAATGCCCATGTCATTGATCATGCGAATAATGTCTTCGATTTGCTCGGGATCAACGATATCCGGTGGTAAGTGGTCATTCACTTCGGCATAAGTGAGATAACCTTGTTCTTTACCGCGAGCGATAAGTAACTTTAATTGTGACTGTTGCGAATTCTCTGACATCTAGAATAACCTTTGTAGGGCTCGCAAGACATTTTGCGAGTCAAAAACCAAGCGACGGCTTGCGCATAGCGAACCGCTAATTATACAGAATTTGCCCCAGCTACAGCAAGCGCTACTTATTTGGCGCTATTGCCGTTGGAGCCTTGTTTGGCCAGCAATAGTAATTGCCGGTATTCAGACTTTTCCTGATTGGTTAGACCGTGTTCTGCTGCTTTCTGTTGCAAATAATCCACCCGAATTTTACGAGCATGCAATAACAGGCGATTCACACAGTCCTGTAATTCCTGCTGTTCCTGACCCTGAATGCGCTCTTCGCGCTCGGTCATGGCTAAACTGGCCAGGCGATCATACAGCTTTGGGTTGTCGCGCCAGTTTTCAAGCAGCAAACTAGTATTAATCTTGGGGGTTTTATGAATAATTTCAAGTAATTGATGCAAAAGTTTTGACCCTTTATCGGGTAAAGTCAGTAGCCAGTCGTAATTTTTGAGGTTCAATGCAAGGCTTGGCTGCTGTAATAGTAGCGTAATGGCCAGTTGCAGGGTTTTATTGGTTTTAGTGCTCTGAGGCTTGCTCTGAGTGGGTTTGCGAGACGGTTGTGACTGAGTTGGGGCCTCAATAATAGCCGCCAGTTTGCTTTCCGACAGTTTAGCTTTTTCGGACAGAGCGCTACTAAAAAACTCGTGGTAAATAGGGTCCGTGATTTTATCCAGATACGGCTTGGCCAGATGGACCAGCTGGCCGCGGCCAGATACTGAGCTCAAATCGACCTGTGCTGACAGGTGTTCAAGGATAAACTCAAACAAAGGTGTGGCCTTGCCAATCATTTCCTCAAATTGCTCTTTGCCCACCTTGCGAACCATGGAATCCGGATCTTCGCCATCGGGCAGGAACATCAGGCGTATTTCGCGACCTTCGCGCATCTGCGGCAGGCCATGTTCAATGGCCCGTAGTGCAGCGTCGCGTCCGGCTCGATCACCATCAAAGCACAGCACCAGCTCACGGGTGGTACGGAATAGCTGCTGTAAATGACTGGCGGTAGTGGCTGTTCCCAATGTCGCCACGGCATAATTGATGCCAAACTGGGCTAGTGCCACTACGTCCATATAGCCTTCAACAATCAGTAATCGGCTCAGTTTGCGGTTAGCCTGGCGCGCCTGATAAAGGCCATAAAGCTCATTACTTTTGTGGAAAATCGGCGTTTCAGGTGAGTTCAGGTATTTGGGCTCGCCTTGACCCATGACCCGGCCACCAAAGGCAATCACTCGGCCACGCTTATCCTTGATCGGAAACATGATGCGATCACGGAAACGGTCGTACAGCGAGCTGTCTTTACGAATCATCAGGCCGCACTCGACCAGTTGCTGCTGCAGTTTTTTATCTTGCTGCAGTTTAGGGAATATGGCTTCCAGATTGCGCCATTCACCGGGCACATAACCAATCGCAAACTGTTTAGCGATTTCGCCGCTTAAGCCGCGTCCTTTGAGGTATTCTATTGCACTTTTATTGGATTTTAGCTGCTGTTGGTAGTAGTTGGCTGCTTTTTCCATGATGTCGTATAAGGAGGTATCGACTTTGGGAGCATTGGATACCGTCTCTTCACGTGGCACCTCCATGCCCATCATGGCAGCAAGTTCTTCCACGGCATCCGGGAATTCGAGACGGTCATACTCCATCAAAAAGCCAATCGCGTTACCGTGAACGCCGCAACCGAAGCAATGGTAGAACTGTTTGTCCTGACTTACCGTAAAAGATGGGGTCTTCTCCCCATGAAAAGGGCAGCAAGCTTTGTAATTGGCACCCGCTTTTTTTAACGGCACACGCGAATCAATCAGGTCGACAATATCAACCCGAGCTAATAATTCGTGAATAAAGTGTTGCGGGATAAGGCCCATTGAGTACTTATAATTAGGTAAGGCTTAATTGGGCAATCATAGCAGAGCTGCTGGTTTTTACATAGTCTGCGGATTGGAATAGTTCTTTGGGTGGGGTGTTGGAGATAAAGGTTCGGTAGTGGCAGATAGCACCAATAATTCCTACGAGTTTGAAGTAGATCTAAGCAATCTTTTGTGAAAAATTAAGAGCAGATCCTGACTTTCGTCAGGATGACAGGCCTTAGGGAAGTGAGTTTTCTGAGGGTAAGGTTCATTACGTAAGTTTAATATGAGTATCTTGGGGAATAACAGCGAAACGAATCCAAGCGAAGCCTGCTACTTGCAACAATACCCCTATAAGTATCTTCTACAGATATAGCATCAAACCATAGTTTGTCATCCTGACGAAAGTCAGGATCTGCTCTTGAGAAATTTATAGAACAGATTGACGAAGTAGTGCTTTAGTAAGAAAGAGGGTTGCCACGGTATGACTGAACAAAAGTAGTCATAAATATAGGTACAGATACTTAGGCTGTATCAGTAAATAACAACTGTTTTTTCCTAAAAGATTATAGCTGCCAAAATATGGCGATACGTATTTTTTAAAGGAGGGTGGAAACTAACCTAAGCGGCTTTTGATTTTTCCGCTGACTTGGCCCATATCAGCACGGCCTTGTAATTGTGGCTTAAGAATGCCCATTACTTTGCCCATGTCTTTAATAGATTCTGCGCCGGTGCTACTGATTGCTTGCTCGATAAGTTCGGCAATTTCGTCATCAGTTAATGGCTTTGGAAGGAATTCCTGGAGGACTTCGATCTCAGCATATTCCACATCAGCCAGCTCTTGGCGGCCTGCGTCTTCATATTGCTTGATCGATTCGCGACGCTGTTTCACCATTTTATCGAGAATGGCGAGGATCGCGGTATCATCTAACTCGCTACGAGTATCAACTTCAACTTGTTTGATAGCAGACAGGATTAAACGGATGGTCGACAGGCGAGCCTTATCTTTGGCGCGCATGGCATCTTTCATGGCTTCTTTAATTCGATCGTTTAGAGTAGACATGGTTAATCCTTACTAAGCTAATAGAATTTGGGCTCTTCTTTCGATAGTTCTTAAGAAAAGCCCAAACAGCTATTAATACAAGCGAATGCGACGAGCGTTTTCGCGAGCTACTTTTTTCGCTGCACGTTTTACTGCCGCAGCTTTTTCGCGCTTACGAACAGATGTTGGCTTCTCGTAGTATTCACGCTTACGAACTTCAGCCAAAATACCTGCTTTCTCGCACGAACGCTTGAAGCGACGTAATGCAACGTCAAATGGCTCGTTTTCTTTAACTCTTACGCTTGGCATTAAAAATCACCTAACCTTAAAATGTATGTTTATTAAAAAGTAAATAAAATCAGTACGTTACAATTGGTGAAACGAGAGAATCACCAAGAGGGCGCAAATTTTAATCATTTTTTGATCAAAAAGCAAAGATAAACCCATGAAATATTGATTTTAAGCGGTCAGGACTGAAGATTTCTAGCGAACTCGCTAATTGGCGCAAACTCCATTAAAATTGCCAACAACTTTCTTTGCCTGTTCTGTTGTAGGATTAATCAGGCAACTATTTGACCATTTAATCAGCGTAATAAGGCTTAACCCTATGAAAATTCTCGGTATAGAGACATCCTGCGATGAAACCGGCATTGCTATCTATGATAGTGAGCAGGGTATTATTGCGGATGCATTATTCAGCCAGGTGAAGCTGCATGCTGAATATGGTGGTGTGGTGCCTGAGCTGGCATCCCGTGATCATGTGCGCAAAACCATTCCTTTAATTAAAAAGGTCATGGCTGAGTCGGGCTGTACGCCAGCTGATATTGATGCCATCGCCTACACTAAAGGCCCAGGTTTAATTGGGGCGCTGTTTGTTGGCGTTGGTATCGGGCGCAGTCTGGCGTATGCCTGGGACGTACCTGCGATTGGTGTGCATCATATGGAAGGGCACTTGTTAGCACCGATGCTGGAGGATGATAAGCCGGAATTTCCGTTTGTTGCCTTGTTGGTTTCGGGTGGCCACACTATGCTGGTCGATGTTAAGAATTTAGGCCAATACACCATTCTGGGCGAATCAATTGATGACGCTGCTGGCGAGGCCTTTGATAAGACCGCTAAAATTATGGGGCTGGGATATCCCGGAGGCCCGGCGCTTGCTAAGCTGGCCGAACAGGGGCGGGCAGGAATCTATAAGTTGCCAAGACCCATGACCGACCGACCTGGTCTCGATTTTAGTTTTAGTGGTTTGAAAACTGCGGTGGCCAATCTGTATCGTGATTCAGATAAGTCGCAACAGGACTTGGCGGATATCGCCTATGCTTTTCAGGAAGCGGTGGTGGATACCATTTATATTAAATGTCGACGTGCCCTTGAGCAGACTGGTCACAAGTCTCTGGTTGTTTCAGGCGGAGTAAGCGCTAACATTTCTTTGCGGGGAAAGCTCTCTGATTTGCTGCAGAGTAAAGGCGGCAAAGCCTACTACCCCAGACTTCAATTCTGCACCGATAATGGAGCCATGATCGCCTATGCTGGCTATTGCCGCTACCAGCAGATCATTGAACAGCAAGGTCAGTTTGAAGAACCTGCCGTTCGCGCGCAGCCGCGCTGGCCAATTGCGGACTTGGGTTGAAATACATATTACAGAAATAACTTAAACAGGAAGTTAATTTAAGGTGAAAATCAGTTTAGCTTTAGCAACAAACATCATATTTGGCTGGGTCTTGATTGCGACAACATTGGCCTATTTTCTGGCTCGAAAAAGAGTTGAAAGTGTTACGCCAGTTGTTTTCCTTCATTTTTTGATGGCCTTCATACCACCATTGAGCATCATTGCTCTGTTGTTATTAGCCAACAAGGATGAAATCAAGACCGAATCAAATTCCACCCCAGGCTCGTAATTTTCTGGGGTCATCTCTTCTCCGGCTATCCAATAACTCGAGTACTTGCTCTGCACTTAAACCATCCAATGGGTTACTGGTTGGCAGCAGACTATATTCTTTCTGGATTTGGTAAGTTTCTAATGCCTTCTGAACGGCTTGATCGAACTGGTCAACGTAAGTCTCGCTAACCTGGGCTCTTACTTCTTTCAGGCTTTTATTAAATGCTTGTGGGTCTGTAGTATCGAGACGCGGTGTCCTGTTGTTTTGCTGGCAGCCACCGATCATTCCAACACAAATCAATATGCTTACCAGTAAAGGCAGTGCTGTTCCTTTCATCCTTTTTCTCCGTCGCTATATGTTAATTAATCTCTTGCTCTTATGTTTTATCGCAAGTTTGTTTCGTTAGTTATTAATAATTGTTATGTTATTTTTTAATAAAGCAGATCTTAAAAAAACCGACTCAGAGAGTCGGTTGTCACACAGGTCGATCATAAGGGTAGGTTATTACCTTCTTTATGACTGAAAAACGATACAGTTATCCTTCATTACTAATTTTGTACTAAAGTACGAGTTTTGCGGCTGTTAATATCTTGAATAACCCAGCCTAAGCTTTTGTCATTTGCACGCATGTAATCTTCAGCGGTCAATTCAATGGCCACGTCTGGGAAAACAGCATCTGCATCCCTGTCTTCAAAGCGATACATTCTTTTTGAGTAAGTCACAATCAACCCAGAGTTTGGTAGAGTGAACTGCCACATATCCTGATAGCCGTTAGGCTTTGAACCGGTGGGCTGACCGACCAATGTTGCATTCAACAACTGGGCAAACTGAGAGGCATTTGACATAGCCGCAGAGTAGGTGTTGTTATCAATCATGACGTAAACACCAGACTTCCAGTTGATGCTGTTAGCAAGTACTAACACCTGCGCCAGCTTAAGTCCGATAAAGAAATCGCCGCCTTGATTGCCACGTAAGTCAATGATCAGGTTCTCTGTTTTGTAGTGGTTGATGAAGCGAAGCAACTCGGCAGAC
Source organism: Kangiella profundi (assembly GCF_002838765.1). Taxonomy (NCBI): domain Bacteria; kingdom Pseudomonadati; phylum Pseudomonadota; class Gammaproteobacteria; order Kangiellales; family Kangiellaceae; genus Kangiella; species Kangiella profundi. Next base: position 2,181,501 of record NZ_CP025120.1, on the reverse strand, counting down.
ATCTCGTCCATTTTGGACATTGAGCTGTATTTTTCAAAGTTGATATAAACGGTTTTACCTTTGTCAGCAGCGCCATACCAAAGGTGATCGTCAACACCGCCATAAGGTTTAAACGGAAGCTTCTGCTTAAAATTGATACGCTGCGTAATTTGATTGTTGGTGCTAGCAGTCATGTGATACTTAAAGCTTTGATTGAAGTTCTTGAAGGTGAATTCGACAGAGTCCAGGCTGTCGATAACCCCCAGACCTCGTAAAAGCTCAGCAGTCATCATGTATTCGGCAACGCGAACAGGAGTTGAGTAGTCATTTTCAGCAAATGGCACAATCTCAGCAAACATGTCATACACTTGTTGCACAGGCTTGCCGTTGATGGCAGTAAGTTCATTGCCAATCAGGCTGGAGTATTCGTTAGAAGAGCCGGTAACCAGAATTTCATCATTGATGACTTTTAACTCAATGGGAAACTTGTGATATTGCTGATCCCACAAAGGAACAGTTGTGTGTCCATCGCCAACTTTATGGGTTAGGCGCATCAATTCAATAATGATTTGCTCATGAGTAAGAGATGGAAGCTGACTTTTAATCGCGCTGATTTCAAGCTCAAAGTCTTTATAGGTAAGCTTGTGGTAAAGATCGATATGCTTTTCTTCAAGGATTCTCCAGTAGGCATCGATATCCTGACTCCACTTCTCAGCATCAGCCTGGCTAACTGCAGTTGCGCTGTGAGAAGTAATAGCCGCTAGCAAGGGCAGGGCTAATAGGAATGAAAATGCTTTTTTACTGAATACCTTCATTTGGACCCTCCTGGTCGGTTACCTATATTGAAGAAGTTGTATTATTCGCTAAAACTGTCAGGATTTTTTACATCTCTGTGATGTCTATAATATACCTGTCAGAATTTTTTACAACTAATTCCATCCGTAAAATGTAAAAAAGTTTGACACTTTTGTCGAGAGTTAGGTTTTCTCGCTGTAGGATTGACTATTATTTAACCATATAAGCATCGATTTAATGTGAATTTCAAATGAAGTTTGCCCACCAAATGTAAAATTTACTGGGGTAAGCTGAGAATTCGCAGGTTTCAGGAGTGGTTATTTCAAAATCAATAGGTTAGCTAAGACTCAGTCGGCGTCTAATTAGCTGCACAATCATGACAATAGCAACGGATGCGAACATCAAAATCGCGAAATTGAGCGGGGTTCCATCAAAGAGAAGTGCCAGAATTGGCCCCGCCAGAGCGCCACTGCCAAAACGCAAAGTGCCTATAACGGCGGTGGCAGTGCCGGTTTGCTGCGGAAACTGGTTGAGAATTAGCCCATCGGAGTTAACGGTTATCAGCGCCAGCGAGCCAATCAGTGGGAATAAGGCACCGACAGTCCAATACAATGACCAGTCAAAAACAGTCACCAGAACCAGGGTAAGCGCAAAGACATTAGCGATAATAGTGCCAATCATCAGCATTCTGGCAGAACCGGCTCGCTCAACGGTGCGGGTGTTGATGATGTTGGTAATCATAAGTGCAACGACATTGGCGCCAAACAAAATACTGAACTTGCCTTCGCTAACCCCAAAATATTCGATATAGACGAATGATATGGTAGTGATATAGCAGAAGAAACCAAAGGAGCCCATCATCGAGCTGATGATATTGAGCCTTGAGGCTGGATGACTAAAGACCAGTTTATAGTTACTGGCAAACTCATGCAGCCACTTACGATCCGAGCGAAGCGGTAGGTTCTTAGGCAGTTTCCAGATGACCAGCAACAATATCATTACCGCATAGCCGGCTAGGCTCAGGAAAATTGTACGCCACACCGACAGTTCCAGAATAAAGCTACCAATTCCGGGGGCAATCATTGGCGCCACCATCATGATCAAGCTGACGTAGGACAATCCCTTGGCGGTGTGTTCTTTATACAAATCACGAATAATGCCGGGTACAACGACGGTGGCTCCGCTGCCGAACGCTGCCTGCACAAAGCGATATGTCAGGAATTCATTAATAGACTCAGTAAAAGCAAGCAATAGGGATGTAATGATAAAGCCAGTTAAACCAACTAGGGCAACTTTGCGGCGTCCAATTCGATCTGCAATAGGGCCAAATAGCATCATGCCCAATGCATAGCCCGCCAGATAGAGACTCAGCGACACCTGGATCGCGCTCGATGAAGTGCCAAGCTCTTTTGCAATGATTGGCATGGCAGGCAAATACATATCAATGGCCAGTGGCGTAATTGCGACCATTGAGGCGAGCAGAGGTAAAAGGTGAGCTACATTGATTTTACTGCGAATCATTACTTCTCTTATCGGTAATTTTGCGTTCGGTACCATGCCACAGATTTTTTATATTGCGATGGTGTCTGGCGGTCAATATCAGGAACATGGCAAATAATGGAAAGAAGTACTTATGATCCAGATAAAAGCCGAAAGCAGCAACAGCAAAACTGGATAGTATGGATGCCAGCGACGCATAGCGTGTAAAGAAGGCTGTTACCATCCAGGTGACAATACAGTAGGCAAGTAGTAATGGCGATAGCGCGACCAGAGCACCAAAGTAGGTGGCCATGCCTTTGCCGCCCTTGAAGCGGAAATAAATTGGGTAAAGGTGCCCGATAAATGCCATGAAGCCCACCCAACCCAGATTTCGATTATGCAGGTCTAAGGCATAGCCAATTAGAATCGGTATGATGGCTTTCAGCATATCGCCAAGCAAAGTGAAGATGGCTGCTTTTTTGCCACCCAGCCTTAATACATTAGTAGCCCCCGGGTTGTGCGAGCCAAATTTACGCGGATCCGGCAGGCCCATAATGCGACAAACGATCACCGCACTCGAAATAGAGCCAGTCAGGTAAGCCAGTAGCCAAAGCCCGGCAAGTTGCCATTCCATTATCAGTTCTTATCCTTTGCGCAGCATTTTATGTTCACAACAGCCATCATTAACCTAAATAAACTCCATCTTATTGTTTAGTGCCCATTTATTCACAAAGAATTAACTCAGATAGAGGCACCGCGGATTTTTCTATAGGATACTGTTATTTTTTAATCAGGTCATGGGAAACTCTTTGATTTGTGTAATCAAATGGCCTTTTCTTTGCTATCCTATGGCCCACATTAACCATAATCATTAAATCAAGAGACGCCTGTGGACATCGTTTTTATTGAAGACTTAAAAGTAGATACCGTCATTGGTATTTATGACTGGGAACGACAAATCCGTCAAACCATCAGTATTGATCTGGAAATGGCGCATGATATTCAGCCAGCAGCGCAGGAAGATACCATCGATAAGTGTCTTGATTACAAATCTGTGGCCAAACGAATTATTGCTTTTGTTGAAGAGTCCGAGTTTCAGCTGGTTGAAACTTTGGCAGAAAAGATTGCTGAGATTGTCCGCAATGAATTTAATGTGCCCTGGTTGAAGTTAAAGCTTAGCAAGCCAGGAGCTGTTCGTGGGTCCAAGAATGTAGGTGTCATCATAGAGCGCGGCAATAGATAATTTATGGCTATCATTTTTATCAGTATCGGCAGTAATCAGGATGCGGCACGCCAAATCCGATATGGTGTGCAACGCCTTGATGAAATGTTCAGCCATTTAAAGCTGTCGAAAGTTTATGAAAGTGAAGCGGTAGGTTTTGAGGGCGATAATTTTCTCAATCTGGTGGCCAGAGCGGAAACTCAGATGACGATTGCCCAAGTGGAACAGATTTTTAAATCCATCGAAAAAGAAGCTGGTCGTCGTCGCGATGTGCCGAAATTCAGTGACAGAGCGCTGGATATTGATCTGTTGCTATATGACGATGTAATTTGTGAGCAGCCAATTCACTTACCTCGTGGTGAAATTCTTCATCATGCTTTTGTGCTGCAACCACTGGCAGAAATTGAACCGCAAGGAAAACATCCAGTGGTTAAAAAAACGTATCAGGAGCTGTGGCAGGCATTTGATAAAAAAGAACAACAAAAGTTATGGGCCATAGAGTTCGATTGGCAACGATAAAAAGGGCAAAAGCATGAGTCAGCAGAAAGTCGCAATTGTTACCGGTGGGGCCATTAGAGTGGGGCGAGCCATAGCGCTTGAGCTTGCAAAGCATGGCTATGCAATAGCATTACACTACAATCATTCAGCAGAAAGTGCCGAGCAAACCGCCAAAGAAATTGAAGCTCTTGGCGTTCAAGTTAAATTAATAGCGGCCAATCTTTCCGAGCCCGATAGCTGTTCTGATGTGGTGGCTCAGGCTGCAGAGCTGGGTGAGCTGTCTGTCTTAATCAACAGCGCTGCGATTTTCCCTGAAAACGATACTATTAATGATGATCTGTCACACTGGGATCAGGTGATGAGTCTTAACTTGCGGGCTCCAGTGTTATTAAGTCAGGCCTTTGCAGCAAGCAAACCCCAGCAAGCTCATATCATCAATATTCTCGATGCTCGTATTAATCATCCAGCGGGCGACCACCTTGTGTATCGCCTGTCCAAAGCTGGTCTTTGGCATCTGACCGAGTCTCTCGCCCGAGAGCTGGCTCCAACAATTCAGGTCAATGGTCTTGCATTGGGAGCTATCTTGCCGCCGCCGGGGGCAGATGCCGATCATTTTGCTCGAATGGCCGATCATATCCCGCTCAAGCGAACAGGTAATCCACAGGCAATTGCAGACGCGGTCTCCTTTCTGATTGGGCAATCATTTATCACCGGCACTATCATTCCGGTTGATGGTGGTGAATTTCTGTAACTAATAACTCTTAAAATATATGGTTCACTTTTTAAAGGATTATCCAACCTATTTTGAATGGCTGACACAACAGTGCCGTTTGCTTAAGGTGCCACTAGTTAATGGCGTACAGGGCAAAGCCAGTTATCGTTTGAGCCAGACCATTGCTGGTGAAATTGAAAAGCAGGGCGCGCTGCCTTTCAGTCAATTCATGCACCATGCTCTGTATGAGCCAGGATTGGGCTACTACAGTGCGGGCAGTCATAAACTGGGTGAAGGTGGCGACTTTGTGACAGCACCGGAACTGTCGCCATTGTTTGCTCAGACTCTGAGCAAGAGTTTTATTAAGGTATTTGAACAAAGTGAGGCGCAAGTTCTAGAGCTGGGTGCTGGTAGCGGTGCTTTTGCCGTAGAGCTCATGAAAGAGCTAGAAATACACAATAACTTGCCGCAAGGGTATTGTATTCTTGAAGTTTCCGCAGACTTAAAGCAGCGACAAAGACAGGCCATTGAGCAATCGATTCCTCATCTGGCCAATCGATTCGAATGGCTCGACCGGCTACCTGAAGAGTTTTCAGGTGTCATTTTTGCCAACGAAGTAGTTGATGCTTTGCCTGTTGATTTGGTGCGCAAGCAGAAGAGTCAATTGCAAAAAGCTCACGTTAAGCTGGATGATTCTGGCTATCGATTTAGCTGGCAAGAAACAGAAGCCATTCAGGAAGTTAACTCTTATCTGAAACATTGGCCACACGGCTATATCACTGAGCACCATCTGCAAACTGAATATTGGCTGGAAGGACTGGTAGAGTGCTTGAGTAAAGGTGCAATAATTCTGATCGATTACGGTTACAGCGCTGATGAGTACTATGAACCACATCGAGCACAGGGGACCTTGCAATGTTATTACCAGCAACACAAACACCAAAACCCATTGTTATTACCCGGACTTCAAGATATCACCGCATCAGTGAATTTTAGCCAGATAGCTTATGCAACACATAAGCGAGGTGCGGAGATTGTGGGTTATTGTGAGCAGGCGCTGTTTCTGATGTCCAGTGGTATTGAGCAGCAAGCAGCAAAGCTAGCCGAAAACCTCGGATCTGATACAATGGCGCAGGTCAAAATCAGCCAGCAGCTAAAAAAATTGCTGATGCCTGATGAGATGGGCGAAAACTGCAAAGTTCTGGTCGCTGCTAAAAACTGTCCTGTTCAACTACAAGGTTTTGCATTGAGCAATAAATTACATCGCTTATGAATATGATGACTAAAATACTGACAGCCGTTGCGTTGTTGCTTTTGCCACAACTGGCTTTTGCAGCCAGCAGCAAAGATAACTGGTTTTGGCTAGCAGGTGTTGCTGTTTTAAATTCCACTGTTATTTCAGCAATACTGGTCTGGAAAAGTAAAAAACTGGATACATTCACGACTAAAGCTGTTGGCTTTGGAGCCTGGTTCTGGTTTTTGATTTTTATTCAGGTGATGTTGTATGGGTTTTATGTTGGGCTGACTAAGTAACTAAAATTGCTAGTTATTTTGTCCTTATACTTTGTGGGTTCGTCATTTATTTTAGTTTATGGTTTCGCCACTCGGCGAATTACTTTCTCTTGAGTGGCCAAGAGAAAGTAATCAAAGAAAAGGCCACCCCGATATTGAGGTCATTCAAAGAATGACTACCTTCGGCCAGCCCTAGCTACTTTACGCACCGTAAAATACGTGCCTTCCCTGGCCCGAATTTTACTATTCAAAACGTCCTGTTTTGAATTGCTATAGCTAGTTCTGGTCTCAGCTCAATATAAGGGGGTAATTGGTGCAAGCCTGAAATAATTAGTAATTATGGTTATGTTAATCATCGAGCAAGCAGAAAATAGTTTATTATTGTCATTCCCTCGTAAGTGGGTGACTAAAGGAAATACCCTCGGGTAAATCCAGAGAAAATAGAGAATATAAAGATGGATTGGCTTCAAGCATTATTTCTAGCATTAATTCAAGGCTTAACTGAGTTCCTTCCGATCTCGAGTTCGGCGCATTTAATTCTGACATCAAAGGTGTTGCAGTGGCAGGATCAGGGATTAGCCTTTGATGTGGCGGTGCATGTTGGGACTCTGACGGCGGTAGTTGTTTATTTCCGTAAGGAAGTGGCGGAGATGATCAGTGCTTGGTTTAAGGCGGTGTTAGGTGGTCAGCCAACGCCAAACTCCCGTCTGGCCTGGGCGGTGATTTTTGGTACGATTCCTGTCGGTTTATTTGGTCTGTTTTTAGAAGCCTTTGATATCGTTGACTTGTATCTGCGTGAGACCTATGTGATTGCGATTACCACTATTATTTTTGGTCTTTTGTTGTGGTACGCGGAGCGTCAATACAAAGGAAAACCTGCCGAGCAATTTAAGGATGAGTATCAATTACGCTGGCGGGATATTTTTGCCATTGGTGGTGCTCAGGCTCTGGCTTTGATTCCGGGCACTTCACGTTCCGGCATTACCATGACAGCAGCGGCGTTATTAGGCTTTTCTCGTACTGCAGCTGCTCGTTATTCATTCCTGTTATCAATTCCTGCAATTGTATTGCCGGGTGGTTTGAAAGGCATTCAGCTGGCTCAGGAAGGTACTAAGTTTGATTGGGACTTTTTGATTTTAGGAATTGTTGTTTCGGCATTGAGTGCATTTGCCTGCATACATCTTTTCCTTAAGTGGTTGGAAAAAATCGGCTTTATGCCATTTGTCTGGTATCGACTTATTCTGGGCGTGGTTTTATTCGCTATCGTATTTATGGGCTAACAAGTCTTTAATAGCTTTTAGTCGAGCTCGGTCGATTGCCTCGCCGAGCTTGGCGCCTTCATAGCCTTTCTCAATCAGTAACTGAACATTTACCTTTTCAGAGACCTTAAAGCATTCTCTCAGCAAGTCGCCTTGCGGATAAGGTTTATCTTCATTACCGAGCCTACCGTTAAAGTCTGCTTCACAGGTCAAAATAAATGCTTCTAAAAAGTCTGGGTTACGATAAGCACTTAATCCCTTAAGCATTTTTAGTACGGTGCTAGGGCGAAGCTCAAACATCTTGTGGCTGTGTAGGTGATAACGGGATACCTGGGTCGCGAGCTGCTCATAAACCTTTGGGATTTTAAGTCGCTTGCATAGTTTTTTTATGACTGGAATACCTGACTCTTCATGACCGCGATGCTGTGGCCATTGATCGCGTGGAGTAACGCCTTTGCCGAGGTCATGCACCGCTGCGGCAAAACGAATACGCAAATCAGGGGTTTTTCTTGCAGCTTGCTCTATCACCATCAATGTATGAATACCGGTATCAATTTCGGGGTGCCATTTCTCAGGGTTTGGTATTCCCCAAAGACAGTCCATTTCCGGCATCACAACAGCCAGCGCCCCGCATTGATGAAGCACGTCAAAATAAACCTGTGGAGATTCGGTGGCCAAAGCCTTTTCGGTTTCAGCCCACACTCGCTCAGGTGTCAGATGCTTGAGTTCATCGCCATAGGATAGCTCCTGCATCAATGCAAAAGTTTCATCGGCAATGATAAAGCCAAGGTGGGCAAAGCGGGCTGCGAAACGGGCAACACGTAAAACGCGCAAGGGGTCTTCGGCAAAAGCAGGCGATACGTGACGCAAAATTTTGGCATTGAGGTCTTGCTGACCGTGAAAAGGATCGATGAGGTTGCCAGCTTCGTCCTGGGCCATGGCGTTAATGGTCAGATCGCGACGAATCAGATCCTGTTCCAGGGTTATTTCAGGTGAAAAATCGACTTTAAAGCCTTTATAACCTTTTCCGGACTTGCGTTCAGTTCTGGCCAGTGCATACTCTCCACCAGTCTTCGGGTGAAGATAGACTGGAAAGTCTTTACCTACTTCTTTAAAGCCTTTGGCCAGCATTTGCTCCGGGGTAGCACCAACCACAACATGGTCATGATCTACAACCTTGAGTCCGAGTAATCTGTCTCTTACTGCGCCGCCAACCAAATAGATTTGCATATCAACCTTATCGAGCTACTTTATACACTGTCTGGCATCTTTATTTTGTGCGATACAGTTTAGCAAAGAGCGGTCTTCAGGTTGAGCATTTCTACAGCTATCAGGGTTCATGATTCTTTTTACTTCATCAAGCTTAGCCAGCCCCTGAGCAAATTGCTCGTCGTTGATTTCTTTTTTTGCCAGCTTTTCGACTAACTCACCACGATACAGCGGTTCAGTATTTTTCAGGTTATCGATAGCTGCCTGGCATTGACCAGCCGTTAAAGGAGTTTGCCTTTGCGAGCGTGGCATGCTGGTCACGGTCAGCTTACTGCTGTCGACTTTTTGCTCTTCCACCTTAAGAGATTGGTCTTTAGGCGGCTTGTCGGAGAAGTGGAGCTTGCCATCCTTATCTTTCCATTTATAAATCTTACCTTCATAAGCCTGGCTACCAGCAGTAAAGCAGAGCGTTAGGACCAAAGTAAATGTGAGTAAAAATCCGTGCATCTTCACACGCTATCCCTTAGATTGAGAGGTGGTTAATAATGAGCCATAATAGGCAAAGCATAATAAGTATACAATATTGAATAGGGAACTTTGGGAAATAGGCCAGATATGTATAACGATTTCTTTGGGTTAAAAGAAACACCATTCACAATCGCACCCGATCCACGCTATCTTTTTATGAGCGAGCGGCATCGTGATGCCCTGGCGCATCTGTTGTATGGAATAGGAGCCGGTGGTGGTTTTGTGCTTCTCACCGGGGAAGTGGGCACCGGTAAAACTACCGTCTGTCGCTGCCTGCTGGAGCAATTACCGGCAAACGTCCGTCTCGCCTATATCCTAAATCCTAAGTTGAATGCCATTGAGCTGATGGCGACCATGTGCGATGAACTGGGTATTGAGTATGATCCCAAAGAATCGAGCTTAAAAACCTTTACCGATTTACTAAGCGGTCGTTTGCTGGACAATCATGAGCAGGGGTTAAATACCGTGCTGATGATTGATGAGGCTCAGAATCTAAGTGTCGAGGTTCTGGAGCAGATACGCTTATTGACCAACCTCGAAACCAACCAGAAAAAACTTCTACAGATTATTTTAATTGGTCAGCCAGAATTACAGGAGTTACTTGCCAAAAAAGAACTCCGTCAGTTGGCTCAGCGAATTACTGCACGATACCACCTACGTCCCTTATCGCTAAATGAAACCAAATCCTATCTAGAACATCGCTTAAGAATTGCCGGTGTTATGCGCCCGGTTTTTAAAGGCAAGGCCATAAAACTGATTCACAAGGCCAGTGGTGGTATTCCGCGCCTGATTAACGTGATCAGTGACCGGGCAATGTTAGGTGCTTTTGCTGAAAATCTTCATCATGTGGATGTTAGGACAGTCAATAAAGCGGTTGCTGAAGTTTTAGGTGAAAAAGCTGATATGGCTGAAAGTGGCTCGGTCATTAATCATTGGAAATGGGCTGTACCAACGCTATTGATTGGACTAACTTTAGGTGTCACCGCCTGGTCATTTGGTTTGTTCAATGATTCTGTTGGAATTCAGAATGAGCAAACAGTTAAGCAAAATGTGCAACTTTCAGATAACACAGAAACCATATTAATTAATCAACAAACACCAGAGTTTGAAAGTTCGGATAACTCAGCTCTTAATACCAATGAGGCTGATAGCGGAAATATCCTTGAGAAAATTCCCAAAAGTCCAAGCGAGCTAGCCGAAGAGTTCTGGGGTGAGCAAAGCTGGGATCGCAGTGGTGCGATAGCGAGCCAAAATTTGTTGGCTCTATGGGGTGTCAGTTACCTGCCATTTCAATCAGCAGACGCCTGCAATTTTGCGGCAAATTATAGTTTAGGCTGCGATCAGGGAATGGCTGACTGGAAACTCTTAAGCCAGCTCAATCGTCCTGCAAATTTAAAATTTACAACCTCACAGGGTGGGGATTTCTGGGGAACCTTGATTGAGATTCAGAATCAGTCAGTGGTTATGCAGTTTGGTGAAAATCAGGTGACGATCGAGCGTAAAAAACTCAATCCGATGTGGACTGGTGAATACCGATTGTTCTGGAAAAAACCTGCAGGATTTAGGGATCCGGTAGGGGTAGGCAGTCGTGGTGCGGAAGTTATATGGCTGACTAATTTCATCGAAATGTCGGAAGGGATTACCATTGAACCTGATAATGTGTTTTCAGAACAGGTTGCAGACTGGTTGGCATTGTTCCAAATGGAGCATGGTCTGATATCAGATGGCATTCTTGGCAAGCACTCGATCATGATGATTAACAATTCTGCTGAGCCGAGTATTCCAAAGTTGTTTGTCGAAAGTTTGCAGGTGGAAAATTAATGTCTTATATACTGGATGCAATTAAAAAAACAGAATCAGGCGAGAAGGACGGTGATGTTCCGAATTTAAACAGTGAACATCAACATACAGCTTTTGTCGAAGATGATGAAAGCAGACGTTGGTTAATTCCGATGCTGGTAGTGATAGGTATATTATTATCAGTGGTCATCTGGTTATTATTAAAGCCTGCAAATCTTCAAGAGAGCGTTCAAGCTATACCCAGTCAAAGCTCTCAAGATAACTTACAAGAAAACGTACAAGAAAACTCTCAGACATCACTTAATAGTCAACAGCCATTTTCAGCACAAGCTAAATCGCAGGTTGATATAGACACCGTAACTGAAACAACTGAGCCATCATCAGACATTGCCTCGAGTCAGTCTGGAGTTATCATTAAAAAAGCGCCATTAGAACTACAACAGCCTGTAGTGCAGGTTCAACCTCAGAGACAGCCGCAAAAGGTAGTTGAAACGATCAACACAAGGCCGGTAACTGAAGTAGTTCAAGATTCTGGAAGTGTTCAGAAACCAGTGCAACAATCTATGCAACAACCCGTAAGAACTAATGACGAACCTGTCTTTCTAGCAGCTATTGATCATGATCATTGGCCAACGTTGATTTATACCACCCATATTTATGCCACAGATCCCGATGACCGTTTTGTGATGCTAAATGGTAAGGCATATAGTATTGGCGATACGATTACTAAAGGAATGGTGGTTGCTGATATTCTGGAGAATGATTTATTGGTGGAGTACCAGGGACAGAAGGTCATTGTCCCCGGCTTGAGTGATGTTAATCCGTAATTGCCTGTTCGGATTTTTGCTCGACTTTATCAACGATATCGGCGCCATCGTCAGGTCGCATGATACTTGTAATCAGGTAACTGTCTTTAAAAAGCATATTGGCAGTTTCCTGAATTTGCTTAGCAGTAACCGCATCTAAACGCTCCATATAGTGAGTTAAATAATAATAGTCTATATTTTCGCGTTCATATAAAACAATTTGTCCCAGCCAGAACTGATTACTTTGTTGACCCTCAGTAAATGTCATGCGTCGCTGTTGCTTGATGTTATCCAGCTTATCTTGTGATAAAGGCTCACTAAGACTTTTCTTAATAACTTGCTGGATAACTTCAATTAAATTATTTTCATGTCCAGGCTCAGCGTTGAAACTGATAAGCAGATTGAACCACTCAGTTGGATAGCGATCGATGCTGGCATTAACACCAATAGAGTACACCTCGCCTAATTCCTCTCTAAGCTTGGCCTGCAATTCTTGTTGAAGTAGTTCCTCATATAGTCCCAAACGGAATCGAGTTTCGGAAATGTAGTTCTCAATAGGTTTATGAAATTGCAAGTTAACCTTAGTTTTTTCATCTAAAGCTGTATTACGTGAGAAATGGATATTGCGTTCAACTGTTCTAATTTTTTCATCACGCCAAGTTTCAGTGTTATCGGTTGCAGGTAGACTTGCAATGTATTGCTCAATTAGCGGCTTAATTTCTTCTTCCTTGATATTGCCGGTAATAACGAAGGTAAAATTATTCGCTTTTGAAAATCGTTGTTTGTAGAAATCTAAAGCAATTTTCGGATCAATTTGTTCAGCCTCTTCAACTGACCAGGGTTGTGATTTTGGGTGGTTGTCAGTGACCAATAAGTGTAACTCATCTGCGTAGCGCTGCTCTGGATCATTAAGACGATTGCGCTGATATTGAATAACAGACTCTTTATAATTTTGAGCAACAACCGGATCAATTTTTGGCTCGGTAAAATAGAGATGAATCAACTGAAACAACAACTCCAGATCCTTGGGCGCGCTACTGGCGGATAGTTGAGAATAGTAACGTCCCACATTCAAATTAAGTTGCACCGTTTTATCCTGAAGCTTTTTACCAAGATCAGTACGGGTGTAACTGCCAATGCCGGAAGAAGCTACCAGTTTCGCTGATTCCATTGCAGAGCGCTGCTGTTGCTTACTGGCAAGCGAGTATCCCCCCGGTGCATAAGCTACCAGCAATACTTCAGTGTTTGACAAATCACTGGGTCGAATGATTACGGTGGCACCATTACTCAACTGATATTTTGTGGCTTCAACCGCTTCTATTGAGGACTGATCAACAATACTGCCTTTTTCGGGTAGAGCTACCATCAGTGGAGCATCGAGTTCAGCTTCCTGGTAAGGTTCAACCTGAACAGATTGTTCCAGCTTTGTATAAAGGTCATTTTTTAGATCTTTAGCTGGCGCTTCATTCACTGGAGCATAGACGATAGTTGAGTGTAGTGGATTGGAGAGCAGTCGCTTAAAGTGTTCGGATATTTCAGACGCACTTATGGTTGGTAACACAGCCTCCAATAACAAATGGCGCTGAATGGTTGAGAAATAATGTTCACCATATAGGAAGTGTGACATATATTGTTCAGTTAGATGACTGGAGTGAGTGGAGTCCATGTCTTCTACTGCGAGTAAACTGCCGTTAAGGACTTCTTTGCGATAACGCTCAAGTTCAGTATCCAGAAAACCATGCTGTTCCACACGCTTCATTTCTTCAATCAGACGAGTGTAACCCTGACTGAAATAACCATCTTTAGGTGTGACCGAAAAATTAAACAGTAATTTGTCATTTCCTAATTGAGAATAGCCAAGTCCGGCATTTTCAAAAGGCTTCTCAGCACTTTCCGCCAGCTCATACATTCTTTTATTAAAAAGACTGACAACAATCTGATTAAGTAGTCGATAGCGCAGTGCATCATAGTCATCAAGGGTGACACTATGGGTTTGGTAGCGAATATTCAGGGAACTGCTGAGAATCTCCTGATCGGTAATGATTTCAAAATCAGGCTCCTGTTTTGCTGGAATTAAATATTCCTGAGGTTTTATGGCATTGGAGGGTTTAATCTGACCGATGGTGTTATTAAAAAATTTAACGGCATTTTCAGGATCAACATCTCCAGTAATGATTAGAGCCATATTGTGGGGTTGATACCACTTCTGATAAAAATCTCTCAGGTCATCCGCAGTCATGGCGTTAAGAGTCTCGTCGGTGCCGATGGGCATTCTCTTGCCATGTCTAGCATCACCAAAATTGATGGGTGTCAGCACTTCAGAGAGTCGCTCACCTAATCCTTTACGAGCACGTTTTTCCGAGAGGATGACTTTGCGTTCTTTCTCGACTTCTTCTGGCTCAAATTTGATGCCTGTAATCCAGTCATCAAGAATCAAAGCTATGGTTGACCAGTTATCTGGATTGTCGGTAGGGATTTCTAAATGGTATCGAGTACTGTCAAAACTGGTAAAGGCGTTAATATCCGAGCCAAAGCTCATGCCCAGACTTTCCAGTGTGGTGACCAGATCATTTTTATTAAAGTGAGTTGAGCCATTAAAAGCCATGTGCTCAACGAAATGAGCAGCACCACGTTCATGTTCTTCTTCCTGCAACGAGCCGACGTTTAGCAGTAGTGTGATGTAAGCTCTTTCTTCAGGTTTTCCATTAGGGTGAATATAGTAGCGGATACCATTTTTCAGCTCACCGGTTGTCACTTCTGGCGATAATGGAAGTCGATTGTTATCTTTTTCCGGAGCAAGAGTCTGACATGAGATCAGAAAACTGATGCACAGAAGTAACAAACTGAATCTTGTTTTGCTGATTTTGGAACTCAAGTTTTTAACCTCAATTGTTTAAATGTGTTATCTCGCGTTTTACTGCTATTAAATTCTTATCTGCTAAAGCTCGGAAAATGGAATATCGTTGACCAGATATCGGGGCAGTGAATTCTTCAACTTGTTTCCCAGATTTTTTGCCAAGCCAATGACAACTCCTTGGTAATGAATCGCAACCTCGCCTTTTTGCAGAGCTTCAGATTTGCTTATTGAAATATCTCGCCCCTGATAATACTCGACAGCCTGTTCGCTATTGAGTTCATAGGTTTGCTGAGTAAATTCATGACCAAAAGCGGTAACGGCCTGGTGCTGTAAGCGAAAACCACTGCGGTGACTTTCTGCCAGTTTAACACCTATCCTGTCCATGCGGATCTTGCCAATCAGCTTTTCAATACCCTGCGGGAAATACCAGATCTCTTTAGAACGTTGCCAAAGAAGATGTTTGATAGGGTCTAGCTGCCAGCCAAGTTCTGCGCAGTGTTTTGCCAAATCCTTGTAGTCTTTTTTTGATAGTTGGGTGAATGGAAAGCGTGCACCCAGGTCACTATCAAGCGCTAATTCTTCCTCAATGGTAGCTTCCTTTTTCTTAAAACAGGCTACAAAGAATCCCTCGCTGTCGAACAGGTGTGGGTAGACGTGCAGGTATCCCTCTTCGGTGGTAACGTTGTCTGCGCCGGCAAATAGTTGGTCGAGCGGGAAAACGCTCATGTCATCAGGGTATAGGTCTAGCAGGTGCTGACAGACCAGCTGATTTTCTTCTTTGGACAGAGTGCAGGTGGAGTAGACCAGAGTACCGCCGGGCTTGAGGGCTTTATAGGCACTGACGATCAGTTCTTTCTGAAGGTCTGACATGCTCAGTACACTGTCTAATGACCAATTGACCAAGGCTTCAGGATCCTTACGAACGGTACCTTCGCCGCCACAGGGAGCATCCAGCAATATCGCATCAAAGGTTTCGGGAGTCAGCTCTCCGAACTGACGTCCGTCATAATGACATAGAACCCCATTACTGACTCCGGTGCGCTCAAGGCTGCCGTAAAGCGTTTTGAGGCGTGATGATGATAGCTCGTTGGCAACCACCAGCCCCTGATTTTGCATACGGGCGGCAATCTGGGTGGTTTTGGAACCTGGTGCCGCCGCTACATCCAATACCATCATCGGTTCAGGATTGGCTGCGAACAATGCTGTGACAGGTAACATGGAGCTCGCTTCCTGAATATAAAACTGTCCTGCCAGATGAGGCAGGTAGTTACCGAATCCTTCGGGAAGAGGCTTATGGGTTTCATCAATCCAGAAGCCATCATCACACCAGGGAATGGGTTCCAACTGATAGCCAGCTACTTTCCATTGCTGGATAAAGGTTTCTCTATCGGCCCGTAATGAATTGATACGAATACTTTTACGTAATGGCTTCTGGCTAAAGTCTAGCAGTGCCTGCAAGGCGTCCGGATCATTGAGCTGCTGCGCAATGTGCTGAATAAAATCTTGTGAAATGTTCGTCATAATGCAGTGGCCATAAAGCTTAGCCATAGCAGGCTGTAAAGCTGGCAAAAAAAAGGGCATCAAATGGTGATGCCCTTTAGTTTACCTTGAAACGGCTTAATCGCCTAACGACAGCAGGGTAGCGTTACCGCCAATCGCCGCAGTGTTGTTGGTGCGAGTATGCTCAGTCGCAAAGCGGTGCAGATAGAATGGGCCACCTGCTTTAGGACCAGTGCCTGACAGACCTTGACCACCAAATGGCTGCACACCAACGGTTGCACCAATCATGTTGCGGTTGATATAGACATTGCCCACGCGTGCACGCTTATCAATGTAAGTGGCTGTGCTTTCGTTGCGTGAGTGGATACCTAGCGTCAAACCAAAGCCATAGCCGTTGATCTGATCGATAACCTGATCCAGCTCTTTAGACTTGTATTTGATGACGTGCAGAATCGGGCCGAACCATTCTTGAGTCAAGTCATTGATATGATTGATAAAGAAGGCTGTTGGAGCAAGGAAGCAGCCTTTCTCAAGACCAGCTGGCATTGGTGTTTCAGCAATCAGGTTGCCGGTAGCACGTAGTTGCTCAACATGACCTGCTAACTCTTCACGCGCAACAGCATCAATCACAGGACCAACATCAGTCGATAAATCAGTCGGATCGCCCAGTTTCAGTTCCTGCATGGCGCCAGAAAGCACTTCCAGAATGCGGTCTGCGACATCTTCCTGTACGTACAGTACGCGCAAGGCAGAACAACGCTGACCGGCACTGGTGAATGCCGATTGAATGACATCAGCAACAACCTGCTCTGGTAATGCCGAGCTGTCCACGATCATGGCATTCTGACCACCGGTTTCAGCAATCAGTGGTGATAACATGCCGTCACGAGTCGCCAGAGTACGGTTAATGGTTTGCGCAGTTGAAGTTGAACCGGTGAAGGCAACACCAGCAATTCGAATGTCAGATAAAATGACTTTACCGAAAGTTGAGCCACGGCAAGGAACAAACTGCAGCACGCTGGTTGGTACGCCAGCCTGATGCATTAATTGCACCGCACGATAGGCTACCAGAGTCGTTTGATCGGCTGGTTTAGCCAGAACGGTGTTACCGGCAACCAATGCCGCTACCACCTGACCCGTAAAAATGGCCAGTGGGAAGTTCCACGGACTGATACAGGCAAACACGCCGCGGCCTTGAAGGTAAAGGTGGTTACTCTCACCAGTAGGTCCCGGAAGAGTGATTTCCTGGCCAAAATCTTTACGTGCGTTATTGGCATAGTAGCGACAGAAATCGACTGCTTCGCGAACTTCATCAATACCGTCCTGCATCGTCTTGCCGCCATCACGACTACATAAAGCAATCAGCTCAGCTTCGTTTTCTTCGAAAACGTCAGCAATTTTCTCAAGAATTTGAGCGCGCTGCTCAACTGGCGTCATATCCCATGCAATGAAGTTCTTATGGGCAATTGTAAGAGCATCCAAAGCCAATTCTTCACTGACCTTATGCACTGTACCAATCTGATGAGTGTTGTCATAAGGGCAGAATACGGCTTCTTCGTTAGTGGTAATTTCTTTACCGTCAATAATGGGCTTAGCGTGCCATTGATTGTCTAAATACTGTTGTACGTTTTGCATAAAAGGCTCGATCTGGCTGTTAATGTGGAGATTAGTACCTGCTGAATTCACACGGTCAGGACCATAGATATGTGGTGGCAACGGAATCCGATCATTGTGCAAGGTCGGGTAACGCTTTAGCACAAGACACGGATGTTCAACCAGGCTCATCACCGGAGTGGCTTTATCCACCAGCTGATGAACGAAGGAAGTATTGGCACCATTTTCCAATAAGCGACGTACCAGGTAAGGAAGCAAATCTTTATGGTTCCCTACTGGTGCATAAATACGGCATTTCAAACCCGGATAGCGTTCCAGTACTTTGTCATACAGAATCTCACCCATGCCATGCAAGCGTTGGAATTCAAAGTCACGACGTTCGCCCGCCATCTCCATAATGCTGAAAACGGTTTGCGCGTTATGAGTCGCAAACTGTGGGTAGAAGCTATCTTTGGTGCTCATGATAAAGCGAGCACAGGCCAGGTAGGACACATCTGTTCCGGCTTTACGGGTAAAGACAGGGTAGTTGCTCAGGCCAGCCTGTTGCGACCATTTAATCTCTGAGTCCCAGTAAGCACCTTTTACCAGTCGGATTGGAATACGACGACCATGCTTGCGGGATAATGCATCCAACCAGCCAAGTACTGGCAGTGCTCGTTTAGAGTAAGCCTGAACTACCATGCCCAGCCCTGCCCAGCCCTGACATATTTCCGAAGTGTAAAGCGCTTCAAAAATATCCAGAGATAATTCCAGGCGATCAGCTTCTTCGGCATCGATGGTTACTGCAACATCCAGTTCACGAGCCTGCTTGACCAGTTTTAGCAAGGTATCAACCATCTCCGTCATGACGCGGTCTTTCTGGCCGACTTCATAACGCGGATGCAGTGCTGATAGCTTGATTGAAATACTAGGAGCTAACTGGCCTTCTTTAACTTTAACCTGACCAATTTCAGAAATGGCTTTGCTGTAGGCTTCGTAATAACGTTGCGCATCATGGGCGGTATAAGCCGCTTCACCCAACATATCAAACGAGTGGGTATAGCCTTTCTCAACACTTTTAGCGCCACGCTTCATGGCTTCTTTGATGCTGCGGCCTAAAACGAATTGGCGACCCATTAGACGCATCGCCTGGTTCATAGCCTGACGAATGACCGGCTCACCAAACTTGGCAATCAGACCTTTTAATAAAGTATCAGGTTTACCATCGCCGTCCTGATCAACGTCGACAATTTTACCGGTTAGCATTAAGCCCCAGGTCGAAGCGTTAACCAGAATAGACTCACTTTGACCGGTATGTTTTTTCCACTCAGCAGCACTGAGTTTGTCTCGAATTAACGCATTAGCAACATTGGCATCAGGAATACGCAACAGCGCTTCCGCCAGGCACATCAGAATCACACCCTCCTTGGTACTCAGACTATATTGCTGCAAAAAGGCTTCAACACCTTCTCGCGACTTACTGCTCTGGCGAATTTCTTCAACCAGTTGCGAAGCCTGATGAGTAATGATATTTACGGTTTTGTCGTCTGGAGTAGCGAGCTCTAACAATTCTTGTAAGTAGCCCGATTCATCGACAGAGTAGTTTTGGGTGATAATTTCCTGCCACTCGCTCAGCGAGAGTTGCTGATAGGAATCTGACAGGATTTGACTGGCTTTAAACATTACGGCAATTACCTAATAACAATGTACTGGTTAGGTTTATCAGAACCTAAAGTACAACCTGAAAACGTCAACGCCAACCGGAGCGCTGACGGCGTTTCATGCTAACACGGGATAATACCCAGCTGATTAGCATGCCCACTAGCAGGACTAATGCGCCTGCGTAAAACACATCGCTGTGAAAACGATCTTTTAGCAGTTCGTTTTGCTGGCGAAGTTTATCCGACTCGTTTTGCAGTTCGGAAACCTGTTGTTGCAGCTGATCATTCAGCGCAATGACATTCTCTTTATCAGCAATCTGCTGTTTGGTCTGAGCAAGCTCCTGTTTCAGTGCATCGTGCTCAACCTGTAGTGCTGAATATAGGGCCTGTACCGTTGGCTGGTCGGTAATGTATTCGGTTTGGATCCAGCCTTCGTCACCATCGGCAGTACGCACCTGGCTACTTTTATTTTCAACGTCGGAAGCCAAAACTTCGATAGGGGTTCCGGCAACTACTCGACCAATGACACGATAACGATTGGTCGGGCCGCTTCGCATAACTACGCCAATATCATCGGATACATAATAGTTGCTTTGTGCGGCTGTGTTTTGAGCTGGATCAGCTGCTTGTGCAAACTGGTTGGTGGTCAGCAATAAAAACACTAATAGTAGACGAAACATAAACTTTCCTAACGGTTAAATTTTGAGCTTAATCGTAAATAAAGGGGCAAGTATATAGCAGGTATTCGGAGGGGGGAAGGGGCAGAATTAAGACTTATTGGCTTATAACTGCAAGCTATTCTAATGGAAATAAAAAAACGGCCTTAAGTCATTGATAAAGAAGACTTAAAGCCGTTTTAATCAGTCTGTTAACTGGCTAACAAATCAACCAGAAAACACTCTTTTTGTCTTATCAGGCTACAAACAACGCCTTAAAGATAAAGAAGAAGGTAACCGATAGGATCGCGCCCGCAGGTAGTGTTACAACCCAGGAGACAAAGATGTTACGGACAACACCTAAGTTCAGAGCCGCGATTCCGCGTGCCATACCAACACCAAGAACCGCACCGACCAGAGTCTGTGTGGTTGAAATTGGCAGACCAGCACCACTGGCGATAATAACCGTTGAAGCCGCTGCTAATTCAGCCGCAAAACCACGGCTTGGTGTCAGGTGAGTAATCTTTTTACCGATGGTGGCCATTACTCGGCTTCCAAGCACGATCAGACCAATCACGATACCAATTGCACCGACTAACAGGATACGAGGGTCAACTGATGCTTTAGCACCAATTTCACCACCGTTCTGGATAACGCTAACAACTGCAGCCAAAGGTCCAATCGCATTCGCAACATCATTTGAGCCGTGAGCAAAAGCCATGCCACATGCAGTAACAATCATTAACACTGCAAACACTTTCTCTACGTTGGCAAAGTGGTAGTCTTTATCGGCTTCTTTTTCCATCTTGATGCGGCTGATGAAAATTGCACCAATGATTGCAATGATGGCACCAATGCCAATTGCAATCAGGTAGGTTTCAGTCAGGCTCAAGGAAATGTCTTTGTCTTTGAAGATATGTTTTAAGCCTTTCATGATGGTAACCAATGCCATCACGAAACCGGCCAGGAACATATAGAAAGGAACATAACGCTTGGCCATATCAAAAGGATTCTGGGTGTTAAGAATCAGCTTCTGTACGCTCAGGACAATCAGGAAAGCAATCACACCTGCAATGAATGGCGTAATAACCCAGCTCCCAACAATTGAGCCAACTTTGCCCCAGCTAACTGCATCAATACTGACACCAACCGCTGCGAAACCAACGATAGCACCAATGATTGAGTGGGTGGTTGATACTGGCCAGCCAAATCTAGAAGCTAGAACCAGCCAGATGCCCGCCGCCAGTAGCGAGGCCATCATACCAATAATCAGCAGCTCAGGTGTTCCCTCAAAGTAACTGGAATCAATGATTCCTTTACGAATGGTCTGAGTTACCTCACCACCTGCCAGGTATGCACCGGCAAATTCAAAAATCGCTGCGACAAAAATGGCCTGCTTAAGTGTCAGTGCCTTGGCGCCTACAGACGTCCCCATTGCGTTGGCAACATCGTTGGCGCCAATACCAAACGCCATTAAGAAACCAAACGCGACCGCTATCCAGATAAAGGTATCGGCATTTTGTAATATAAAATCCACAAGTTCCCCCGGTTTATCGAGCTATCATCATTTCAAGGCGTGAACCGACGCTTTGAGCGCTGTCAGCTAAATCACCGATTTGTTGAACTACCTTATACATAAACATGACCTGTACTGGCGGTAATTCGTTTTCCTGTTCAAAAATCTTGAACAGAAGCTCACGTTGTAATTCGTCTGTGTCGTTTTCGATCATGTCCAGTTGATCAATCATTTCTTCAACCAGACTGGCTTCACGGCCTCTAAAGCCGGTAGCTAATAGTTCATCAAGCTCATTGATCGCCTTGAACGCCTGAGCTGACGCATCCAATGAACGCTGTAATAGACCCATCAGGTCATCATTTACGTTCGACGGGAATTGCATCTTACGACCAAAAACAAGGCCTGAAATATCGCGAGCGATATTGGCAATTTTGTCTTGTTTACTGAGAAGGGCGAGGAGGTCGGTACGGGCAACAGGAAGGAATAAGCCTTTTGGCAGGTGCATGCGAAGGTCATGCTTTAAGTCATCCGCTTCATTTTCCAGTTCACGGATGCGGGTTCTTAGCTGGTCAGCCTTATCCCAGTTGCCTTCAATAGTAGCCTGGAAAAAGTTTTTCAGTTCAGAAGCACACTCATGAACTTTCTCCATATGATCCTGCATAGGACGAATCGGTGATGACGCAAAAAGGTCAAGAATCGAATTAGCCATGTATCCCCCAATGGATTGTCTGGGCCAACAAGTAAAGGTGCACATTATAAGCAAGCGAGCACTTGCATACCAGACTTAACGATTGGCAATTCCCAATTCGCGCTGTAAACTGCATTGAATCACTCAAACGAACCTGAGTATAAATTAAGGCATGTCGATCGAAATAGAAATAAAACTATCAGCGACGCCCGACAAAATTAGTGATATAAAACAATGGGTTAGCGATAGATTCTCGGGAGAGGGTGATTGGCAGGAAAAGCAGCTGGCCAACACCTATTTCGACACGGAGAATCACAAGCTCAGAGAGATGGAAATCGGGCTCAGAATACGTCGGGACGGCGATAAATTCATCCAGTCGGTAAAATCTGCCGGTAGGGTGGTTGGTGGTCTGTTTCAGCGCAATGAGTCTGAGGTTGAACTTCCGACCAATGAACTTGACCTGCAGGCAGTCGACGAGCCTTATCTCATGATTCTGCTGGAAGAGGCTGAAGAAGAAGATGGGCCTGTTCAGCCAGCCTTTAACACCGACTTTTTAAGACGTCAGATATTTGTCAAAGAAGGCGAAAGCCAGATAGAAATCGCGCTGGATGTCGGCTCCATTCGTTGTAAAGACCATAAGCTGGATATCTGCGAAGTAGAGCTTGAGCTCAAAGAAGGTGAACCCTCAGCATTATTCAGTCTGTGTCAGGAATTAATCGAAAAGTTTGATCTGGTCTTAGATAGCGCCAGTAAGGCTGAACGCGGCTATAGTCTGTGTCAAAGACCTTCTCCTTACCTAAGGCAGTTGAGAGTGGTTGAATTAACCGCTAAATCCTCTGCCGAAGCGGCATTTGAAACTATTGCACATACTGGTCTCGGACATTGGCAGCATTATATCAAACAGATTAAACGTGAAGTGACCATTGATCATGTCCTGCAGCTCAACCGAGCACTGATGTTTATGCAACACATGTACTCGGTATTTGCACCGATGATTCCTCGTCATGCTCTCAGTAGCTTGCGCAGTGACTGGCGTGAAATCACTAAAAACTTTTCCAAATTATTAAAAGTTGCTCAAGAAATTAACTGGCTCAATAACGGAAAGCTGTATGGTTTTACCTATGAAGAACTGTCAGATTTCGAAAAGGGGTTACGCAAAGCTTTTCAACGAGAGGGCAACCAGTTTACTGAATATCTCAAATCATCCTCCTATAACTTAAAGTTATTACATTTTTCGCGTTGGCTGTATTTAAAAGAATGGCGTAATGCATTTAAAAATGGGGGCGGTCAAAGACTCAAGAAAGAAATTTTCCCATTCGCCATCCGTCAGTTGCAGCACCAGCTCTTTGATATAAAACGTCATTTAACGGGTAAAGAAGAACTGACCGAAAATGATTATCTGGCCTACCTGCCAAGAATGTATCGAACTCTGGATATTGGTTTGTTTTTCGGTAGCTTGTTTGAAAACAAAAAACGCAAAGCCTATCGCCAAAGATGGGTCGATCTTGTTGCGAGCATTGAGCTCTTCAAACAGCTCGAGTTTATCCGTCGAGCGTTAAAAACCGAAGACCGTGTGGATGAGCGTTTGGAACGCACCGAAAAAGATATTCTTGATGCCTTATTCACTATGCGTACCAGAGCGTTAGAAGAAAACCCGTATTGGAATTAGGCTGTCATTGCGAGGAGTGAAGCGACGCGGCAATCTGGTTAAGCTTTGAATAACTTTATCGAGATTGCTTCGCCATTAGGTCAATAAAGTCGACCTCATTCCTCGCAATGACGGAGTTATGTTTGAATAAGGAATTGGTTTTAAGCTAGTTGTTAAATCTTTCTTTTAATTCTTCTGCAATAAAATTCTTATCAATATCAATTTCAATATTTAAAGTGGGTAAATCAACCGTTGCTAAGTCATATTTGTTCTTTCCATAAAGAATACCACTTACAGTTTCATCATAAACAACATTCCATCCATTAATGCTATCACGCTTCTTTGATTCTAAAATAATATTAACGTTGAAGAGCTCTCCTGATAGGTCTAGTACTTGGAACCAAAGTCTAAAACTGACTTCGGGGTCTTTATCACCCGTAAAGTTAAAAGAATCCTTAGTTGGGTTGAACTTATCAAAGTACTCTCTTACAAACATTTGTTTGTGAATACTCTTATCGCTATTTAGTGTGGCGCTGATAAACCCTTTGTAAGTTCTTTCTGTTTTATTGTCGTCTTTATAGGCGTGTCCGACTTGGCTATAAAGATGAACTGCAAGAATTATTAGAATTCGAAAAATCATTATTGTTCCTTAACCAACTTCTTCTGCGCCTGTTCCAAGATTGGTGGAATAGGGCAGTTCAAACACTCGGCAATTGCACGCAGTAATTCAATTTCTCGAGGGTTCACTTTGCCATCATGGGTCACAGCGTCTTCGAGTGCTTGTATCAATGGCTTTTTCAGCATTGGTGTTAATTGATTGAGGCGCTTCAATGCCTGGTGGAAGGATTCAGCGTCAAAGGTCTTATCAAGCAATGGTGACGGGTCTTTGACAAAAGGCTGAATCAGTTTTGAATACAGCGCTTTCTTGTCTTCGTCACTTTGCCCTGTGCTGTGGATAGTGGCGGAAAGAATCACTTCGATCTCATGAGTAACCGCACTAAATCTCTTGATGCTATTGCTTGATCCTTGCCCGCTGTCACTGAGGTTTTTTTGCAAGATCGAATACAGCACATATTCAAACTCAGATATGTGACTATCCAGATGAATAGCTTGTCGTAATAAGCTGAGAAAGCCTTTGCGCTCGGTAGCGCTTAATCGACGTAGACTCGGTATGGAAATATCCAGAATGGCCAGACGTAAATGGCGCTGTTCCTTGGTGATATGTCGGGCTAGCTCAAGGACCTGGTCAGCATCTTTTTGACTAGTCTTTTCGGCAATAAGATTCAACACAGGTTCCGACATCTGATTATCGTCACTCAGCAATAAAGCTAAAGCCAGATGCATGGCATGATTATTGGAGTGATGGCTATGGGCAGCTTGTCGAATCACTTCGGGTAACGCCAGCAATAAAGCTCCGGCAGCATGTTGGTGCAAAGTCGTCGGCTGGCCGATAGTTTCTACAATGGCGTCAAAACCAAAATCCATGGCGGGTTTTTCTTCTTTTTCCAGCTCGATATCTTCGTATTCTTGCTGCTGGGCCATTTCACGCAGGCGCTGTTCTTCAATCTGTTTCGCCAAATTGCGCCAGCCCGGCATAATCGCCGTCAGGCGCTTTTCAATCGGAGGGTGCGAGGCAAGACCGCTGAAATTCAACTTAATCGGCTCCGAAATACACATATGGCTGGTTTCTTCCGCATGTGAGTTTTTCAGCAAGGAGCCTTGTTGCCTGATTTTAATAAAGGCTCCGGCTAGACCTTCATTGTCGCGGGCATATTGAACCGCTGAAGCATCTGCCAGAAATTCACGTTGTCGAGAAATAGCTGCTTTAATCAGGCGACCAAAGAAGAGTCCTATATAGCCGATAATGAATAGTGATATACCAATGACAAAAATCGCAACTACCGCATTGCCGCTATCTTTGTTACTGCTTCGAATATTTCCATAGCGAATGTATCGCATGACAAAATACCCTGCCTGACCAATTAACAAAATGCCTGCCAGAACCGCTATCAGTCGCACATTGATACGCATATCAGAATTAAAAATATGACTGAATTCATGCGCTACAACGCCCTGAAGTTCCTGACGACTCAGGTTCTCAAGCGCGCCACGTGTAACCACCAGTACCGTATCGCTGGTTTCCAATCCTGCGACGAAGGCATTGATGGTTTCTTCTTCATCCATCACATAGACCGTAGGTACTGAAGTCCCCGAGGCGATGGACATTTCTTCCACTACGTTAAGCAGGCGTCGTTCCAGTAGGTCATTGGTATCAGGCAGGATTTCGCGAGCCTTAACCATTGAGGCAACTGCTTTGCCTCCAGCACTGAGCTGGAACCAGCGGAACAGAGAGCCCATCACAATCAGTAGTAAAGTACCTATGGTAACGGCATAAAACCAGGAGTGTTGAAACCAGTCTGTTATGGAGAAAGGGTATTCCGGAGATGTCTGCGATCGAACAATCAGGAAACCAATCAGATTGAGTACTGCGATAATCAGTATCACAGCCATAAGAAAGTAAAAAACAAGCAGCCGGGTTTTCTTCCTGGCTGCTTCTTGATGCTCAAAAAAGTCCATTCTTGTTATTGCTTATCAGTTGATGAAAAG
Organism: Kangiella profundi; assembly: GCF_002838765.1. Taxonomy (NCBI): domain Bacteria; kingdom Pseudomonadati; phylum Pseudomonadota; class Gammaproteobacteria; order Kangiellales; family Kangiellaceae; genus Kangiella; species Kangiella profundi. Next base: position 2,154,976 of record NZ_CP025120.1, on the reverse strand, counting down.
GAAAGGTTTAATCAAAAGAAACTTTAACGGCTTCTCTGGCTTCCTCGTTTTCAACTTCAAACAGTTCGGCTTCCTGGAAACCAAATGGATTAGCAATAAAGTTATTAGGTACCTGCTCACGGTATGTGTTGTATTGCATGACCGCATCATTATAGGCCTGACGTGCGAATGCTATTTTGTTTTCGGTGGTGCTTAACTCTTCCATCAACTGTGCCATATTCTGGTTGGCTTTCAGATCAGGGTAATTCTCTGATAGGGCGAATAAACGACCTAAGGCACCGGTTAACTGACCTTCTGCCTGATTTATGTTTTTGATGGCATTAGGATCTTCAGGGTGATCTGCGGCTGCCTGGTTGGCAGAGACCGCCATATTTCGTGCATTGATTACGGCTTCAAGCGTTTCACGCTCATGCTTCATGTAACCTTTGGCTGTTTCAACTAAATTAGGGATTAAGTCATAACGACGATTAAGCTGTACATCGATTTGTGCGTAGGCGTTTTTGAAACGATTGCGCAGACTGACCAGCTTATTGTAAATCCCGACTACAAACAGGATTAACGCGACGATGATGACTAAAGTGATAATGGTACCCATGTAAGATGCTCCTTATTCATTGTTATCAGCCTATCCTATCAATGTTTATCTGAGTGATAAATTATTAGTTTGCATTAAAATGTAATAAATCTTACAACATCAATAGCTTAAATTCGGGCAAATACGTTAGGATAAGCGGGCCCAGAGCATAAATAACCACTTATAGTCGACTTATTCATGATGCAGATAGCACCTATTCCAGAAGCACTGAAAGCAGAAGCGGAAAAGAGAACTTCACAATGGCTTGAGGCATTGGAAACTGCCTATTCCGGTGATATGGATCAGGTTAAGCGCATACTTTGCGGCAGTGATTATCTGTATCACTGGGCGAAACGAAAGCCTCAGTGGTTGGTGGATGCATTGGCTGCTGACTTGAGTAGCCTGTCCTCTCATATCCTGAATATTCAGCAGAACCTGGATACCAGCTGGCCTGAATACGAAGTAAAACAATTTTTGCGTCATCAACGTCATTACTGGTCCATGCAAATTGCAGTGGCCGATATTCTGCAATTGCTGCCCATCCGTCAGATCTGTTATTTGCAGTCAGTCCTGGCAGAGCAGTTGATTAACTGTGCGCAGGACTGGAGTTATCATCAAACCTGTCAGCAATATGGTGTGCCGGTTTCCGAAACCGGTGAACAGCAGCATTTGCTGGTATTGGCGATGGGTAAGCTGGGCGGTGAGGAACTTAACTTTTCATCTGATGTGGATCTGATTTTCGGTTACCCCGAAGATGGCGAAACGCGAATCAGCGAAGAGCAACGCAAGTCGATTGAGAATCAGGTGTTCTTCATGCGCCACGGGCAAAAGCTGATCAGTTTGTTGTCCGACAATACTGCCGATGGATTCGTTTACAGGGTCGATATGCGTTTACGACCCTATGGCCAAAGTGGCGCTTTGGTAGCCAACTTTAATGCACTGCAGGATTACTATCTGGAGCAGGGGCGTGAGTGGGAACGCTTCGCCATGATTAAGGCGCGAATCCTGCAGGCTCATCCTCATTTCCGCGAACAGCTGGTTAATATCATTCGCCCCTTCAGTTTTAGGCGGTATATTGATTTCAGTGTCCTCGAATCGATTCGCCAGTTAAAGCAGAAAATCAGCGCGGAACTATTACGTAAAGATGCGCAAAACAATATCAAGCTAGGTGATGGCGGTATCCGCGAGTTGGAATTTATTGTGCAGAGCTTGCAGCTAATCAGTGGTGGCCGTCATCCTCAGTTGCAGGCTAAAAACTGGTGGCAGGCACTTGAAGCTTTAGTGCAGCAGAATCTGCTTAAACAAGAAGATGCTGACGAACTAAAAACAGCTTACGAGTTTCTGCGTAAACTGGAAAACTGCTTGCAGATTCGTGCTGACAAACAAACCCAGGATTTACCCGATAGTGACGAAGAAATGCAGGCAATTGCATTGCTGATGGGCTTTACCGATTGGCAAGGTGTTCAACAGGAACTGGAGCAGCATCAGAAGATAGTCGCCAACTTTTTTAAGGGTCTGTTCCATGATCCTAAAGAAGAGCATAGCCATAATGATGCCATACCGGTTCTCGAACAGTTATTACAGGGTCAGCTCGATAGCGAACAGCAAAGCAAAACGTTAGTGCAATATCATCTATCAGAAGAAACCTTGAAGGAGCTGCAGAGGTTCAGGCAGGAATTTTCAGAGCGCAAAATTGGAGCCAGAGGTTTTGCCCGTCTAGAGCAATTGCTTCCTCATCTGGTTATCCAAGCCAGCAAGCAGAAAGATACCGATAAAACCTTGATTAGAAGTTTAGAGGTTTTACAAGGCATTGGCCGACGCACTGCTTATTTTGAAATGTTAGCCGAGAATATTCCCGTACTCGAATTTTTGGTACAGCTAGTATCGCGCTCCAGCTGGTTAGCTCGGCAGTTAGCGATTTATCCTTCACTTCTGGACGAACTTTTATTCCCCAGTAATTTTGGCAAGCAGCTGACCAAAGATAATTTAGCCAATCAATTACAGCAGGCCATGATGCGTATCGAAATGAATCAGACCGAAGAGCAGTTGCTAGCCTTGAGCCGATTCAAACAATCAAGTCAGTTTAAAATTGCTGCCGGAGATTTAACCCGCCGTTTTGATATCAGTGAAGTGTCGCAACAGTTAACGGATCTTGCGGAAGTCATTATGGAGTATCTGCTTCAGTTGGCCTGGAATGAGGTCACTGCCAAGCATGGTCGACCAAAGCAGGATGCTGGCGAATTGGTGAAGGATTTTCTGGTGCTGGGTTACGGCAAACTTGGTGGTGATGAATTGGGCTATGGCTCGGATCTTGATCTGGTGTTTTTATATCAGGGTGAGCCAGATTCAATGACTGAGCTTACCGGAGAGCAGGGTAAACCATTGGAGCTGCATCAGTTCTATACACGGTTAGCCCAACGATTAGTTCATTACCTGGGAACGCGCACTCAGCAGGGAATCATGTATGAAGTTGATACGCGGTTGCGGCCTTCTGGCAGAGCTGGCATGTTAGTAAGTCATATTGATGCCTTTGAAAAGTATCAGCTTGGCGAGGCCTGGACCTGGGAGCATCAGGCCTTGGTCAGAGCGCGACCAGTTGCCGGCGACAGCGGCTTAAAGGACAGTTATCTCCATCTGCGAAGCAAAGTCTTAAGTTGTGATAAAAGGGAGCATCTTGCTAAAGACGTCATAAAAATGCGTAAAAAAATGCGCGACAATCTGGATAAAACCGATGCGCGACTTTGGGATATTAAGCAAGGTTCTGGAGGACTGGTTGATATAGAGTTTCTGGTTCAATATTGGGCTTTGAAATACTCAAAGCAGTTATTGGAGAAGCACTCGGTCAACGAGTTGCCTTTTAATAATGTGGACTGGCTACAGTTGCTGGCAGGAAATGACCTTATCGATAAGAGTACCCGTGATTGTATGATGGAGAATTATCGATTACTCAGAGATATTGCTAATGCGAGGGCGCTACAGAATCAACCTGCGCTGTTGCCTAAAGATGAGCTAACCGAACAGCGCCAGGCGATTGTCGTTTTATGGCAATCGACATTTAAGCACAGCGATGTAGAATGAATATAGATATAGAGTCAACAAAGGAGTCGGTTATGACCAGTCAGGTGGCTAAGCAGTCTGTTGAAAACCAGGAAGTGATTAAGGTAAAAGACAGTGATTTACCATTACATTGCCCAATGCCCGATCAGACTTTATGGAATCAGCACCCGCGAGTTTTTATGGCGTTTGATAAAGAAGGGCGCGCTAGCTGTCCCTACTGTGGTAATCGTTACCAGCTCATCAAGTAATCTCTACCAATTAAATTTATAAAAACGATTCATTGGATAAATCATGACAAACCAAACAAATTCCTGGGTGGTATTAAAATTTGGCGGCTCAAGTGTTTCCAGTCAAAATGATTGGGACAACATTGCCTCCATTGTCAAAAGTAATATCGAAAGCGGCAAAAAAGTTGCGGTAATACACTCTGCTTTTAAGAACGTGACCAATGAGCTGGAAGCTATTGCACAACTGGCAGTTAGTGATGAAAGTGACGATGCCTTAAACCAACTGTTAAACAAACACAAAGCGATGGCGCATGAATTGGAAGTTGATGCCACCTTGTTGGATCCTTGGTTTGATTCACTTCAAATGGCCATTGCCGATATCCGTCATAAAGAACAACTGACTGCCATGGATAGAGCTCAGGTTGTATCGCATGGTGAGCTTCTTTCTTCAGTACTTGGTGCAGAATTTCTGCGCAAAGTATTAGGAGAAGATCATCGAGTTGAGTGGCTGGATGCTCGTCAAATATTAACCTCAGAGTCCGGCCAGCATCAGAATGTCAATGACCGCTTTTTAAATGCTGTTTGTCACCCAAGACCCAATCAGGAATTAACCAGTCAATGGGCAAGTGAAGCTGATGTGATATTGAGTCAGGGTTTTATAGCTGCCAATGAAGATGGACAGACGGTGCTGTTAGGACGCGAGGGCTCTGATACATCTGCTGCCTATTTTGCGGCATTATTGCAGGCTGACAAACTTGAAATTTGGACCGATGTTGCGGGGATGTTCAGCACTGATCCCAATAAAATCAGTAGCGCAAAAAAGCTAGAAACTATCAGTTACAACGAAGCTTTTGATATGGCGGAAGCGGGTGCAAAAGTGCTGCACCCGAGATGCCTAAGCGCAGTCATGGCTTACAACATACCCATCGAAATTCGCAATACCCATAAACCTGATGAGACTGGAACCTTAATCACCAGCGACTATGAAGCTTCAAAATGGGTTAAAGCGATAGCGCTTAAGCAACAGATTCCAATCATTACATTGCTACTTGGTCGTCGGGGTCAACAGCCAGACACCTTGCAAAAAGTATTTGCCATTATCAATGAGTTTGGCTTAAGCAGTGAATTAATGGCCTCAACTAAAAATTCGTTGGTCATGGCGATTGAAACCAACAACAGTATTTATTCTGATTCGATTTTGCAGAAACTTTCTGAAAAGCTAGCTGAAGTCTGTCGCAGTGTGTTTACTTCACATAGCGCAATGCTGACTTTAATTGGATGTGACGCCAGCCAGGCATTGTGGCACTTATTGCAAATTGATGCGGATCTTCCAGAACAATGGTTATTACTCAGCCATGCCACAGGCGACCATCATTTGTCCTTCCTGGTTAATGATGATGATGCATTAAAAATACTGCAGTTGTTGCATGATAATTTGATTAAGTAAGAGTCTGTTTTAAAGTAATCATTATAGGTTGGGTTAGAGGCTTTGCCTTGTAACCCAACAAAATATTAATATCAGTGACGGGTCCTCAAAGTAGTAGGGTTGGAGTAACTTCCTACATTCCTTAATTTATTTTTTCGCCCCTCGGCGAATTACTTTCTCTTGAGTGGCCAAGAGAAAGTAATCAAAGAGAAGGCCACCCCGTGATTGAGGTTTCGCTATGCTTAACTCCTCTCGTACTCACCAATCCATTTAACGCACCGTAAAATACGTTCCATCCATGGCCCGGATTTTACTATTCAAAACTTCCTATTTTGAATTGCTATGGTTTGGTTCATACTCGACTCAATCAAAGGGGGTATTGGTGCAAGACCGATAGGAAGTTAGCAACAAGAAGCATTCGATGTCTATTTGTCCATAGTTTTTGTTGGGTAGCCAATGGGCTAGGCTCTTTGTTGCGACGCACCCTACGATTGGTAGACACTAAAAAAGGCGCATAAAGCGCCTTTTTTTTTGCGGTATTCTCTACTGAATTAGTAATAAGGATTTTCACCTTCTGCGTGTTCGGTGACGTCTTTAACGCCTTTAACTTCCGGAACACGTTCAATCAAGGTTTTCTCAATGCCTTCTTTCAATGTCACGTCGACCATACCGCAGCCTTGGCAACCTCCGCCGAATTGTAGAACGGCGATACCGCTTTGTGTGAATTCAACCAATGATACCTGGCCGCCATGATTTGCAAGCTCTGGGTTAATTTCTGATTCAAGATAATAGCGAATGCGATCCGAAGCTGGTGCGTCGTCATCAACTTTACGAGCTTTAGCGTTTGGTGCGCGAAGTGTCAGCTGACCGCCAGTTTGTTCTTTCTGGTAGTCGATTTCAGCTTCTTCCAGATAAGGTGCGCTATCTTCGTCGATAAAGGCTGAAAAGCCATCAAATTTCAATTCTGTGTCGGTATCTTCAATGGCATCTGGCGGGCAGTATGAAACGCCGCACTCAGCATGGCTGGTACCTGGGTTCACGACAAATACACGAATACCGGTATCAGGCTCTTCCTGACCGGCTAGTAAACGGCGAAAATGCTCTTGAGCAGCTTCTGAAATAGTAATCATAATAACGTTCAATGCCTCAGCATGTTGCTTTGATGGGTTCTATTATAACCTATCATTGGGCTTGCAGCTAAATTTACAACCTATAGAATGGAGAAAACCACGAAAAACTGAGTCATATGAAACAATTACTGCTTGCTGCTTTTTTATCGGTTTCCGCTGGCCTTCCCGTGCTAGGTCTAGCTCAGGAAAATAACACTTCATTTGATTATTATTTCAATCAGAATATTCAGTTTCAGCCGGATGTTGTTACGCCTAATGAAATATTGGGAAACCCCGTGGGGGAGTGGCATGTCCGCCCCGATCAGTCGGTTGCGTTTTTCACAGCTTTGGCGCAAAGCTCTGAGCGAGTGAATGTGACTGAAATTGGTCGAACTCATGAAAACCGACCTTTGATCACTGCTTATATCTCGTCACCTGAGAATTTGGCACGTCTTGATGAGATTAAACGGCAGCGCGAGAATTTAACTGAGTATAAAGGGCCTGCGATAGTCTGGTTGGGCTATTCGGTGCATGGTAATGAGCCGAGTGGTACTAATGCTGCTTTATTGGTTGCCTATAGATTGGCTGCTTCTGATGAGGCTTGGATTCAGGAGTTATTGGCCAATACTATTGTCATGATAGATCCCATGTTGAATCCTGATGGCATGGGGCGTTTTGCGGGCTGGGTGAATCGTTATAAGGGTAAGGAGCTGGTCGCTGATTCAGAGTCGATTGAGCATAACGAAGCCTGGCCACGCGGGCGTACTAACCATTACTGGTTTGATTTAAATCGAGACTGGTTGTTGTTACAGCATCCGGAAAGCCAAGCACGAATTAAGCACTTTTATGAGTGGCGTCCACATATCGTTGGTGATTTCCACGAGATGGGCACTAATGCAACTTTCTTCTTTCAACCTGGAGTTCCAACACGTCAAAACCCTCTAACGTCCGAATTAAACTTTGAGCTGACTGAAAGAATTGGTCGCTATCATGCCAAGGCTCTGGATGCGATTGGTTCACGCTATTACAGTCAGGAAAGCTTTGATGACTTCTACTATGGCAAAGGCTCAACCTTCCCTGATATCAATGGCGGAATAGGCATCCTGTTCGAGCAGGCCAGTTCGCGTGGTCATTTGCAGGAGTCGGTTAATGGCGATGTCAGCTTTCCATTTTCCATTCGAAATCAGGCAACAACCTCATTTTCAACCTTACAGGCTGCACTTGAGCTAAGTGAGGAGTTGCTGGACTACCAAAGAGATTTCTTCCAGCAGTGGCCAGCTAAAGCCAGTAGTGATCTGGAAAAAGGCGTGATCTTCAGTTCCGAAGATGATGGCCGCATTAAAGAGTTTCTGCGGATCTTGAATAGCCACCAAATTGAAGTTGAGCAATTGGCAGGTCCTAGAAAAATTGCAGGCAGAGAATGGCCTGCAAAAACATCCTATGTGGTAAATTTTAAGCAGCCACAATATGGCCTGATTAAAGCCATGTTCGAGACGCGCACTGAGTTCACTGATAACACCTTCTATGACGTGTCGGCTTGGACTTTCCCTTTGGCATTTAACCTTGATTTTCATCATTTGAACAAAGACGAATTGCAGCGCTTACCGCTAGAGTCAGTTGAGGTTTCAACAGCAAGTTCGTATGTGGGTAGTGAAACCCCGGTTGCTCTGTTGGTTGAGTGGCAGGACTTCCGAGCGGCTACAGCTTTAACGCGATTACTCGAAGCTGATATCGATGCTAAGTTGCTGGAAAAAGGTTCTCGCTTGCCTGTTAACGGTGAGCCTCGCGAATTCATGGCGGGAACTTTTACCGTTCCCCTACCAGCTGAAACCGCTGAGCGTGATGCACTGATGCAGCAGGTGAATGATACCGTTGCTGATCTGGGATTGACTGTTTATGGCGTTGATTCAGGTTATAGCGGACAAGGTGCTGATTTAGGTAGTCCAACAGTCAGTGACCTTGAAATGCCTAAGCCTCTATTACTGATCGGTGATGGGGTATATTCTTATGAAGCTGGCGAGGTCTGGCATTTACTGGATACGCGTCTTGAGTTGCCTGTTTCGATGCAACACGCACAAGATCTTGGCCGGATTAATCTGTCAGACTATACCCACTTGCTGATGGTCAGTGGGCGTTATCCTGCACTTGATGAAAAAGAGTTGGATGTTATTAAGTCCTGGGTTAGTGATGGTGGAACCATTGTCGCTACACGCGGGGCCAACCCATGGTTAGTGCAGCAGGGACTTGTGAATTTTGAGTTGCTGGAACCAGAGGCTCCACAGAATCAAAATCGACCATTTTCAGAACGTGATGATGCGCGCGCCGAGCATATCATTGGTGGGGCTATTTTTGAGGCCAATCTGGATTTGAGTCACCCGCTGGCATTTGGTCTTGAGCTGGATAAATTGGCGTTCACCAAGGCTGGCACTATGGTCTTTAAGCCAGCAACTGAGGATTTTGTGACTGTCGCAACCTATACCGAAAGTCCGCTAGTTGCGGGGTATTCGTCACAAACCAATGTTGATCGCATTAAAAATACGCCAGCAATCTTGGCACAAGAGTACGGTCGTGGCAGTATCATTATGTTTAGTGATAATCCTAATTTCCGTGGTTATTGGCTAGGCTCGATGCGCCCATACATCAATAGTTTATATTTTAATAAGGCGCTATAAGAATTTAATGTTAATTATCAGGTAGGGAATCAACCCATGTTAAAAGCTGTTCAAGGTCTGATTGGGGGAGTTTGTCTGCTGGCAGTGGTATTAACTGCTAACGCAGCAAGCTGGTCTGTAATTGAAAATAAAAGCCGTCGTATTAATGGCTTTATGCCTATCTACGTAAGTAGTAATGAGGGTAAGGTTTGGCTTGAAGTCAGTAAGTTTGAACAGCCATTTATCATGTATACGGGATTGCCGTTTGGTATCGGCTCGAATGATATTGGACTTGATCGTGGCCAACTTGGCGAGTCGAAGCTGGTTCAGTTCGAACGTTATGGCAATAAGATTTTCCTGAAGCACCTGAATACACGATATCGCGCAGATACTGACAATCAGGCAGAAAAGAACTCGGTCAATGAAGCGTTTGCCAGCTCAGTATTATATGGCTTTGAGGTTGATGCCAAGTCAGGTAACCGTTACCTGATCGACTTAACAGCATACCTGCAACAGGATTTGCATGGCGTTAGTAACAGGCTAAAGGCTACTAATCAGGGCACCTATAGTATTGATCGAAATCGTTCTGCTTTGGTGGCTGACAAAGTCAAAAATTTCCCTAAAAATACTCTGTTCGAGAGTGTACTGACTTTTAACGGCTCCGCAGCAGGCGACTATGTAAGACAGGTTGTTCCAACTCCTGACGCTATAACGGTGCATCAGCATGTGTCTTTTGTTGCTTTGCCTGATGATAACTATGAGCCGAGAGTATTCCATCCGAAAAGTGGTTTCTTTGAACTGACTTATGCCGATTATGCTTCACCGATTGACCAGCCGATTGAGAAGAAACTGATTTATCGCCATCGCATCGAGCGCGACAAAGACGGCAAGATAAAACCGATCATCTATTACCTCGACCCGGGTGCACCTGAGCCAGTTCGCACTGCTTTATTGGAAGGTGCTCGCTGGTGGGAACAGGCCTTCGCAGCAATTGGGCTTGAAGGTGCTTATGAAGTTCGAGATTTGCCGTCCGATGCTGATCCGATGGATGTTCGCTACAACGTCATTCAGTGGGTTCATCGTGCCACGCGTGGCTGGTCATACGGTATGGCAATGGCTGACCCGAGAACGGGCGAAATTATCAAAGGGCATGTCACATTGGGCTCATTACGAGTAAGACAGGATCTGCTGATTGCTAATGCCCTAACTGGCGTACATGGCAAAGATGGCGACAAGCAGGCTGCAATGGATATGGCATTAGCCCGAATTCGCCAATTGTCGGCACATGAAGTGGGCCATACTTTGGGCATTGCTCATAACTTTGCAGCAAGTCCAACGAATCGCGCTTCTGTGATGGATTATCCGCACCCACTGGTTTCACTGGACGGTAAAAACATCAACCTGAAAAATGCTTATGCTGAAGGTATTGGTCAGTGGGATATTGAAGCTGTGCGTTATGGCTATACTGAGATTGAGGAAGAGAACGAAGAAGAAGCATTACGAAATATTGTGCGTAATGCCAGCGCCAAAGGACTAATGTTCATTTCTGACGCAGATGCTCGTCCCGCAAGCGGAGCCCATCCTTCTGCACACTTGTGGGATAACCTACAAAATCCTGCTGTGGAATTAGAAAGAGTTTTGGAAATCAGACAGACCGCTTTGAATAACTTTGGCCACAATAATTTAGCCGATGGTGCTCCCTATTCTGAGCTTGCTGAAACTCTGGTGCCATTATATTTATTCCATCGTTACCAGGTCGAAGCGGCTGTGAAACTGGTGGGCGGTGTTAATTACGAATATAGCGTTAAAGGCGACACTTATCGTCCCGTTCGTGCCGTTGAAGATGGATTACAGCGGCAGGCTATCAGCACGCTACTATCTACCTTATCAGTAGAACAGTTAGCGGTACCTGCGTCGGTGTTGGAAGTAATTCCGCCGAAAGCCTATGGTTATTATAAAAACCGTGAGAGCTTTAATGGTTACACTGGATTAACTCTTGATCCGGTATCCATGGCTGAAGCCTCTGCCAAGCATACTCTGCAATTGTTATTAAATCCTGAGAGGTTGGCGCGTTTGTTGCAACAAAAAGCACAAACTGCAGACTTGCCGGGGCTGGAAGAAGTGGTGACTCAACTACTGACAACTACTTTGCGTAGCCCCGAGCAGTCCGGATTAAATGGCTTAATTCAACAGCGTGTCGATTATCTGACCGTGATGCAACTTTTGAGCGTGGCATCTAACCAACAGGCTTCGCCAGAGGTAAGAGCCCATCTGCATAATGAGATAGGTAAACTTGACGGATGGTTGACCACTCAGTCAAAACGCAATTCAGTTCGTTATGCCTGGTTGAAGGATCTGGTGGTGCAATATCTAAATGGTAACTTTAAGCCTGAGGAAGACGTTCAGACACTGCCAATTCCACCGGGTTCACCGATTGGTTCCTGACGGAGAGTGTATATAAAAAAAGCGAGCATTAAGCTCGCTTTTTTATTGTAGAAAAACTGACCCTGGGCTCAGGAGAGGAAGAATAAACACTAAGGGGTAGTTGTGTTTAGAATGCCCAGGGTCAGGAAGAAAGTTTTACCAGCCGAGTACGCTACCTAGAATGATGCCTACTGCAAGCGGTTCCCAATAGCGGTGGTCACAATAATGGGTATGGATGTGGCCACGTGGGTATGGGTGGTAGTAACCGCCATAGTAGTACCAGTCCTGACCTAAGTAATAAACCGTTGTCGGGTAAGTTCTGTATCGTGGGTAATAACGATCATGGTACACACGATAGTAGGTATGCTTCGGTCTTGGATGATAGTTATCACGATAGCGATCGTGTGATCCGTAATGACGGTCATGTCCACGCGAATCGCTGTGGCGATGATGATCTCTACGATCATCACGTCTGTGGTCACGCCATCTATCATCTCTGCGATCATCGCGACGGTGTTCAAAACGGTTGTCGCGGTTATGACGCTGCTCAAAACGATTCGCATCATGTCTTTTTTCAACCGAGGCATGACTGCGTGCATTATTTGACTGAGGACCTTTATGTTCTTTGGCAAAACCAGCCTGCGAAAGGCCCAGGCCCAATGTCATGATCAGTGCTGTGGTTATCATTTTATTCATGGATAACTCCTTAGGATTCACTATAATACCAACTGAGTGGATATTGGGCGCTCAAGGCTCAATAACATTCATTAGTCACAACTTTACCGCTTGTAAACTGAATTCTTACTGAATACCTAAGAAAAATCGCATAAGGATACTGCTTTGAAAATTAAGATTTGTGAAATCAAAGACTTAGAACAGCTTGTGCCTGCCTTTGATAGTTATCGCCAGCGCTACAAACAACCCTCTGAGCCACAGAAAATTGAGCAGTTTTTGCGACAAATGCTGGAACAACAGACTTCAACCATATTTTTATCCTATGAGGGAGATGAGTTGACAGGTTTCATACAACTTTACCCTTCTTATTCAAGTATTGGTCTGGCTCCAATCTGGACGCTGAATGACTTTTACGTATTTGGCGGTACTGGGCGTAAGCAAACAGCTGAGGCATTGTTGAATGCTGCCAAAGATTTGTGCAAGGAAACCGATGCTATTCGAATTGAGGTGACTACCCGCAAAGAGAATCATCGTTTGCACAAGATTTACCGCGACTATGGTTTTGAAAAAGACTATAAATACGATTATTACTTCCTGCGTGTGAATGAGCAGGACATAGCTTCCAAAATGCTCAAATAACAAATTGTTATAACGACTATACGTTTAGCCGTTTGGACTTCCGTGGCAACTCAGGTATAGTTGCCACCTGCGCTGATTTGTACCGCTTGCGGGCGCACTAAAAATTCCGCTAAAGAGTGACTCTGAAACGTATCATTTCGTCCGCAAGCTATTTTTGAAGGTTATTTATGTCCAAAAAGCTTGCTACTGCTCCTGGCCTATCATCAGTTGGCTCTTCCGAATCAATCACTGATACTCGCCACCCAAAGGTCTCTAGCCACAACCCTGCTCATTGGCTGTCATTATTGCCATTGCTGTTATTTATGGTTTTATTTCTGGGCTCTGGCATTTACTACACTGTGATTGGAGTCGACTATGCTTTCTATCAGTTACCCGCTCCAGTAGCGGTATTGCCAGCGATTGCTGTTTCACTGTATCTGGCCAAAGGAAGCTTTGAGAGCAGGATCGCAACCTTATTCAATGGTATTGGTGACAGTAATATTGTTGCCATGTGTCTAATATATCTGCTGGCAGGCGCATTTGCGGCGCTAACTGGCGTTATCGGCGCGATTGATGCGGTGGTCAATTTTGGACTGTACTGGATTCCTCCGGGATTTGTGTTGCCGGGCTTATTTGTCATAGCTGCGCTGGTGTCGTTTGCCATGGGCACTTCGATGGGAACTCTTGCAGCACTTGCGCCAATTGGCTTTGGCTTGTCGCAAACAGCTGGGTTTGAGCCTGCGATTGTAGCTGGAATATTGCTAAGCGGCGCCATGTTTGGTGATAACCTGTCTGTGACTTCAGATACTTCCATTGCTGCAACGCGCACCCAGGGCGCAACAGTTGGCGAAAAATTGCGTCAGAATGCTCGCTGGGCAATTCCCGCTGCAATCATAACCATTACCTTATTCTCCTTAATTACAACCGAGCCCTCGCAAGCAGTGGTTGCTGATTATCAGCTCTATAAAGTGATTCCCTATCTGGCAATCGTGGTTCTGGCATTAATTGGATTGAATGTTTTCATCATTTTGCCTGCCGGTATCATCATTAGTATAGCTATAGGTCTTATTGGTGGAAGTTTCACAGCTGAAAACTCAGTTGCACAGACCATCTATAAAGGCTTCAGCAATATGCAGGAAATTTTTCTGTTGTCGTTATTGATTGGTGGTCTTGGGGCTTTGATAGAACAGCAGGGTGGCTTGCAATGGCTGGTCAATAAAATAAGTCAGTTGTTTGCCGCGAGTCAGTCTAAACTGAGAGCGCAACTTGCTGTATTAAGTACTGCCGCGGTAACTAACCTGGCGATTGCCAATAATACGGTTAGTATCATTTTGACCGGTAAAGTAACCAAGTCTTTAGCTGAGCAGGGTGCTATTCGGCCGAAGCAAAGCGCAAGTCTGGTCGATATCGGTGCATGCTCAACTCAAGGGATATTACCTTATGGTGCTCAGTGTCTGTTACTTGGGGCCAGCTTTGGGATATCCCCTTTGGAGCCGGTGCAGTATGTTTGGTATTTACCTATTTTATTAGCCGTCGTGATTATTAATTTGCTGTTCAGAAAAGGTATTTAGTCAACAACCGAATCGGCCCAGGTTCGACGCTGCCATAGCCAGATAAATGCACCTGTCTGTAACACACGGTAAGCAGCGTAAGCTAACCAAATTGTCATGAGCCCGAAGCCAAAATAGGGACCCAGTAGCCAAGCCACAGGCAGGAATATTAGCCACTGAGAGAGCAGGGAAACGTACATCGGTGGCTTGGTGTAACCGGCACCATTCAATGCATTGAGAAATACCAGCCCCATCGCATCAATAATGATAATGCCTGCAGATAATTTAAATGGCCAATGAGCTATTTCGAGCGCAGTCTGCTCCTTCAGAAAGATGCCCATAATGGGATCAGTGAAGATAAAGAACAACGTTGCCAAAGCGATTGCAAATATCAGTGCCATTTTAGCAACATCCCAACCCCATAAATAAGCATCATCGGGATCCTGTCTGCCAAGTGACTGACCTACCATGGTTGCTGCACCTATGCCCAGAGCAATGCAGGGCAGAATGGCAACCAGCATCACATTGGTAATGGCATTTGCCGCTGCCAGTTGGTGAATACCTACCTGGCCAATGATCCAGAATAAAGCAGTAAAGCCACCAGCGAAGAAAAGTTGCTGGATTGATGATGGAAATGAAATTCTGAAAATAGACTTAATGGTTGTCCAAGTCGCCAGCCTTTCCATATAGCCAAATTGTTTGGTGTGTCTGGTCGCCAATATGTGGTAGTAAATCGAACCCATCGCCAGAGAAATGCTGGTGCCAATACCGGCTCCTAAAGTCCCTAGTTCAGGCATGCCAAAGTTACCAAAGATCAGCGCGTAGTTAAGCACGATATTCAGCGAGTGCATAATCAAGAGGGTACGCAGATAGTAGCCAGTTTGCTTAATGGCGCTCCAATAACTTCGATAGTTGAAATTAAGACCTATGGCTAAAATGCCAGCGAAGCGGGCTTGAAGGTAAGGGATACCTTCTTCTAGCAACTCAGGATCACTATTAAGGGCGCTAAGAATATCCGGAGCCAGGAAAAATAGAATGATGCTGGTTGGGACCGCCAACAGCCCTATGATTAAGAGGGCTGCGTTAAGAGGATAAGCGGCTTCACTGTCTCGCCCTTCGCCCATACGGCGCGAAACCATGGCCTGTACGCCCGCGGCAAAGCCAATAAAGAAGGCCACTGCCATGAAATTTATAAAGCCAGCAATACCAATTGCTGCAATTGCCGCGCTGCCCTGAGTACCAACCATCGCTGCATCGACCAGATTCAAAACATTTTGCGAAATCATGCCCCCAACGATGGGCAGCGATATCTGCAGAACTTGTTGTGAACGGTCTTTATTAAGCAAAGCGGAATGTCCGAGCGCAGCGGGATTTTATGATGCGCATTGTATCAGGTATTGCTCAAAGGGCCAGAGTGCTTTCTCTTATATGGCTTGATTGTGCGGAAGCTAAATTGAAATGGAAGGAGGGTAGCATCCTTGCTGGGGAAATAATTAATCTGGGCTTTTGCGCAGCCAACGTACGTTATCGACTACTTCTGAGAAAAAGCCCCTTAAGGTTTCACCGCTCATACTATAAGGGTCAAAGTCTGAGCTTGAAGAGTACTTTAAGAAAAGCTGTCTGTTATCATCAGATCGAGTGATTAATCCCATTGACCATTCGCTGAATTTGCGCGAAATCACTTCTCTGTAATCTAATATGGCTGGATCTTTGTGGCGAGCATCAGCCAATATCTTATGGTAGGCTTTATTCACTTTTTGGCGATCACCTTCCAGTATTTGAAGAAAAATACCATTCGATAAACACAAAGCACCAGTTACACCATCGGCTTTGTTATTTTTTTGAGAGCTGCTCAGGATGTTCTTGATATCATCTGAGCTTAGCGTCCTGCTTACTCGGCTAGCATAGGTTAGTTGCACAAGCATAATCTTTATCCTCAACATCGGTTTAGTAGTTTGTTAAAAACTCTAAAACCTTATCTCTGCTCAGATGAAAGAGTTGTGAAGATTTATGGAGTGTCTTTTTTCATCATGCTTTTCCAAACAGGATCACCGCTAAGGGTATGCACAATCACGGCGCCAATGTGCAGAATCAGGAATAGAGGGATAAGGGCTTCGCCAACCTCATGGCCTTCTTCTACTGCTTCAAACACCGCAGAGCCAGCGCTGTTTTGCAGCAAAAATATTGCTGTACCGGAAATAGCCATCCACAGAAACAGTAACAATCCAGAAAACTGCACCAGACCTGCCAGCCCCTGATGTATTTCTCTTTGTGGAAGTTTAAAACGTAAAAGTTGTCCAATATCCTGTGCGGCCAAACGCCATTGCGCTCTGTTAAAGTAAGTCCATCCTTTGAAACTCAGTTTCCCTTTGCTCAAAAGACCTGCCCCGAAGCGGGTCAGGATGAACGCCAATACGGCAAGACCAAGATAAAGGTGTAGTAGAAAACCATTGGAGTTAAAGCCATCATCGGCATTTTCCCCGGTCAGCCAGGCGGCAATTCCGAAAAGAGCCAGTCCCCAGTGTAATAGCTGCGACCTACGATTAAAGGTTTCTGTGTTCATGGGATTGCTCCTCCGAATGAATGTAACTTCAATCTAGGAGTTAAGAGTCAATATCACAATGGACAGATGTTCAGGGACTTGATCCCGATCAGGAGGGTTTACAGACAAATGTACGGACTGTGCATTTGTCTGTTATTGCTTACTTAAGAGGTTCTTACGATATTTCCTTTACCATCGACCTGGATACGCACAGACTTATGGCAATTACGACAAGTACCTACACCCGTTCCGCTTCTGGAAACACCCGTCTTGAAGGTTGAAACCGAGCCACACTTAGGGCATGGAATAGTAAAAGTTGCAGACATGAGAAACTCCTATTTTATTGTTTTCTATATAATTTTACTTAAAGGTGTCAGTTTTTTTGACACTTTTGTAACTATATAGGACTTAGTACAAAGCTGCAAACTTTTCAGCCCGCTCAAGTCTTGGCCAGACACCAGACATCAATGCGATCAACACCATGTTTTAGGCATTGTTTCGAGGCTTCCTGAATGGTCGAGCCGGTGGTGACCACATCATCAACTAGGGCAATATGCTTGGGTAGTTCCTGTTTGACAGAAAAAGCACGCTTCAGGTTTTTCCGCCGCTCGATAGCTTTAAGCCCAATCTGATGCGGGGTGTCCTTAATGCGGAGCAGTGCATCTTCGAGCATAGGTATTTCTAATTTACGAGTTAGATGTTTGGCAATCAGTTGTGATTGATTAAAGCCGCGTTCTCGTAAGCGGTTAGAGTGCAGAGGAATGGGCACAATGGCCTGAGGAAGCGGAATGTCCTGATAATAGGTAATCAGTTCATCAAGCAGTAAGTTGCTGAAGCTACGAATATGATGCAGTTGTTTTTCAAACTTCATTTCGCTGATGGCATGATTGACCGGAAATTCATAATGAGTGGCTGCAATTAGCGCCTGATAACGGGGTGGTTTTTTAAGACACTGCCCACAAACAGCACCAATCGGTTGTTTTCCAAGGCTATTGCCGCATTGCTGGCAGTATTGACCTTGGCGTTGAACCGCAGAAAGACAGGGGTCACAAAAGCCCGAGTAATCGCTTCCTAAACCACATAAGGAGCAATTGACGGAGTCTTGAGGATTATTCTTGCGAACAATTGAAAATAGATTGTAAACCATAATTCCCTTTAATTGGTTGACAGTGAGTGATGAAACCGTAAACTTCACGCTATTCTTCCTGAATCTTGCTGTGCGCGAAGCCATAGACTATAAGGGTTTTTAAAATAATGAGCAATCAAAATAACGGTCAAACATTAACCAGTTTAGAGAAATTGAATAGTGGTCAGGTTCGCCATGACTGGACATTGGCAGAAGTCGAAGCTATTTATAACCAACCTTTCAATGATCTGTTGTTCGCCGCACAGAATATTCATCGCCAGCATTTCAATCCTAATCAGGTCCAAACCAGCACTTTATTGAGCATCAAAACCGGTGCCTGTCCTGAAGATTGCGCTTATTGCCCACAGTCTGGCCATTACAACACAGGCCTTTCCAAGGAACAGTTAATGGCGGTCGAAGAAGTGGTGACCAAAGCTCAGCAAGCTAAGAAAAATGGTGCGACCCGTTTTTGTATGGGCGCGGCATGGCGTTCACCACGTGAAAAAGATCTTGATGTAGTGCTGGAAATGGTTCGTCAGGTTAAAGATATGGGCCTGGAAACCTGCGTGACCCTCGGCATGTTGACCGATGAGCAGGCACAAAAGTTAGCTGAAGCGGGTCTGGACTATTACAACCACAATCTTGATACATCGCCTGAATATTATCAGCAAATTATTACTACCCGTACCTACAAAAATCGTTTAGATACTTTGCAGCACGTTCGCGATGCTGGAATTAATGTGTGCAGTGGCGGCATTATCGGTATGGGTGAACAAACCAATGATCGTTATGGCCTGTTGCAACAGTTGGCCAATATGCCAGAGCATCCGCAAAGCGTGCCGATTAATATGTTGGTTGCGGTTGAAGGTACGCCATTGGGCGACGTTGAGAAACTTGATTCAATAGAATTTGTGCGCATGATTGCTACTGCTCGAATCATGATGCCTCAGTCTTATGTACGCCTGTCTGCAGGTCGCGAAGACATGAATCAGGAAACCCAAACTCTATGCTATCTGGCGGGTGCTAACTCCATTTTCTATGGTGAGAAATTGCTTACTACTGCTAACCCGGAAGCAGAAGCGGATATGCAGCTGTTCAAACGTCTGGGCATTCAGCCTGAGCGCCGTGAGATGGATCAGGAAGAGCTGATTGAAGAAACGCCTAAAGTTGAAGAGCAGCAACCGGCCAAATCGTTATTCTACGACGCAACCAAAACTCACTAGATTGTTAATTGAGATCTATTGCCATGTGGCAAAAACTGCAAGCCAGACTTGAGCAGCGCAAAGCTCAGGACCTGTTACGCCACCGTCTGACCCTTGAGGGGGCGCAGGGTGTACGCATTCAGGCTGAAGGTAAAGAATATCTGAACTTCAGCAGCAATGACTATCTGGGGCTGGCTAATCATCCAAAATTAATCGAAGCGATGCAAAGGGCTGCAAAACAATATGGTGTTGGCAGTGGCGCATCGCATTTGATTATCGGTCATAGTGACCAACATCATGCGCTGGAAGAAGAAATCGCTGACTTTTTAGGGGCCGAAAGGGCGCTGCTGTTTTCGACAGGCTATATGGCGAATTATGGGGTGCTAACCTGTTTGCCTGAAAAGAATGATCTGATTATTCAGGACAAACTGAATCATGCATCCTTGATTGATGGCGGTATGGCTAGCGCGGCCAAAATGCTGCGCTACGCACACGCCGATATGGATTCTTTTGAGCGTCAGATGAAACAGCCTGCTGATAGTCGACTGGTAGTAACCGATGGCGTCTTCAGCATGGATGGCGATATTGCTCCGCTGCCCGAATTGGTTAGCAGCTGCAACAAGCATAAAGCCTCATTGATGGTGGATGATGCGCATGGCTTTGGCGTTTTGGGTGAGCAGGGTAAAGGAAGCCTTGAGCACTTTGGATTAGCGCAGCAGTCAGCAGCTATTTATATGGCTACACTGGGTAAGGCGCTTGGTGGCTTTGGGGCTGTTGTAGCCGGCAGTGAACTCTTGATTGAAAGCCTGATTCAGTTTGGCCGCAGTTATATCTACACTACAGCCATGCCGGCGGCAGTAGCAGCAGCTAATCGAGCCGGACTGAAACTGTTCCAGGAAGAGGCTTGGCGTCGCCAGCAATTGAAGAAGAATATTGATTATTTCCGCCGACTGGCCAGTGAACACGATATTCCATTGATGCCTTCTGAAACTGCTATTCAGCCTGTACTGATAGGCCGTAATGACAAAACATTGGCCATTAGCCGTGCCTTAAAAGAGGCTGGCATTTTACTGGTAGCCATCAGGCCGCCAACGGTTCCGGAAAACAGTGCCCGGTTACGGGTGACATTAACCGCTGAGCACAGCACTGACGACATAGATTTTTTGCTTGAAAAGCTCTCCGATGAGTTAAAGCAGGCAAATGCACAAGTATGATTGTAGAGGTAATGGGTGAGTAAGTTACAACCTTATATAGAGAGTACCGGGCAAGGGCCCGATCTGGTTCTGCTGCATGGCTGGGGATTACACTCAGGTATCTGGGAGATGCTGGCCGATGACCTGGCTGAGCACTTCACCTTGCATATGATTGATTTGCCAGGCTTCGGACGTTCACCCATTCCCGGCGATCCTTACACCTTGGATTTGCTCACCGAGCAAGTGCTAAAGGTTGCACCAGACAATGCACACTATCTCGGCTGGTCACTGGGCGGCCTGATTGCTACCAACATTGCCATCGAAACGCCTGAAAGAGTCAATAAACTTATTACGGTGGCTAGTAATCCTCGCTTTGTTCAGGAGGACGACTGGCAACATGCCATGAAAGCCAACATCATGGACAGCTTCTGTCGCTATCTGGAAGAAGATTACCAAGGAACCATTATTCGCTTTCTGGCGATACAGGCCATAGGCAGCGAAACCCAGAAAGACGATATTCGTCGATTAAGAGATACAGTATTTATTCATGGCGTTCCAGCCGGCAAGGCGCTACGTGGTGGTTTGGCGTTACTGAATGAGGTTGATTTGCGCAATGAGTTGAGCAAGGTGAAAGCACCAATGTTGCGCCTTTATGGCAGACTGGATTCTCTGGTGCCTGCCAAGACTGCAGAGCAGGTTGCCGAACTGATTCCGCATAGTCAGCACAAGGTTTATCCAAAAGCCAGCCATGCGCCTTTTCTGTCTCATAAGCCACTATTCGTAAACGACGTTAAAGAGTTTTTGCATGAGTAAAGCACCGCAGGCAAGAATCAATCAGATTTCAAAAGAGGATATCGCCCGCTCTTTTAGCCGAGCAGCGAAGACCTATGATGATGCCGCTTTCTTTCAGAAATTGGCCGGTGAACGATTGCTTGAGCGCTTACAGTATTTCAAACTGCAACCGACCAATATTCTAGATCTGGGTTGTGGTACCGGATATTTTACCCGCGAATTGAGTGGTCGATTCCCGAACGCCAAAGTAACAGGCGCAGATTTGGCGAAAGGGATGATCGATTTCTGTCGAGCTCAATCGAATCAGGAAGACTATGTATGTGCTGATGCACTGCAGCTGCCTTTTGACACTAATAGCTTTGATTTTGTATTTTCAAACCTGACCATCCAGTGGATTGAAGAGTTGCCACAACTGTTTCAGGAACTCAATCGTGTGTTAAAGCCAGAAGGTTTATTGTTATTTACGACATTGGGACCTGACACCTTGTATGAATTGAAGCAAAGCTGGGCAGCTCTAAATGACTATCAGCATGTGAACAACTTTATTGATATGCATCATGTGGGTGATGCCATGCTAAGTGCCCGCATGTCTGATCCTGTGGTTGATAATGAGCCAGTAGTTATTGGTTATAACCGCGCCACAGAGCTAATGCGTGATTTAAAAAATATTGGTGCTCATAATATTGATTCTAGCAGAAACCATGGCTTAACCAGTCCGCGTCAGCTACGTAAGCTGGAGCAGGAATACAGTAAATTTAGAATGGATGATGGCCAGTTGCCGGCAACTTATGAGTTGGTTTATGGGCACGCATTTGGTACCGAAGCCGGTGCGGCTGTCGGTTACCATGACTATGCGGTAGAAATTGGGTAAATCTTTAATCGGGAAAGGCGTTAATTTTTTTTGTTTTCAAAGTTAACGATTTTTTCTTTTAACTCTTCTTCTTTCTGCTCAAGCGTTTGTTTAACATTTTTCATTTGCGCTTCGTGCAGGAAGTCGCGCAGAGTTTCAAACTCAGTACGATAGAAGTCGCGTTCATCGCGTAAGTTATCGATGTTGCGGCTTAAAGTGGCATTGGCCTGAACGAGTCTTTTATGACTCTTTTTAAGGTGTTCGAATTCGGACCCCAAGCTTTCTTTGAAACGTTCTTTTTCATCGAGAGCATCCTGGCGAATGGTGCGAACTCGGGCATCGCACTCTTCGCGAAGCTGATCCATTTCGTCATCAAGTTCACGCTTGGTATCGGCAATGGATTGTAAGGCATTGAGATAATTCTGCTGGGCTTCTTCGTATGAGGTTTGTGCCTGCTTATATTTGCCTTTCAGCTCTCTGTGTTCTTGAGTAAGAGCTGTATTGCGCTCAGAAAGGCTTTGCAAAGAGTGTTTTAAGTCATCTCGGGTGGATTCCAGCTCTTTGATACGCTGGGCTTTGCCGGCAATATTACGAGTATTTTCTTCGAGGACTTTTTTGAGTTCTTCGTTTTTAGACTCAAGCTGTCTGACCACGGCATGCTTTAGAGCAGCAGTCACTACTGCTACCAAAAGGACTACCAGGGCGATAATCGCCAGAGTGAGTATGATAGTGTTGTCGCCAGCCAAATTAAGTCACCTGAAAAACGGACTATGATTCTATGCTACGCCAAAATGTAGCAACTTTGTATCAAATTATAGCGTAACCATTATAGAGCGATGTGTGCGAGGGGTAACAAAATGAACAAAACAAGAGAAATATTATTCATTGCAGGCACTGATACCGAGGTTGGAAAAACCTTTATTACTCAGGCGCTTATCAATGCATTGTTGCATTGTGAAGAGCAGGTTGTTGGGCTAAAACCGGTCGCTTCAGGCGCCGAGCTGGAAGCTGGAGAGTGGCGCAATGAAGATGGTCTGAAAATCCACGAGCTTTCGAAAAAAAGCCCAGGTTTTGAGCAAATCAGCTACTCCGATATTAATCCTCTGTGCTTCGAGCCCGCGATCGCGCCACATATTGCCGCTCAGGAAGCTGGAGTTGAGTTATCAATCGCTGAACTCAACAGGTTGCTTAAATTTCCTGATAGCGAACACTTGCTGGTTGAAGGTGCGGGTGGCTGGTTAACACCGCTCAATGACACCGAAACTTATGCAGACTGGGTTGAGCAGAAAAGAATGGATGTGATTTTGGTGATAGGAATGAAGCTGGGCTGTCTTAATCATGCCATGTTGACCGTACGCGATATAGAGCGCCGCGGACTAAAGCTAAGAGGCTGGGTCGCCAATTTTGTGTTTGGCGATATGAATCGAAGTGAGCAAAACCTAGATTGGTTGAAGAAGAATATTTCAGCGCCTTGTCTTGGCGTGGTGAGCAAGCAAGAAGGCGCTGATTATGAAAAAGCCAGTGAGTTATTGGACCTTAAGGCTTTGCTCTGAGGCAACACACTGATTGTTGACGCAACTAACATGGGGTTCTGGTGTTACCACGCAAATTCCCATGATCTGGTTTTCTTTGAAGTAATCCTGTCGCTCTTTTTTATAAGCCGTCGCCAGCTCTAGAAGTCTGGCTTCGTCAACGTTAGGTTTTGAGTAGGGCTCATAAGATTCCGGACCGCCACAAGGTTTGGCTCCTACTTCAACCAGGGCACAGTCGGCATCCGAGTTGCAGCTTTTGTCAGCAATGGCTGTCTGGATTTGCTGCTGAAAATCCACAGGTTTTATGTCAGGGTTTTCTGAATTGTCCTGATTGCCAGCTTGTGAGCAGGCAACTAGTGGGGCTAAAGCCAAAGCAATGATATATTTTAAGTGTTTGATTTTCATAATATTGCCAATTTTTGTCAGTTTGCTCAAAAGGCTAGCATACAGTAGTATCAGTGCATAAGCCTAATCTATTAAGTCAGTCACAATGTCACTTATGAAACCCAGTAAAACAGGTATTCCTCGCATTATTGATGCCACAAAGTATTCTTTGCAGGGCCTGAAAGGCGCATGGCTTAATGAAGCTGCTTTCCGTCAGGAGCTGGTTCTGGCCATAATCCTCATTCCTCTGGCTTTTGTCATTGGTAACACCACCGCCGAAATTGCGATTTTGCTGCTTACACTGGGTATCGTGCTGATGGCGGAGCTTGCTAACTCAGCGATTGAAGCGGTAGTTGATCGCATTGGTTCTGAAAGACATCCATTGTCTGGACGTGCAAAAGATATCGGCTCAGCGATGGTGTTTGTCGCTTTACTGTTTACAGGTATCGTCTGGGGCACTGTCTGCTACTTCAATTTCTTCTCATAAGCTTAATGACCAGCTCAATCTCTAGAGCTGGTTCAATATAAAGTCCTGAGCGAATTTGGCAGCTATCTGCCAGCTTTCTTCTGTGCTGATCTCAGAGCGCTTTAACGTTTCCAGACTATGATTTCCATTTTCCAGCCATTGAACCTTGATGGTTGGAGATAAATCATAACTGGCAACTTCGTCAGGTTTACCGAAAGGATCGCGTGTTCCTTGCAATATCAATGTAGGCGTCCTTAGACTCTGTAGATGCTCGGTTCTTAGCTTGTCAGGCTTACCAGGCGGGTGAAACGGGTAGCCCATGCAGATTAAGCCAGAGACCTGTTCGTCATCAGCGATCATACTGGCCACACGGCCACCCATAGACTTACCCCCAATAAAAATTTTCCTTCCTTTGCCGAGCTCAAGAATCTGCTGTTTATAGGCTTCTAGCAGTTTAGGCATACGATCTGGTGGTGACTTTTTACCAGTCTGCTGGCGTTTAAGCATATAAGGAAAATCAAACAGCACCACTTCAATATCGGGATGGCTAATGAGCTTAGCCATGCTCTGCATGAATTCAGAGCTAGAGTCAGCACCTGCACCATGTGCAAAAATAAAAACAGCTTGTGAAATGTTTTGATTGTTTGAATCTTGGTTTTGAGTCATGCCTTTCCTAATTGCAGTTACTGCATTTGAATTGAATTTTAACTTTCAATCGTGATCGGTTTTGATACACTAGGCAGCAATTGTAAGAATAAAAACCGACTATGTCTGCACTAAAGCCCACTTCTTATCAAAGACCTTTCCTTAAGTGGGCGGGTGGTAAGTTCCGATTACTGCCAAGAATTTTAAACGTTTTACCCGAGGGCAATAAGTTGATTGAGCCGTTCGCAGGTTCAGGTGCACTGTTTCTTAATGCAGATTATGATCGATATTTGCTTGCTGATATTAATCCCGATCTGATCGATGTTTTTAACCAGCTTAAAAAGGGCAAAACGACATTTATTGATTACTGTGCCAGTTTTTTTACTGACCAATATAATAACCAGAAAACCTTTTACGAATTACGCGAATACTTCAATCAGTTGAAGCCAGGAAAAGAACGAGCGGCATTATTCGTTTACTTCAACCGCCATGGTTACAACGGCTTATGCCGATATAATCGTTCCGGTGGCTTTAACGTGCCATTTGGACGCTATAAAAAGCCTTATTTTCCTGGACGTGAAATGGAGTTTTTTGCTGCAAAAGCAAAGCGTGCGGAATTTCGATGTCAAAGCTTTAGCAAAACCATGAGTCATACAAGGAAAGGCAATGTGGTTTATTGTGATCCACCCTACGTTCCCTGGTCATTAACTGCCAACTTTGCAAGCTACAGCCAGCAGGAGTTTTCACTCGACAATCAGCGTGAGCTGGCACTTGAAGCACAGAAACTCGCCAAGCGTGGCGTGCCGGTTGTGATTTCTAATCATGACACCGACTTCTCCCGCCTAATCTACGCCAAAGCCAAAGATTTACAATCCTTCCCCGTGCGACGCTTTATCTCCTGCGATGGAGCAGGGCGCAATAATGCACAGGAGTTGATAGTGGTTTATGAATAAAAAAATACTAATCCTTATCTCTGTTGCGCTCATATTCATCTGTAGTTTAGTCTATTTCAGCTTGAGTTATATTCTTGCTGAATCAAGTAAAAAAAATGTAAATAAGCAAACTTTCTTCAAAGATATCAATGGCATAAAGGTGAATGATTCGGTAACAGATAAAAATTCAGCAAATGTCAGCTCTAATGTAGAAATATTACAGCTTGATAATTTGTCAGAGCCTAAGCCGGAAGTAGAAGATTGCAATAGTCTGGTTTTAGATTATCTTGATTCAGCTAAGGGTAGAGCAGTTATCGAATGGCAAGAAAGTTTAGGGATGCCATCAATGGATTGGCAAAACAGACATTCCTCTCTCTTTATTGACCATCCCTATAAGTATTACAAAAATTCAGATTTGCTTGTAATGGCAAAAAATGGTGATAGGTTTGCAATGTATGCTTATGGTCAAAATATGTTATGGAAAGCATTTACTGATGAAGAGCTGTCTCCAGCATTAAGTGAAGGTTGGGCTTATCCTGAAATTACATCATTTATTGATAAAAGTGCACTCAAGGAAGCTCGGTATTGGTTATATCGAGCAGTTCTTTATGGCAGTATTTATACCTCTCACAATCTCGCACGTGTTGCCAGCTTCGAGAGAATATATTTAGAACAGAATAAGCTTTTAACGCCTGAACGTGATAAAGAACTAAGGTTAGAAGCCTATATTTACGGGGAGTTGCCCGAAAAACTCATTCACGGATTACATAAAAATACTTATCAGGGAGAACCAAGGCAGGAGTGGCAACAGGAGTTTGATAAAGCTTTGCTCCAGCTAGTTGATAACTATCAAAAGGAAAGAGTTAAGTTAGGGTTGAGTAGGTTTGAAATGGAGGTACCTAAGGAGTACACGGATTTACAAAACTTATGTAATTAACCTTGCCCAGCGCTTTCCAGTGCTGAATTAACGAAGTAAAGAATGGTGAAAATAAATACGATGGTGAAAACCAGGCCGCCGATGATGAAGTGTAGGGCGTTACCTTTTTCGAAGTCTTTCTGACGTTGTTCTTCGGATTGAACACCAAACATGGCGCCAACAACACTTTTTACGGTTGACCAGAAACCTGTGCCTTCATGCTCTGGCTGCTGATTGTTGTCGTTAGTGTTGCTCTGGGTATTACTAGAAAGATTTTTTTGGGTAGAAGTGTGTTGCTTGCTCATTCATCACCGCCAAACAGTTCGAGAATATCGATAAAATGCAGACTTGGCATTGTATGAGATTCTGTTAGCCATGAAAACCAGCTAACTGACTGTTCGGATTTTTTTTCGTCTTTTTTGGCTTTTTGTTGAGGAGCTGGCTGAACCAATTCAGGTTCAAGCTGAGTTAGAACGTGAAGTTGTGTGTCGTCCGTTGGAGAGTATTGTACATTGGAGCACATTTGAGCATTGGCAAAAGCCTGACCTGACAGGAATGAACCGGCCACAAAAACTGAAACAGTCATGTACTTTTTAACAGCTTTAGTCATTTTCATCATTGCTCCTCATACTTTCCATCTGGGTCGAACACGCTTTCCATAGACCTAGTTTACCCATTCGGGCGAACATATCTGCCTAATATACGTGAACATTTGGTTACAATTCAAGAAGATGATACGTGTTTTGTGTCAATTTTATGTAAATGTTGCTGCTTTTCTTCAAGGGAATCAATTAATTCAAATACTTGAGCCACATTGAGGCGTGGGTCGACCAGGCTTGTGTAGGCTTTGTCGAGCTCCTGCTCTGTCACCCCGTAGGTACCGCCAATGCATTCCATAACTGCCTCAGCCGTCATTTCAAGATGCACGCCGCCAAGATGGGTGTTATGGGCAGCATGAATTTCGAAGGCTTGTTGCAGTTCACTTTGGATATGCTGGAAATCACGTGTTTTGATGCCTTGTGAACTTACCCGAGTATTGCCATGCATTGGGTCGCAGCTCCAGAGTACTTTGAGTCCAGCTGCCTGCACGGCCTTGATCATATCCGGCAAGACCTGAGTGATATGCTGATGACCAAATCGTTGAATCAGGGTTAAGCGCCCAGCTTCGTTATTGGGATTGAGTACTTTACATAACTGAACCAGTGTTTCTGGTGACAGATCTTTACCAACCTTAATCGCAATTGGATTAGCGATACCGCGAAGATATTCGATATGGGCGCTGTCCTGAATAGTGGTCCTCATACCAACCCAGGGATAGTGAGTCGATAAATTGTACCACTTGCCATTGTTGGCTTTGCGGGTCAGCGCTTCTTCATAATGCAGATGCAGTGCTTCGTGGCTGGTAAAGAACTCCAGCCAGTGACGACTGTTATGCTGCGGGCCATTGGCCTGATGGAACAGACGCATTGCCTCTCGGAACTGATCAAGGCTCTTGTGCAACTTGGCATTAGTTTTTAGCGACAATAGGTCTTGTGACTCTTGCTCCAGTTGGAACAGATCACTGATATCGCCTTCAAGCAGAGAGCGGATGTAGTTGATCGTTAATGAAGCATAGCTATAGCCTTGGAGCATGCGGGCCGGATCTGGCATCCGCGCGGACTCGCTGAAATGAACATGGTTAACCAGGTCGCCACGATAGCTGGGTAAAGTGGTTTGGTCCTGAGTTTCAGTCAGTTCGGAGCGGGGTTTGGCATATTGGCCTGCGATTCGACCGATACGAATCACCGGCTTTTGAGTTTGCTGACTAACCAGCAGGCTTAAGCTCATGAGCAGACGAACTTTTTGTGAAATGGCTTCGGCATTGCAGTCAGAAAATGATTCAGCGCAGTCACCGCCTTGCAGGATGAAGGCTCTGCCTTCCTGCGCATCGGCAATATGACTTTTTAAGCTATCCACTTCACTGGCAGAAACCAAAGGCGGTAATTGACGTAACTTATCAATAACCTGCGCCAAGGCTTCACTATCACCATATTTGATTTGCTGACTGACTGGTTTACGCTTCCAGCTGTCTGGAGTCCATTGGTCAGCGGAACTGTTACTCATGATTTATTCAGATATCTGCTTCAATAAAGCTATTCTATCTCATAAGATAGGCGCTGGCGAATAGAAGCGTGATTCGGATGATAATCTGAAAATAGCAATGATATACGACATTGTTTATCGCAATGATCAGTGATCATTTCAGCTGAAAATTAAACCAAGCAAAAAGTACAACGGTAGAAAAGTTGAGATAACGCTAATCAAGGCAAAACCGGCACATCAATAAGAAAACGGACTGAGCAATTGTCTGACGCGGCAGAATGTGCGTGTTGGAGGAAGTTTATAAAAAATAAATGACTGACAACTAAGCACATTCTAACAAAGTCAGGCAGACGCTCAGAACGTTTGAAAGTAAGGTAATTATGGGAAAAGTAAAAACAATATATGTTTGCCAAGAGTGCGGCTCTGAAACTCCGCAATGGGCAGGGCAATGTGGCGCATGTAAAGCATGGAATTCCATGGTAGAGCAAGTGGATGCCAAAAAAACCAGCAGCACTGCTAAAAGCTCGCGGTTTACTGGTTATGCTGGACAGGATTCCAAAGTGGTTAAGATGGACAAGGTGGATCTGTCTGAGCTACCGCGCATGTCATCGGGTTTATCTGAACTTGATCGGGTACTGGGCGGTGGTTTAGTACCTGGCTCGGTAGTTCTGATGGGCGGTGATCCGGGAATTGGTAAATCAACCATACTGTTACAGAGTCTATGCAAAATCAGCGAAACTGAATCGGTTTTATATGTGACCGGTGAGGAGTCGTTGCAGCAGGTAACCATGCGAGCTCAACGTTTGGGACTGGCGACCGGTGATTTTTCATTGCTGACCGAAACACAGGTGGAACAAATTACCACGCAAGCCTTGATGCAAAAGCCGAAAGTCATGGTGGTTGATTCCATTCAGACTATCTACACTGAAATGTTGCAGTCAGCGCCAGGCGGTGT
The DNA here is from genome assembly GCF_002838765.1 of Kangiella profundi. Taxonomy (NCBI): domain Bacteria; kingdom Pseudomonadati; phylum Pseudomonadota; class Gammaproteobacteria; order Kangiellales; family Kangiellaceae; genus Kangiella; species Kangiella profundi. The sequence goes on along the minus strand of NZ_CP025120.1, from coordinate 2,125,048 downwards.
TGCTCAGGTGCGTGAAAGTGCTGCTCAATTGGTGCGCTTTGCCAAGCAAACCGGAATTACGTTATTAGTTGTGGGTCATGTAACTAAAGATGGTGCTTTGGCTGGACCGCGTGTACTTGAGCACATGGTAGATGCAGTTCTCTATTTTGAAGGCGAGCGAGATGGACGCTTGAGACTACTACGTGCTGTAAAAAATCGTTTTGGTGCGGTTAATGAGCTGGGTGTATTTGCCATGACCGACGAAGGTTTGAAACAAGTCAAAAATCCTTCCGCGATCTTTTTATCCAAATACCAAGACCCTGTGGCTGGAAGTGCGGTGATGGCAACCTGGGAGGGTACACGACCTATGTTGGTGGAGATTCAGGCGCTGGTAGATACTTCGCATGCACCTCAACCACGCCGTATCGCAGTGGGTCTCGATCACCAGCGAATTGCCATGTTACTGGCGGTGCTCAATCGTCACGCCGGAATTGCAACTTATGATCAGGATGTGTTTGCCAACGTGGTAGGTGGTGTCAGGGTTATGGAAACCAGCTCCGACTTGGCGTTAGTGGCATCGATCATTTCTAGTTTACGGAACCGTCCGCTGGAAGAGCATACCGTCATCTTTGGCGAAATTGGTTTGGCGGGTGAAATTCGTCCGGTGCCCAATGGTCAGGAGCGCTTAAAGGAAGCAGCTAAGCATGGTTTTAAACGAGCAATCGTTCCTGAGGGTAATAAACCTCCAAAACCCTTTGATGGCATGGAGGTTATAGGTGTCAGTCGAATGGCTCAGTTCATTCAACTGATCTAGCAAGTCTTTAAAGTCTTTAGATTGAGTGACTATCGCAATAGCAATGCGGGTCACTCAATGGCTACTCGCCAAAATCTTCTGCTAATTTAAGCCAGAACATTCCTCGCAGTTCACCTTCTTTAAATCCTGTGGCCTGATCGTTAGGGTATTTTTCATTGATTGCCGCTTGCACTTCAGGAGCAATGTTTGGCCCATGACAGGCAAGGCAAACTGCCTGAGTATAGATAGGCTCAACGTAAAGCCATTCACCGCTGGGAAGCTGAGTAATATTACCACCAGCTTTGTTTCCATTGCTTTCCTGATCAAGGTAATAACCGAGAGGACCCTTTAATAATTCGGAAGGTTCATTGTCTGGATTACGTACTTTATGGCTAGTTCGTCCCACCTCGACACCGGCAGGCACTTTTGCAGCGATTTCTGGCGCTTCTAGATTGCAATAATTTATCGCTTCAACGACGCCTTGCTGCATGCCATTCATCAAGGTTTCTTTAAATTGTATTTTAATGGGCTTAAGTGTTGCTTCGGCCAGCTGTGCTTTTTCTTCCCATTGCTGCATTTTTGCTTTTTGGTACTCTTGCCACGCGTAGTAGCCCGCACCTGCGACTACCAACAATACAACGAGAATGATTAAAACTTTTTTCATGGTGTTTCCTTTACCGTTTCTGATAACGCTTTATACTACCGCTTGGAAAGCTCATCTTAAAGCTAACATCAGAAAAACTTAATATATTATGACGGATGTCAATTTACGCCAGTTCAAGCCAGAAAAACTATTTGCTCCTCGGGGATTTGTTAAACCACAAATAGAATCACCCCAATATCTAGAAATTGGTGCAGGTAGAGGCAAGCACGCGCTGATGTTTGCGCAGGATAATCCGAATAAGCATTTGATTGCGATTGAACGAACTCGAAATAAGTTTAATGACTTTGCCGAAAAAGCTGAGCAGTTGTCTTTAAACAATTTAAAGGCTGTTCATGCCGATGCCATTCCCTGGGTGGTGCATGCACTAGAGCCCAAATCTCTTGCAGGTGTTTTTTTGCTGTATCCCAATCCGGAACCAAAAAATCCCAGCCAGCGCTGGTTGAATATGCCTTTTTTTGAATTTTTACTTTCAAGAATGCAGGACAAAGCCAAATTGGTATTGGCAACAAACATTCAGTCATACATTGAGGAGGCCGAACAGTTGGCCAGAAATCAGTGGCAATTAGAGCCAAGTGTGTTTGCAGTAGATAAGAGTTCTCAGCGAACTCATTTTGAAGTCAAGTATTTGGCTAGAGGCGAGACCTGTTGGCAGATGGATTTAATCAAGCCAGAAGGATATCAAACTCGATTTGATGATTGGGTTAAAGAGTAAGGCTAGTTTTTTATTTCACTATCTTTTTCTTCGACTTTAATTTCCCAGAGTGCTTTTGATTCTCTGTGAATATCATCAGGATCGTCATTGTGCATGCTGATGATAGTTCTAAGCTGTAGCATGCTGTCTATATCGATCTCTAAAGTTTTAAGCCCATATTGCTGATCCTGATGATGAACAATTTCAGCTTTTTGATGTATGGCTGGAGAAAATTCGTCAATGATGATTTGAATGTCAACAGGCTGCGTAACGTCCAGTTTTGACTTCGAGTCTATTAAAACACCATTCAAAGACAGTTCAATGACAGAGCCCACTGATTTGTGCTCTCCCTGCTCAATTAATACTTTGGCATTGTATTCAATGCGTGAAAAGTTGCGTCGGTCCTGTTCTGACACCAGTTTAGTCCTGAATCATTACGTTATGATAATTCTAAAGTAGCAGATGGCTTTTGGCTTGTCTAAGGGAATTTGTAGTGTATAGCGCTTTGCTTAATTCTTATTGGAAGTACCAAAATTCATTATCTGTCATACCGCGGCTTGACCGCGGTATCCAGTGACTTTTACGCTTTATATTGTGGTTTCGCTACTCAGCGAGTTACTTTTACAGAATACATCCTTGTATTCTGCTGAAGCCAGCGTCGCTTCACTCCACTGTTCAAATTTGTTCCAGACAAATTTGTCTTGCCTTAAGTAACCACAAAATCGTCTGGAACGATTTTGAATAGCGAAGCTAGCCTGCAAGGTGAAGTACAGGGATGTACTTCATAAAAGAAGACCACCCCGTGATTGAGGTTTCACTTCGTTCAACTTCCTTCGTATCCACCAAGCCACTTAACGCAGGGTCTGCCCCCTTGGGTACCGTAAAATACGTTCCATCTCCCTAAAGGGATTTCCTTCGGTCACCTGCCCGAATTTTACTATTCAAAACGTCCTGTTTTGAATTGCTATGCCTTGTCTACTACTCAGCTCAATCAAAAGGGTAGTAAAGAGCACTTACCTGTAACTTCTTTATTTGTTGGAAGTTCTTGTTAAATTAATAAGCTTGGCACTATTTTGAGATCTTACGATACTTAATACGATGCGGTTGATCAGCTTCTGCGCCAAGTCGGCGTTTGCGATCGGCTTCATATTCCTGGTAGTTACCTTCGAACCAAACGGTTTCACTATCACCCTCAAAGGCAAGAATATGTGTGGCAACACGGTCAAGGAACCAACGGTCATGCGAGATTACAACCGCACAACCAGGGAATGCTAATAGAGCATCTTCCAGTGCACGTAAGGTTTCAACATCAAGGTCGTTTGTTGGCTCATCCAGCAACAGAACATTGCCGCCACTTTTAAGAAGTTTCGCCAGGTGCACACGGTTACGCTCACCCCCTGATAGTTGTCCGATACGTTTTTGTTGATCGGTACCTCTAAAGTTGAATCGTCCAACATAGGCGCGCGATGGAGTGGTGTAGTTTCCAACTGTAATCAAATCGAGGCCGTCAGAAATTTCTTCCCAAACAGTTTTGCTGTCATCCAGTGAATCACGGCTCTGATCAACGTAAGATAACTCCACCGTTTCACCAACAATTAACTCACCTGAATCCGGTGTTTCCTGACCAGTGATCAATTTAAACATAGTTGATTTACCGGCACCGTTTGGACCGATTACACCAACAATGCCACCTTGCGGTAAGTTGAAGTTGAGATCGTTATAAAGCAGTTTGTCGCCAAAGGCTTTAGTCAGGCCCTTAGCGGTAATGACCTGAGTACCCAGGCGTGGGCCTGGTGGAATATACAATTCCTTAGTTTCATTACGCTGCTGATATTCTTTGCTGGATAGTTCTTCAAAGCGCGCCATACGGGCTTTTGACTTTGCCTGACGGCCTTTGGCATTAGAGCGAACCCACTCCAATTCTTCTTTCATGGTTTTCTGGCGAGCCTGCTCCTGCTTTTCTTCAATTTCCAGACGAGCTGCTTTTTGCTCCAGCCATGAAGAGTAGTTGCCTTCCCATGGAATACCGTAACCGCGGTCAAGTTCAAGAATCCAGCCTGCTGCATTGTCTAGGAAGTAGCGGTCGTGGGTAATGGCTACCACTGTGCCTTTGTAATCGACCAGGAAGCGCTCAAGCCAGGCCACTGATTCTGCATCAAGGTGGTTGGTTGGCTCATCCAGCAATAGCATGTCCGGATGTTCAAGCAATAGACGACAGATAGCTACACGGCGACGTTCACCCCCGGACAAGTTTTTCACTTCCGCATCCCAAGGTGGAAGACGAAGTGCTTCGGCGGCACGCTCAAGAGCATTTTCAAGGTTATGACCGTCGGCCGCCTGAATAATGGCTTCCAACTCGCCCTGGCGTTTAGCCAGTGCATCAAAGTCGGCATCCGCATCGGCATAGGCTGCGTAAACCTGATCAAGCTCAGCCAAAGCTTCTTTTACATGAGATACTGCCTCTTCAACTACTTCGCGAACGGTTTTGCTGTCATCAAGTTGCGGTTCCTGTGGCAGGTAACCTATTTTGATGCCAGGCTGAGGGCGCGCTTCACCTTCGATATCGGTGTCGACACCAGCCATGATTCGTAATAAAGTCGATTTACCCGCGCCATTAAGACCTAACACACCAATTTTGGCGCCAGGGAAGAATGATAGGGAAATATCTTTTAGAATAGTTTTATTCGGCGGGACAATCTTGCCCACACGATTCATCGTATAAATATATTGAGCCATTGAAATACAAAAGGATTGATCAAAGTTATGCGCATTTTACATTGCCTCACTAGACTAAGCCACCGTAGCAAGCTCGCAAAACCGCTAACACTCGCCTTTTTCACTGTGTTTTTGGCCAGTTGTAGTGCTTTGACCCCTAAATCGCCACCCTGTGTTGAATCAGCGGTACTCTATCGGTTGGCAGATATGCGTCAAATCAATGAGTCTGCTTTCAACAAGGCATTGGCTTGCGACAACCTTGAGACCGTGGAGCTAGCCTTGATTAATCTCGGACGAATTGGCGGGGAGCAGGCCAGTGAGCTTATTTTGCCTTCGCTTGATCATTCTCAAGACAGCGTTCGGGAAACTGCTGCCTTTGCTTTAGGTATCGGTTTGCATAAACCTGCAACGGCTAATTTGATTGAGCGACTGGGCCAAGAAAAGAACAACAAGGTTAGAGTTGCCATGGTGCTGGCCATTGGTAATCTGGGGGGGGAGCAATCGGTTCCAACCCTGGCCAGGTTGATTGAAGAAACTGACGAGCCAGAGGTTGCTAACGCCGCGATGCAGGGACTAGGAATTATGTCAGTGTTCCATCGTCATCTGTTAACGGGCGATACTGAAATTGAAGTTGCTCGGGTGATTGAGCGATTAGATGAGGAAGACACTGCATTAATGGCGAGCTTTTTGTTAGCGAGAGTTCCTTTACTAAGAGACCCGCAGGTTCCAGATGTTATTGCCTTATTGAGAGAAAAGAATGCCTCATTGAACAGTGCAACTCAGGCCTTTGTAATTCGGGCTTTGTCACGGCTTGGACAAAAAGAGATTACACCGTTTCTTTGGGAAAAGGTCCGCAGTGACAATTTAGCGATACAAATTGCTGTGGCTCAGGCGCTCGGAATTAGAACACTGACAAGCACCGAACAGATTCAGGCGCTGAATGAATTAGCGTTAGCAGATAATCCAGCATTGCAGGTAACGGTACTACAATCTGGTCGCCGCTGGATGACACCTCAGACTTTGAAAACTTTGCGCGAGAGTGACAACACCTGGGTGCAGTCTGAAGCCTTCCTCGCAACAAACGATAAAACCCAACCTGATGTACAGAAACTCGTGAAAGCATGGTTGGAATCAGATGACCCGAATCATCAGCGGGCAGTGATTCAGTATTTTTCGGAACTGAATATGCCACCGGTTTTAAAGCAACTTGCAGAGAGTGATAAAGAGATTATTCGCATCGGTGCACAGCGAGCTTTGAATACTTATCAGGAACCAAAAAACGAACCGATAGCAACGCCTACCGAACTACCTTCCTCATTAAGCGAGGGGCCATCAAGGGTAAAAATCGTTACCACCAAAGGTGATATTGTCATCAAGTTATTTACTGACACACCATATACATCAACCAACTTTATTCGCTTAGTTGAATCAGGCTTTTATGACAACACCTACTTCCACCGTGTCATTCCAAATTTTGTAGCGCAAGGAGGCAGCAAATATGGTGATGGCTCAGGCAGCGTTGGTTACAGTATTCGTGAAGAGCTTAACCAGCGGTCGCATCGCAAAGGAACTATTGGTATGGCAACCGCTGGTAAAGACACGGGTGGTGCGCAGTTCTTTTTTAATCTAGCTCCAAATCTACATCTTGACAGTAACTACACCGTGTTTGGTGAAGTAGTGGCGGGGATGGACATTGTGATGTCACTTGAGCAGAATGATCAGATTCTCAAGGCAGAAATTTCAGAAAAAATTAATAAATAAATTAAAGGGCTAATTATGGACTTATTTACAATAGAAAATTTACTCACGCTGGGAATGTTAATTGTTTTACAGGCAGTGCTTGGCTTCGACAACCTGCTTTATATCTCACTGGAATCCAAGCGTGCTCCACTGGAAAAACAAAAACAGGTTCGTCGTTTAGGGATTGGACTGGCAGTTGCGCTTAGGATCGTTCTGCTGTTTGTTCTCATTGAACTAATTAAGTATGTTCAAGGCGAATTGTTTACCATTCCATGGACTGGGTTTATTGAAGCAACCTTCACCTTTGAAAGCATCATTGTGTTATTGGGTGGTATTTTTATCATGTACACCGCAGTCAAAGAAATCTGGCACATGATGGCGCTGGAAATTGGTGAAGCTCATGAGCGTAAGCCACAGTCCGCAGCAAAAGTTATTGCATTAATTGTACTGATGAACTTGGTGTTCTCTTTCGATTCGATTTTAAGTGCCATGGCATTAACGGATAACTTCTGGGTGATGGCAATTGCTATTGTCTTCAGTGGTGTGTTGATGATCTGGCTAGCGGATACGGTTTCACAATTCCTGCAAAAGAATCGTATGTTCGAAGTGTTAGGCCTATTTATTCTGCTTGTGGTCGGTATTATGTTGCTGGCAGACGGCGGTCACAAATCTCATCTATTATTATTCGGCTACCCAATTGAGCCTATGAATAAAGCAACTTTCTACTTCGTTATCGCAGTAATGGTTCTCAGCGATATTGTGCAGTCAAAATATCAAAAGAAATTAATGCGGAAGAAAGAGGCGGCTGCTCGAGCAAAGTTAGAACAAGAAGCGCAGGAAGAAATATTGTAATTTTGAGTGATATTACAAAGCCCGCATTAGGCGGGCTTTTTTGTTTTTATTCTTGTAAAGCATGATTAAACTTCAGAAATGTCTTCCTATGAGAATAATTAAACACAGGAATTTCATATCGTTTATATAAATCTATCCCAAGTGTATCTGCTTTGACCTCTAATACCCATTGGTGGCATTCATCTGATAAGTTATTACCAGAATCAGGTAGTGCAGCAGGGATAGTGAAACTAAATTCAAGAAGAAATGCTTTGTGATTAACTGACTCAATATTGGCATAAGTTTTATCAGACCACAAAACTTTAATCTTAGGCATTGGCTTCATCCCCGAATAATCGATAGAGACTAAACGACACTCCAAAGTGACAATAATGTCATGTTCTTTTAGATTACCTCTCTTGACCAAGAGTTGCCCCTGATTCGTTTGGCCAGTGAAAAACGGGTGTGGAGTTAATTCCAGCTCTGAATACCCATACTTCATTCTTCTAAACAATAGATAAATTAACGCGATGATGCCAGCTGACGAAAAAATTATACTTAAAGTAACTAGCATTAAATTGGAATCTTTGTCTTTTAGAAGTAATAAGAGGGAAACAGTAAATAGAGTTATCAGAAGGGTTATTGAAAAGACAAATTTTAAATCCATGGAGTTATTAGGTGAGATAGTTTTTTTTATCCATTCTTTTCGCCAAAACCAAGGTTTGAGGGGGTGATTGTCTATTTGTCTTTTTCTATGTTTATTGGTAATAAAGCGGTTTAGCCAATCTCTGCTGATCAAATACGCTAGTAAGTAAAAGCTAAGTAGTCCGATTAATAACCCAAATACCAGTGAATAGTTGTAATATTTATCGATTATTGATTCGCTAGGATCGTTGGGATTAATAAACACTGTTATAGGTGTGTTATTCTGATTGGCCTCTTCTAGTTCTTTTCTTACAGTATCCCACTTTCCAGACTGGCTTTTATAGTTACTAAAATAGCTGATAGTATCATTTGAATAGACTTCACCATCATAGTTGTATTGATAAGTGACTATGTATTTTGGGTGCTTATTTTGTTCCCATGGTGATGTTTCAGGTTGACCTAGTTGAGTTATGAGTGCACTTGACTCAATCCAGCTTAAACTTTGCCATGATTTATAAAAACTTTTAGTAAAACCTACTAATATAACGGTGTTAATAATAAAAATTATTATGCCTGCAATTAATAAAGAACTTTTTGTATTTGTCTTCCTGTACATCATCATTCCTTTTTTATTTTAGGTACGAGCGCGTAAAGCACTCATACCTATTATCATAATTTTATTCTATAACATCGGCTTCAGGTATTTTCCAGTGTAAGACTGTTTGACCTTTGCAACCTCTTCTGGAGTTCCGGTTGCGATAATCTGTCCACCTTTGCTGCCACCTTCTGGACCGAGATCGACTATCCAGTCAGCAGTTTTTATGACGTCGAGGTTATGCTCAATCACTACAACGGTGTTGCCGTGATCGCGCAGGCGATGCAGTACTTTGAGCAATTGATTAACGTCGTGGAAGTGTAGGCCAGTGGTTGGCTCATCCAGGATGTAAAGCGTCTGCCCAGTATCGCGTTTAGACAATTCACGGGAGAGTTTAACGCGCTGAGCTTCACCGCCTGATAGCGTGGTAGCTGCCTGACCCAAAGTAATGTAAGACAAGCCGACATCAATTAATGTCTGTAATTTGCGGGCCACTGCTGGAATTGCGTCGAAAAATTCGCGCGCATCTTCAACCGTCAGATCCAATACTTCATTGATGTTTTTACCTTTGTATAGAATCTCTAAAGTTTCGCGATTATAACGCTTACCTTTACAGACATCACAGGCGACATACACATCGGGAAGAAAGTGCATTTCGACTTTGATGACGCCATCACCCTGACAGGCTTCGCAGCGTCCACCTTTAACATTGAAACTAAAGCGGCCAGGTTTATAACCGCGAGTTCTTGACTCTTGGGTACCTGCGAATAATTCACGAATCGGTGTAAAAATTCCGGTATAGGTCGCAGGGTTTGAGCGTGGCGTACGACCGATTGGGCTTTGATCGATATCGACCACTTTATCAATATGATCGAGACCTTGAATCTCCTTGTAAGGCTTAGGCTGTAAGCTGGAGCGATTAATATCTCTTGCCACAATAGGGTAGAGAGTGTCATTAATCAGAGTCGATTTACCCGAACCGGAAACACCAGTAATACAGGTTAACAGTCCAACCGGGATTTCCAGATCCACGTTATTAAGATTGTTTCCTGTGGCACCAAGAACCTTGATAGTCTTTTTGGCATCGTAAGGAGTGCGCTTCTCAGGTACTTCAATTTTAAGCTTGCCTGTCAGGTATTGAGCTGTCAGTGAGCCTTTGGCTTTTTTGATATCAGCCAGTGTCCCTTTGGCAACAATTTCACCACCGTGGACACCTGCGCCTGGACCGATATCAACAATAAAGTCGGCAGCGCGAATCGCATCTTCATCATGCTCAACAACAATCACCGTGTTACCTAGGTCACGAAGATGAGTGAGTGTCTGTAGTAGGCGGTCGTTATCGCGTTGATGAAGACCAATCGAAGGCTCATCCAGAATATACATCACACCGACAAGCCCCGCGCCAATCTGACTGGCCAGACGGATTCGTTGAGCTTCCCCGCCCGATAAGGTATCGGCGCTTCGCTCAAGAGTTAGATAATCAAGACCAACGTTAACCAGGAAGCTTAATCGCTCTCCAATTTCTTTGAGGACCTTCGAGGCAATTTCACCACGTTTTCCGGGCAGGTCCAGCGTGCTGAAATAGTCATGAGCCTGTTCAATGGACCAGTGAGTGACTTGTGGCAGTGATGTACCATCAATAAAGACGTTACGAGAATCTTCATTAAGACGAGTGCCGCCACAATCTTTACAGGACTGAGTAGTCATGTACTTCTGCAGTTCTTCACGTACGGCACCTGATTCAGTCTCGTGATAGCGGCGCTGCATGTTTGGAATAATGCCTTCGAAGCGATGTTTACGCTGGTATTTATCACCGCGGTCATTACTGTATTCAAAATCAATCTGGGTCTTGCCACTACCGTAAAGCACCACATCCTGAATCTTTTTCGGCAAACTGCTCCAGGGTGCTTCCACATCAAATTTGTAGTGCTTGGCCAAAGATTGCAGCATGTGGAAGTAATACACATTGCGGCGATCCCAGCCTCGAATGGCGCCACCAGCTAACGAAATATCTTCATTAGTAATAATTTTGTCGGGATCAAAAAACTGATCGATACCCAGACCATCACAGGTAGGGCAGGCACCAGCCGGATTGTTGAAGGAGAAAATGCGTGGCTCAAGCTCGGAAATGGAGTGGCCACAGGTAGGACAGGCGTACTTGGCCGAGAAAACCATTTCCTCGAGATCACTGTCTTCATCCATTGGCGCAACACGAGCAATTCCGTCTGATAACTCCAGCGCTGTCTCAAAAGATTCCGCCAGGCGCTGCTGTAAATCAGATTTCACTTTGAAGCGATCGACAATCACCTCAATGGTGTGCTTTTTATGCAGCTCCATGGTGGGTGCGTCGGACAAGTCATACACTTCACCGTTGATACGTGCACGAACAAAACCTTTGGCCTGAAGTTCCTGCAGTAATTGAATGTGTTCACCTTTACGGTTTTTAATAACCGGAGCCAGTAACATCAATTTGGTACCCTCGGGCTGTTCCAGCACATGATCCACCATCTGGCTGATAGTCTGAGCTTCCAGTGGTAAATGATGAGTGGGGCAATGTGGCGTGCCGACACGGGCAAACAACAGACGCAGGTAGTCGTATATCTCAGTAATGGTACCCACTGTGGAGCGTGGGTTATGCGAAGTGGATTTCTGCTCAATCGAGATTGCTGGTGACAAGCCTTCGATATGCTCGACATCAGGTTTTTCCATCAGCGACAAAAACTGACGTGCATAAGCGGATAATGATTCCACATATCGGCGCTGGCCCTCGGCATACAGTGTATCGAACGCCAGCGAGGATTTACCTGAACCGGACAGGCCGGTAATCACGATTAATTTGTCGCGAGGTAGAACCAGGTCAATGTTTTTCAGGTTGTGGGTCTTGGCACCGCGGATATCAATGTTGTCCATCAGTTTCCTATTATATCGTTTGTGTGAGCTCATGACAGAAGTGGCCTATTATGCATTGTGGCTGTGAATTTATTGCCAATATCTTATCGCTCGAAGCTAATCCTGCGATTAGCAAAAAGCTATCAGGCACTACGTCAAAATAAATTTGGGTTTTGCGGCTTAAAATGAGAAAATCGCAAACCGTTAACTATAACGTGAATTGCCTTAAACAGAAAAGGTTTGTTGGGGCTGATGGTCAACCAAAGTGACTAATAATTAAACAGTTAAGCCCTAAGCTATTGGATTGTGTATGAAATCGTCTTCATTGACCACGCTCGAAAAAAAATCCGCTATTTCCTTGGCCAGCATTTTTGCTTTACGTATGTTTGGCCTTTTTATGTTGTTGCCCGTTATACGAATTCTCGGCGAAGGTCTTGAAGGAGCGACTTTACCGCTGTTAGGACTGGCTATTGGCATTTATGGCCTATCGCAGGCAATTCTACAACTCCCTTTGGGACTACTCTCCGATAAAATTGGCCGTAAGCCAGTTATCTACGCAGGATTATTGGTGTTTATCGTGGGCAGTTTGGTGGCTGCAAACTCTGAGAGTGTCTGGGGCCTGATCATTGGCCGAGCACTGCAGGGCGCTGGAGCTATTGCCAGTGCTGTTATGGCCTTGGCGGCAGATTTGAGTCGTCCTCATCAGCGTTCGAAAGTGATGGCCATGATTGGTGGCAGTATCGGGCTGGCCTTTGCCTTGTCGTTGGTACTCGGGCCGTTGCTGTCTAATTGGCTGAATCTTCAGGGGCTTTTTTATCTGATTGCGGTTCTGGCATTTTTAGCACTACTGGTTGCTGCGTTTGTGGTGCCAGCGGTGCCCGCTATTGATGTACCAAAGATTAACTTGAGCTTCGCCGAACGCTGGCGTTATGTTACGGCCAAAGGGCGAATTTTTGTGTTGGCGTTGGCGGTGTTCGTGATTCACTGGGCACTTGTTGCGATATTTCTGGTTGTTCCAGACAAGTTGATTGCCAGTGGTTTTGAGCTGTCGCAACATTCCTGGATCTATTTGGTGGTGCTGGCCTTGTCGATTGCCATCATGTTGCCGATGATGATTAACGCTGAGAGAAAAGGTTGGCACCGTCAGGTCATGCAGGCCGCATTTCTACTATTAGCGCTATCTCTTCTGACCTTACTGACTAACTGGCAGAGTTTATGGTTCTGGCTACTGGTTCTGACCTTATTCTTTGCAGGGTTCAATTTATTGGAAGCCAAGCTTCCTTCCACCGTATCTAACCTATTCGGTGCTCAATACCGTGGCACGGCTTTGGGTATTTTCTCAACCAGCCAGTTTCTGGGCGCTTTTCTGGGCGGTAGCGTAACAGGCTATTTATTACCAAGCCTTGGTTTTAATGGTGTTGTCTTGCTAAACATTGGCTTGATGGTTGTTGCTGGATTGGCTTTAGGATGGTTAGGCAAGTTACCGGAAGTCAAACGCTGGGTGCTGGAATTGGACGAAGCTGATACAGCAAAAGCAGTACAGGAATCGGCATTGAAGTTGGCTGGCGTCATTGAAGCCATTGCGGATGACCATAAAGGCAAGGTATATTTGCGAGTGGACGACTCGACCATCGAGCGTGAAGAATTAGAAAAATTAGGCCGAATTCAAGCCTAATATATTGATAATTAAAGATTTTAGACGATTAAAAGACAAAGACAGGAGTAATCAATGGCCAGTCGCGGCATTAACAAAGTCATCTTAGTAGGAAATTTAGGGAAGGATCCGGAAATTCGTTACACACCAGACGGTAGAGCGATTGCCAACATTACGTTAGCGACTTCTGAAACCTGGAAAGATAAAAATACTGGCCAGCAGCAGGAAAAAACCGAGTGGCACCGCATTGTCATTTTCGGCAAGTTAGCTGAAATTGCTGGTGAATACCTCAAAAAAGGCTCGCAAGTTTACTTTGAAGGTAAATTGCAGACTCGCAAATGGACTGATCAGTCAGGCCAGGACCGTTACACGACAGAAGTGGTTGTTGATATTAATGGTCAAATGCAAATGCTAGGTGGCCGTAGCGGTGGCGAAGCCTCATTCGGTGGCGGTAACAACAATAACCAATCTCAAAAGCAATCACCTCAGCCAGCTCCGGCAATGGATGATGATTTTGACGATGATATTCCGTTCTAGTGACCATCTTAGAAAAATTTGAAAAGTTATAACTAAAGCTTAAACAAAGGAGACATTGATGAGCTATCAACAAACAGAAGAACAAGTCGTCGTTCGTGGTGGATTAGGCGATCGCGCAAAGTTTATTACCAAAACCTACAACCATTTATTGGGTGCAATCTTTGCATTTGTATTGATCAGTGTTTATTTCTATCAATCTGGTATTTCACTAGCAATCGCAGAGTGGGTATTTTCATTTGGTGGTGGCTGGATGGTATTGATGGGTGGTTTCATTGCGGCGTCATGGGCAGCAACTCATATCGCCCATACATCACAGTCAAAAATCACTCAGTATTCGAGCCTTGCCGGTTTTATTATTGCTGAGGCGATTATCTTTGCACCTTTGCTCTTAATTGCTGCGCAGATGGCTGATGGTGTTATTAAGAGTGCTGCGACAGTAACCTTGCTAGGCTTTGCAGTTTTGACTGCGATTGTTTTCTACACCCGTAAAGACTTCTCATTTCTGAGAGGCATTTTAATGTGGATGTTTGGTTTGGCAATCGTGGCAATTATTTCTGCATTTATTTTCGGTTTCCAATTAGGTACCTGGTTTAGTGTAGCTATGATTGGCTTTGCTGGTGCAGCAATCTTATACGACACGTCAAACGTATTGCATCATTATCCGGAAGATCGTTACGTTGGTGCAGCACTGCAACTATTTGCCAGTGTCGCCATGATGTTCTGGTATGTTTTGCGTCTATTTATGTCTAGTAACGACTAGCCGATAAATTGTCTAATAAAGAAAAAGCGGCTACGGCCGCTTTTTTTTGTAAGTATTAATCCTCACCTTTCCCTTCTTTATTCAACTCTGTTTCCTCTATCACCAGCTGCTCTTTTAGCCGCTCGATTTTTTCTTTAGTTTTTTGTTGTTTGGATTTAAGTTTATCCTTTTGCTCACTATTTTCTGAATCTTTGATCTGTCTTGACATTTCATCTACTGAGTCTTCAAGCTTCTCAATCTGTTGTCGCGTTTGATCTACCAGTTCGGCTTTATTCGCCTTGTCGAATATCACTGATTCTGGCTCCCCGTTTTGAGCATTTTTTATTTTGTCAGATTTTGATTTTTTAGCTTTTGGAATAAAGTTGATTTCATCCACCATACGTTGATTTCTGAAGGAGGGAGATACGATTTCAACATCAGCCTGATGCAGATTATCCAAAACACAGGCATTCAGTTTGGAGCGACTGGATAGTAACGTATTGATATCTGTGGCTAGCCCATGAACTTTATAAACAACGGCATGATCGAGTAGCTTTTCGATGTAAACAAAGGGCTTTTCCAGCTCAGCTTGCTCTGCGGCCAGCAGAAGCAGTGGTTCTATAACTTTATGATCCATGTCGTAACCGAGGGACACTTCTGTTGAAATGATGGTGCCGTCACTGTGCATCACGGTGACGGGATTGGTAGCAAGAAACAGGTTGGGCAGGGTGATCAGATCACGTTCCCGATCTTGCAGTTCGGTGTGTAATAGACCACGTCCAGAGACACGTCCAAACATGCCTTTGACTTCAATAAAATCACCGAGTCTGAAGTTTCTTACCGAGCGTAACCAGATCCCAGCCATGATATTGCCCAGAAATGTTGCTGAGCTTAAGGCAATAGAAGCTGACAGTACGATTCCGATTAGACCAATAATCTGATTCTTTAAACTATCCTTGATGGGTAAGACCAGAACAAAAATGATAATAAGCAACAGCATAAAGACAATATTCGTTAACTGTCTTTGCAACACCACATTGGTGTTTTTATTTTTACTTAGTGAAAAGAACTTCTGTAGGAGTTGGTAGGCAAAAAAGCCGATGACGAGTACTGCAATTGGCCAAAAAAGGCTGGTCCAATCAAAGCCGAGAAAGTCAGACATGGTATTTGCTCCTTGTAATTTCTTCTTATCATAATTGTTTACAGGTGTGATGCAAGGAGTGCGAGAGTTATTCAGAAGTTTGAGTAGGGACAACTCATGAGTTGTCCCTACAAGTCGTACTAGAGAGTAGTAAGACAACAAAAAGGGCGCTTGAGCGCCCTTTAAACTCTAACTAACTTAAGTGGTTAGTCTTAGAATACGTACTGGATACGTACTGCTAAAGCGTCACCGTCTTTGTCTACGCCGCCTTCAGTCATGTCACCTGAAACATAGTTCAAGCCGATGCGAACTGCTGCATTTGCATAGTAGTTAAGACCAATAGTGAATGCTTCGGCTTCGTCAGTGCCTGGCTCATAGCTGCTGAAACGGCCAAATACTTCCCATGCGCCTGCATCACCTTTTGGCTTAACGCGTTTGAATACACCTTTGCTGTATGGGCGAGATTCGCCAGTAATGATGTAACCTACCTGAGCGTAGTAACCTTCGAGGTCTGTATCCGCTGCGAAATTACCACCGTCGATCTCACCATCGAAGTATTCAGCTTGCGCGTGGAATGGACCTGTTGAGTAAGCAACTTCTAAGTTGTAAGCGTTGATGCTTTGTCCAGTGATTGAACCTGAACCTACTTTCTCATCAGCCAAGTGGATTTCTAGACGCTGGTCAGCTTCACCGTATGTGTCGCCTGCTAAACGGCTTTGCGTATAACCGAAACCTAAGTGCAAAACTTCATCTTTAGTTGCGATTGGAGCAGTAGTTACACGACCAGAGAAGCCAGTAGCAATATTGCCGCCTTCATCACCGTGATCATATACACCAAATTTCCAAGTAAAGTCGTTGCTGCCGCCACCTAAAGAAACACCATAGTTTTTACCTGGAGCCAAAGCGTTGGTAATCATGGTACGCTCGATAGCTGTAATATCTTTTGAAGAAGTATTTTCTTCTAGACCAAAAGGCTCTTTGTGTTTACCTAAAGTTAGATCAACACCATCCCAACCTGAATATTTGATATAAGCATCTTCAAGGTTTGTTGTGCCGTCGTCTTTGAAGTTACCTTGAACTTTACCAGACCAGTCTTTGCCAATCTTGCCGGATACAAAGATACGTGCACGACGTAATTCAGAATCAGAACCTGACTCATCAGCGCCAGAGAATGCTTCGCCATCGAACATGTCGATGTCATATTGCAAACGACCACCAACAGATAGAGTTACATCATTAGTTTCAACTTTAAAACCACTACCAGCTTTGGCAGAAGCTTCGCCTTCGGCAAATGCCGGTGCAGAGATTACAGTAGCAACAGCTACAGCGATTAGTTTTAATTTCATTGTCTTCTCCAATAAGGGGTTTAATTAATCGACGCTGGCAATTCTACGGAGATTTTGTGACATTTCTATGACAGAAAAGCGAAGGGTTTGTGAAACTGGTCATTGTCATGAAACTTTTTACAATCCATCAGTTCATCATAATAATGACATTCCACTGTCACATTACCGTCTCTGCCTACTCCGAACTTTAATATTACTGTAACAATTCATCCCTATACTAACCTGCATCAATAAATGGTTACTTAGTCATGAATACATCAGTTAAAGAAACCACGCGCAAACTTTTGGACCAACAAACCCAAAGTGGTAAACATAAGCGCAGAAAAATCAATGACTTAATAGCTCGTTACAGCATTGGCCTGGGCGGGCTTTCCGTCATTGGTGCGGTTGGGCTTATCTGTTTTTACCTGTTTTGGGTGGTTTTTCCTATTTTTAAACCAGCGAGCGTCGAATTAGTGCAGGATTATAGCTGGCAACAGACGCAGCCGCAGTATATGGCGGTAGAAGAATATGGCGAAATTGCGTTTTCTATCAGTAAAAGTGGCGATTTAGGCTTTTTTGGCGTGGAAGATGGCCGTATCATCAATAAAGCCCGCTTTTCGCATGATGCAGAGCCGACAGCTTTTGCAGAGCTGGATCTTAAAGGATTAATGGCCGCAGGATTTGCGGATGGCAGTTTTCAGTTATTTTCTCATAAGTACAAAATCAGCTATCCGAATAATGAGCGCCACATTGAGCCGCAACTGCAATATCCTTTTGGTGAAGACAGTTTTGAGTTGACCGATACCGCAATCACCCGACTGTTCGGTAGTCGTTGGGAAGACGGTATTGTGATTGCATCAGTTGGTGCCGATCAGAAAGTGACGACTGTAACCTATTCAATCGATCAGAACTTTCTTACAGAGGAACTGACTCTAGAAGAAGAATCTCGTGACAGCTTTGAAATTCCGTTCACGCCAAAATATGTATTAACCACACCAGGTCCAGACTGGTTATACATCATTAGTGAGCAGGGTGATTTAATTGCCTATCGCCATATTGATGATGAGTGGGAGTTTCATGAAAGCCAATCGCTACTTGAGGACGGTAAAACCGTTACTGAGGCTACTTTTCTTTTAGGACAAACCTCATTACTGATTGGTGACAGCGATGGTGTCATCAGCCAATGGTTCCAGGTTCGTGGTGATAATGGTTTCAACCTTAAAAAAATTCGTGACTTTAAATTATCCGATAGCGCAATTTCACAAATTATTATTGAAAAGCGTCGTAAAGGTTTCATCGCATCAGATGCTAATGGCAAGATGGGGATCTTCTATACCACCTCAGAGCGTCAACTGGAAGAGTTTGATTTTGGTCAGAAAGTTCAGGCTCTGGCCATTAATTCTCGAAGCAATAGCCTGGTGGGAATTGGTGAAAATGGTCAGGCAACTGTTTTCTTAGTAGAAAATGAACACCCTGAAATTTCATGGTCTGCTCTATGGAATGAAGTCTGGTATGAAAGTTACGAAGAGCCAACATTTACCTGGCAGTCATCGGCTTCAACCAATGACTTTGAATCCAAATTTTCATTAGTGCCACTTAGTTTCGGTACTTTGAAAGCAGCGATTTACGCGATGCTTTTTGCAGTGCCATTAGCCATATTCGGAGCAATTTTCACTGCTTATTTTATGGCTCCAAAAATGCGCTCAATGGTTAAACCGACCGTTGAAATCATGGAAGCGTTGCCTACTGTGATTCTGGGCTTTCTGGCCGGTCTTTGGCTAGCACCATTGATCGAGGAACATCTGGCGGGTGTCATTCTTTTAATTATCTTACTGCCGATAGTTACTGTTTTATTTGGATTTACCTGGACAAAACTTCCCGGCTCGATCAAGCATCGTGTGCCTGATGGTTGGCAGGCAGCATTGCTATTTCCAATTATTATATTCGGAACCTTTCTTGCCTTCTGGTTAGGCGAGCCTGTCGAGTCAGCCATGTTCAACGGCAATATGCCAGCTTGGTTAAACGAGCAGGGCATTACCTATGACCAGCGTAACTCTCTGGTGGTGGGTATTGCGATGGGTTTTGCGGTGATTCCAACTATATTCTCGATTACTGAAGACGCGATTTTCAGTGTGCCCAAGCATTTATCCAATGGTTCATTGGCATTAGGTGCCAGCCAATGGCAGACCCTGACCCGAGTGGTTATACCTACTGCCAGTCCCGGTATTTTCTCAGCCTTGATGATTGGTCTTGGTCGGGCAGTTGGTGAAACCATGATCGTATTGATGGCGACGGGTAATACGCCAATCATGGATATGAACATTTTTGAAGGCTTCCGTACCTTATCTGCCAACATCGCGGTTGAGATGCCGGAATCGGAAGTTGGCAGTTCGCATTATCGAGTATTGTTCCTGGCGGCATTTGTACTCTTCCTGTTTACCTTTGTATTTAACACGATTGCGGAAATTGTACGACAGCGTTTACGCAATAAGTACGGTTCACTCTAAACCCAATAAGAATTGATGAGAATATTAAGCGAGTTGAATGATGAGTAAGAAATTCTTTCAAGGCGGACAACATTGGGTTTGGCTCAATGCAGGCGCGATCAGTATTTCAATATTGATGGTGGTCGGGCTATTGCTGCTTATTGCCTATCGTGGGCTTATCCACTTTTGGCCTGCTGATGTGCAGACATTTACCTTTGAAGTTGATGGTCAACAAGAATTAGTGCTTGGAGAAATACACAGCCATGAGATTGATACTCAGGATGGTGCTGAGCGGGAGCAATATCTTCTGAAAGTTGGTAACCGTGATATGTACGGTATCGATTTCCGCTGGGTTGATTTAAAGAACTTGCAATCAACCAGCACCAACGAAGAGGTAACTGTTGTTGAGCGCCATGAGTGGGGAAATGTTTACGGCTTTGTCAAAACCGTCAATTATGATGGCAAGGTATACGAAGGTGATTTTGACGCTCTGGCAAAAGTTGTTGACCGCGCTACAGATTTGCACGAACAGATCCGTGAAATCGAAAAAGATGATATTGGCAGCATTAATTATGATATTGAGCAGCTGCGTCTGGAAGAACGTCGTCTGGAAATTGAAGGTAACCTGACACCAGAAGCTAAAGCCGATATTGAGCAACGCAGACAGGATCGTAAAAAGGATTTTGCTGAGTTTCAGAAGCAACTGGATGAACTGTACAGTCAGATCAAACGTGATAGTGCGGTGTTTGAATTAGTTGACGGCCGTACCATTAATGTAGCAGCTAATAATATGGTGCGTGCTTTCCAACCGAATAAAATGAATGCACTTGAGAAAACAGGTCATTACTTTTCTAAATTAGGTGAGTTCATTTTTGATGAGCCCCGTGAGGCGAATACGGAAGGCGG
Source organism: Kangiella profundi (assembly GCF_002838765.1). Lineage (NCBI taxonomy): Bacteria > Pseudomonadati > Pseudomonadota > Gammaproteobacteria > Kangiellales > Kangiellaceae > Kangiella > Kangiella profundi. Next base: position 2,104,715 of record NZ_CP025120.1, on the reverse strand, counting down.
TGTTTTCCCGGCAATTTTCGGCACAGTGATGATGGTGCTATTGATGTCGGTAGTGGTTACTCCATTGGGTGTCATTGCCGCCGTTTACATGCGCGAATATGCAAAGCAGGGCCCATTGACTAGAACCATACGAATTGCGGTTAACAATCTGGCCGGTGTTCCTTCGATTGTTTATGGTGTGTTTGGTTTAGGCTTCTTTGTTTACTTCCTAGGTGGCTCTATTGACGACCTGTTTTACCCAGAAGTTAAACCTGCACCAATGTTTGGCACGCCAGGCCTAATTTGGGCTTCTTTGACACTGGCATTGTTGACTCTGCCAGTTGTGATTGTTTCAACTGAAGAGGGGCTGTCACGTATTCCAAAATCTATTCGTGAAGGAAGTCTGGCCTTAGGCGCAACTAAGTTTGAAACTTTATGGAAAACTGTATTGCCAATGGCGAGCCCTGCGATGATGACCGGCTTAATTCTTGCGGTTGCCCGTGCGGCAGGTGAGGTAGCACCATTGATGCTGGTGGGTGTTGTTAAATTGGCACCAACTTTGCCGTTGGACGGCAATGCTCCGTTCCTGCATCTTGAGCGTAAGTTCATGCACCTTGGTTTCCACATTTATGATGTGGGATTCCAGAGCCCTAACGTTGAGGCGGCACGTCCGTTGGTTTACGCCACCGCACTATTGCTAGTGTTAATTATTATTCTATTGAACGTGGCAGCAATTAAGATTCGTAACAATTTACGCGAAAAGTATAAGGCGCTTGAGCAGTAATAAAACTGCCATATGACAATACTTTGAGCAACTGAAAGGTGACAGAGATGACACAAGAGCTAAACTTGAATGAAGAATCGAAAACAGATGCACCGCAAGGTGGACATACTTCTCAACAGCAGGGGTATAACCCCGTTGCGGATGAAAAAATTGCTATTGAAGTTGAAAAGCTGAATCTTTTCTATGGTGAAAAGCAAGCGCTGTTCGATATTGATCTGCAAATTCCTGAGAAGAAGGTAACTGCTTTTATTGGTCCTTCAGGCTGTGGTAAATCGACCTTATTGAGATGCTTCAACCGTATGAACGATCTGGTTGATATCGCGCGTACTGAAGGTCAGATTCGTCTTGATAATGAAAACATTTATGGCAAAGGTGTTGATGTTGCCGAGCTAAGACGTAAGGTTGGAATGGTATTCCAGAAACCGAATCCTTTCCCGAAATCGATTTATGAAAATGTAGCTTATGGTCTACGTTTACAGGGTATTAACAAGCGCCGTGTGTTAGACGAGGTGGTAGAGTGGGCTCTTAAAGGTGCTGCACTTTGGGACGAGGTTAAAGACCGTTTGCATGAAAATGCATTAGGTATGTCCGGTGGTCAGCAGCAGCGTCTCTGTATCGCACGGGCGATTGCAGTACAGCCCGAAGTATTGCTTCTGGATGAGCCAGCTTCAGCACTTGATCCGATTTCAACTTTAAAAATTGAAGAGCTGATTAATGAACTGAAGAATGACTACACCATTGTCATTGTAACGCACAACATGCAGCAGGCAGCACGTGTTTCGGACTATACTGCTTTTATGTATATGGGCGACATGGTTGAGTTTGATAATACGGATAAAATTTTCACCAACCCAGAGAAGAAAAAGACCGAAGATTATATTACCGGTCGTTATGGTTAGTGGTGATGTGGACTGGGCTATAATCGAGATAGGTGAACGAGGTTTATTATGATGGATACAGAACATTTAGGAACGCACATCTCCAAGCAGTTTAATGCTGACCTTGAGAACTTGCGCGAAGAAGTGCTGGCGATGGGCGGAATCGTTGAAGAGCAAATCACTTTGGCGTTGGATGCTTTTACCAATAACGACAGCGACATTGCTGATAAAGTTATTGCCAATGAAAAAATGGTCAATGCAAAAGAAATGAAAATTGACGAGGCATGCACCAAAGTATTGGCCAAGCGTCAGCCAGCAGCTGGAGACTTACGTCTCATCGTGACCATTTTAAAGACCATTACCGATCTGGAACGGATGGGAGATGAGGCTGAAAAAGTGGCTCGTATGGCAAAAGCCATTGCCAATAAGGAAATGGCTGTCGCTAACGTTAAGTTGCATTATGGCGCTTTGCTACATCTTGGTAATCATGTGAAAAAGATGTTGCATGATGCACTGGATGCTTTTGCAAGAATGGATGTGGAGTCTGCGGTTAACGTGGCCAAGTTGGATAATCAGGCCGACGAAGAATACAATGCGATTTCACGTCAGTTGATTACTTATATGATGGAAGAGCCGCGTCGTATTTCAGAAGTTCTCGACTTTATGTGGTCGGCACGAGCCTTGGAGCGCATTGGTGACCATGCTAACAATATCTGTGAGTATGTGGTGTATCTGGTGCAAGGGGAAGATGTTCGTCATAAAAGCTGGGATGAAATGCAGCGTCTAGCGAAAGATGAATAAAGAATCTTTAAGGTAATAAAAAAGAATAGCTGAAGGAAAGGAACAAAGATGAGTGCAAAAGTTTTAATCTTAGAAGACGAACGCGATATTCGCGAAATGCTCGCCTTTTGCATGCAACAAGCTGGTTATCAGGTTGAGCAGGCTGCGACCGCTGAGCGCGTATTCAGTCTGTTTAAAGAAGGATTTAAGCCTGACATCATGCTGGTTGACTGGATGTTGCCAGGCGCTTCCGGCGTTGAGCTGACTAAAAAGCTGAAGAAAGATCAGAACTATCAGGATATACCGGTGATTATGCTAACCGCCCGCGGTGAAGAAGATGACCGTGTGCAGGGGCTGGAAGCCGGAGCAGATGATTATGTGGTAAAACCATTTTCGCCGCGTGAATTGCTAGCTAGAGTGCAGGCGGTTTTAAGACGCAGCGGTAAAGGTAACAACCCGAGTGAACAGCTAGCGCATGGCGATATTCAATTAGATACCGCTGGTCACCGCGTGCTGATCAATGGTGAAGAAATTCATTTGGGACCTACTGAATATAAAATCCTACATTTCTTTATGAGCCATCCAGAGCGAGTTTATTCTCGTGGACAGTTATTAGACTCTGTATGGGGACAACAGGTAGTGGTGGAAGAGCGCACGGTTGATGTGCATATCCGTCGCTTAAGAAAAGCACTTCAGGATTATAATGTAGAAAACTATGTGCAAACTGTGCGAGGATCAGGTTACCGTTTCTCGGCAAAATAATTAGACATAAGGCGCTTAGAAGATGTGGACGAATCGTTACTGGCAAACAGAGGTATGGACACTAGCCTTTATTATCCTGGTCGTTGGTTTGATTGGTTCGCTATTCGATCGCGCTGCTGCTTCTGTCGCCGTAGTTATTTTTGCCTATCTTTTCTGGAATCTCGTTCAACTTTCCCGACTGTACAAATGGCTGGTTAAATCCAGAGCACTTTACCCGCCTTCTGCACCGGGTATCTGGGGAGAGATTTTTAATCACCTGTATGTTTTACAGCGCAAGCATCGAAAAGAACTTAAAAAGCTCAAAGGCATCATTTCAGAATTTAGAGCGTCTACCTCAGCATTGAAAGATGGCGCATTGATCATCAGTAATCAGGGTGAGATTCGTTGGTTTAACCGAGCTGCAGAACGTTTGCTGGGACTGAAGTCCAGTACCGATATTGGTCAGCGACTGTTTAACCTGTTGCGTCACCCCAGCTTCATCGAGTACGAACAAACCCGCGACTATAACAAACCGCTTATCATTAACTCGCCAGCCGATGAACGCCTGATTCTTAATATTCGCATTACACCATACAACGATGACCAAAGACTGGTCATCATTCGTGACATTACCGAAAAGCAACATCTGGAAAGAGTACGGCAGGACTTTGTCGCTAATGTATCGCACGAGCTTAGAACACCGCTCACCGTGATTACCGGTTATCTCGAAATGCTCGATCCGGAAACCAACCCACAGCTTGAATCAGTGGCCAAGCCCTTACAGATGATGCGACAACAAGCCTTGAATATGGGGCATCTGGTGGATGATTTATTGTTGTTGTCAAAACTTGATGCCAAAGCAGAAGAAAATGGTAAACAGGAAGTTGATATCAATTTAATGCTGGATAGTATTTGTGCCGAAGCACGCTCACTGAGTGGCGAAAAAGAGCACCAGATCCTGTTCCATTCACATACCAATACCAACCTCTATGGCAGCGAGAAGCAACTGCGCAGTGCCTTCTCCAATCTGATTTTTAATGCGGTTCGTTATACTCAAGCCAAAGGCAGAATCGATATCTTCTGGAAAGAAGACAAGGATAACTTGATCCTTGAAGTCCAGGACAACGGCCCCGGCATCGCTGAAGAACATATCCCAAGACTGACCGAGCGTTTCTATCGCGTGGACAGTGGGCGCACCCGCTCACAGGGCGGAACAGGTCTTGGTCTTGCCATCGTCAAACACGTTCTCGAAGGGCACAATGGCAAACTTAAAATCCAAAGCGAACTTGGCAAAGGAAGCACCTTCAGTTGCGTATTTACAAAAGCTAAGTAGGGTTACCAGCGCAACACTATTCTTCTATTGTCATCCTACAATTCATCCAGAATCCTGGACAAGTCATTATTCCGACAGATTGCGACGCATCTTTCTGTTATTGTTTATATTCATTTTAAGTGGGTCAGCTCTTCGAAAGGTGATGAGGAGTAATAATGAGAGCTCAAAAAAACATTGTGCGTTTGCCAGTAGATAATAAGCGGGTTGATGAGCCTTTGATTGTTGAGAGAAGGTGGCGCCGTTTGTTGAGAAGGATAAGAGGATGGTTCCAACGTTCTCCAAAAGAAGTTGAGCCTGTAGATGAATTGCAACAACTCAGAGAAAGGAATAAGGCTAAGAGGACAGTGTTGCGATGCGTCACGATACTTTTGAATCAGCAGGAGGAGAGTTCCTCTGTCAAGTCGAATGAAAGAAATGTCATAGATTTTAGAACAATGGGTGAGGCGACGATTAAGGATGATTGATATTTAACAGATTTAGCTTGGGCACACACATAGGTGTGCCCCTACCGGAAGAGTTGCAGTTTACTGATCGTATTTTTCAAAGACCAGGCAGGCGTTAGTACCGCCAAAACCGAAGCTGTTGCTGAGGATGCGTTTGAGTTCTACACCATCTTCGCGCTTCTGAACAATTGGCATACCTGCAGCGCCTTCATCAAGTTCAGTAATGTTGGCAGAAGCGGCGATAAAATTATCGCGCATCATAATCAGACTATAGATCGCCTCGTGAACGCCAGTGGCACCTAATGAGTGACCAGCCAGTGATTTGGTTGAGCTGATCTTTGGCAATTTGTCACCGAACACTTCTTTGATGGCTTTCAACTCTGCTGTGTCGCCGACCGGAGTACTGGTGCCGTGGGTGTTAACGTAATCGATATCACCTTTAACGGTTGCCAGTGCCTGTTGCATACAGCGAACAGCGCCTTCGCCAGAAGGTGCGACCATGTCGTAGCCATCAGAGGTTGCACCATAGCCCGTTAATTCAGCATAGATCTTGGCACCACGAGCTTTGGCGTGTTCATACTCTTCCATGACCAGAATGCCGCCGCCAGATGAAATGACAAAACCATCGCGAGTCGCATCGTAAGGACGCGAAGCGGTTTCTGGCGAGTCATTGTATTTTGTTGATAAGGCGCCCATGGCATCAAATAGCAGGGTCAAACGCCAATCTTCTTCTTCACCACCACCTGCGAATACGATGTCCTGTTTGCCCATGGCTATTTGCTCATAAGCGTTACCGATACAGTGGGCGCTGGTAGCACAGGCTGAAGTGATACTGTAGTTAATGCCTTTGATTTTAAAAGGAGTCGCCAGACAGGCCGAGGTAGTGCTGCCCATGGTTTTTGGCACTGCGTAAGGGCCAACACGTTTTACGCCGCGTTCCAGCGCAATATCTACTGACTCGACCTGAGTGCCTTGTGAGCCACCGCCAGAGCCGGTGATTAGGCCAGTGCGGATATTGGAAACCTGATCTTCAGTTAAACCTGCATCTTCGATAGCCTGTTGCATGGAGATATAGGCGTAACCTGCTGCGTCACCCATAAAGCGGACAATTTTACGATCAATATGATCTTTGATGTCCATATCGGGCTTGCCGGCAACCTGGCTGCGTAACCCTTTCTCTTTATAGATTTCTTTGAATTTGATACCGGACTTGCCTTGCTTTAAAGACTCGGCAACTTCCTCAACATTGTTTCCTAGGCATGAAACGATACCCATGCCTGTAATAACGACTCTTTTCATAATGACGATACTATACTTAGATTCTGTATTGTTTGGGTTAGAAGGATTCGACGCTGTCGAAAATTCCGACCTTCAGGTCTTCCGCAGTGTATATCTTCTTACCATCTACGGAAACCGAACCGTCAGCAATTATCATTTTTAGTTTGCGTCGGATCACACGTTTGATGTCGATACGATACATGACTTTTTTAGCCGCGGGTAGAACCTGGCCAAAGAATTTGATTTCACCTGAGCCTAGTGCACGGCCTTTACCGAGTTCGCCTAACCAGGATAGAAAGAAGCCAGTGAGCTGCCACATGGCATCAAGACCCAGGCAACCAGGCATTACTGGGTCGCCTTTGAAGTGGCAGTCAAAAAACCAGGATTTTGGCGTAATATCGAGTTCTGCTTCGATGAAGCCTTTGCCAAATTCACCACCTTCATTGGTGATAGTAGTGATACGGTCCATCATCAGCATATTAGGTAAAGGTAAAGGCGATAATTGATTGCCTTGTGGTCCTACCAACTGGCCATTGCCGCAGGCGATGAGCTCATCGTAGGAATAGTGATTAGTTTGTTGCATGAAACACCTTATGTGATGTGAATTTACTGTTTGGCCCTAAAGTTAATCAGATAATAGGCCAATGGGTAGGCATTATGCCTGTTTATGAGGGGGTTACTGGTTTGACCTTGCTAAATAAGGGATTACTGATTGTTGTAATCTTGATGGAGGTCATAAAAGGCGGGCACATTGACCCGCCCCTACGAGTTGCTGGACTCGTTTCCTAAAAGCTCCAAATGACGCTGGCGGCTACGCTGCGACCAGGTTCTGCCAGCAGCGGCAGAGTTGGGTCATTAGCTGGATAGTTAGCCACATTGCTATTGCGCCAGTAGGTTTTATCAGTCAGGTTAAAAATGCCTAAACTCAACTGCAGATCATCAGCTGGGAACCAGCGAGTAATCCAGTCATAACTGGTGTAACCGGGTGCTGAGAAAAGCTCAGTATCACGTGCGTCAAATAACGCTTTCTGTGATCTGCTGGCAGTTGCGACGAGGCGTGTTTCCCAGCTCATTGATGTTGGCATATAGCTCAATTCTACAACAGCCATGGGCGGGCGCACCTCCGCGATGGGTTCGCCAGTATTTTTATCTTCTCCACGAATATATTCGAGTTTCACATCGGTCGACAAGGTATCGCTGAAATAGTGTTTGAGCCTAAATTCGCTACCTTCAATGATGACTTTATCGCGATTAATAGACTGGAAAATCATGGTACCAGCATCGAAGCCAACGAATGCCCGACTTTGGATAAAGTCGCTGTAACGGTTGTGGAATAGGGCAAATTCTGCCTGAGTGTCCGAGCCACGATAGCGTAGTCCCGTTTCAAAAGTATAACCTCGTTCAGATTTCAGATCGGGATTAGAGATGGCACGAATATTAAACATGGGGATATCAAGGCCAATATTCACATCTGCAAATGGCGGCGCACGATGTCCTCTGGCGTATTGGCTAAACCATTCCATGTTCTCACCAAAGGGCATCAACAAGCCAAGCTTGGGTAGCCAGGCATCGCTAGTCAGATTGGTTTTGTTTGCGTCGGGGAACTGACTGTCAAATAAGGCATCATTATTCGCTTTCAGTTCATAATTTTCGTAACGTAAGCCGGGACTGATGACAAGACCGTTCTGCCACAACTCAATCTCATCATGAATGTAGATGCCTAGCTCACGAACGGTGCTTTTCGGAAAATCGCGTAATGGAAACACTTCGCCAAGCACGATATTAGTGGTTTCATCCGTATCAAGATTGGTTTGCGATGCATTGCGCAGTTCAGTTAAATCCGTATCGCTGAATTCAAAGCCATAGCCTAAGCGCTGAGTCAGCTCACCACTTTCGATAAGAGTTTCCAGATCGGCGCCGATTCCTGAAGTCTTATGGTCATAGTTGAATTCTCTGACCAGGCTGACCGGTGTTGGAGCCAATAGTCTTTCTTCAAAGGTGTCCTGTTCAGTTTCGCTTTTCTGATGCCAAAGCCGCCAGGTGCCCTGATCAACAAATCCCAGTTCGGTGAAATGGTAATCAAGTAAGACGCGGGTTTGATCGCGACTATCATCGCCAATCATTGAAGTAGTGTTGGCCAATCGCCCAGTTCCAAGAACTGCATTGATATCGGTTTGACGCTCATCCTCAAGACCATCAAGAGATAGTCTGAAACGCCCATAATCGGTTTCCAGGGCCGCGCGGATTAAGCCTGCATATTGCGATCTGTTCTGCTCATCTGCTGTAGTACCAGCGGGCAAATTAGCCACATCCGCTTCATGGCCGTATTGTTTTGCGCCAGCGATCAGTAATGAAAAATCATCTTGCTCAAAAGCGGTAGCCAGCGCCAGGTTATATCGGTCGCTGTCGGTGTTATAACCAGCTCTTAGCCAGTTGCCCTGACTGTCGCCCTGCAAGATATCGGAAGCATCAAGCAAGTTCATGGCAACCACGCCACCAAGTGCTTTACTGCCGTACAGCGTGGACGCAGGGCCGCGTAATACTTCAACACGACTGACTAATCCTAGTTCAAATAAACCGCGCCCTGAGTTGGCAAAGTTACCAACACTGTAGTTATCGGCAATTGGTACATTATCCACTACAGTGACAGTGCGATTACCGCCAATACCGCGGATTCGAAAGCCACCATATCCAAAGCGGGTACTGCTGTCGTCCACTTCAATGCCTGGCTCGTAGCGCACCAGATCATCAATATTTAGAGCAATGTTTCGTTCAATATAATCCTGATCCATGATGGTAACGGTGCCGGCCACTTGTGAAATATTTCTTGGTTGGCGATGAGCAACGATGGTTATCACTTCAGTATCTTCCTGTTCAGAAACCTGGTCTGAAGTGTCTGTTGAGTTTGATTGAGCTGCTAATAATACGGTTGGTTGTAGAGCAAAGGTACTGGCTAATAATGTGGCTAGATAGAGTTTAGAACCAGCTCTTTTGAACGGTCTTCTTGTCATAACATCTCGCTTACCCTGATGCGCGGGAGTTTTAGGGTCTGTTGACCATTGTCATTCATAAAAAAGCTAGCTGATAAAACCTTGGTAACTTTCAGGTTTCAAGCAGCTAGCTTAATGGTTACGCCTAGTAGATTTCGTTACGTGTATTGTAGTTATTAAACTTACCTGTTGGAGTCACGATCTTTGGTCCTTTAATGACATGTTTCAGCTTACGAGTTTTGTCATCAACTACGACGATCGCAGATTCCTCCTTCATACCGCTCCACACTGAGAACCAGACTTCATCACCCGCCTTGTTGTACTCAGGCTGCACGATACGTTTTGGTCCAGGACCTAAGTCTGCCCATTCGGCAATTGGCAAGGTCTCAAAACCTGCATCAAGGTTATTGATGTCAAACACCGCCACTGACTGACTGACATTGGTGTCAGGGTTCAATGGAGTATCCACCCACAAGTTCTTTGATTTAGGGTGAGTCTTGATGAACAGCGAACCACCGCCTTGGCCTTCAAGAATACGCACGACTTTAAAGGCGTTATCTTTATGGTTTTCTGGGTCAGTACCAATCAGGGTAATATTCGCATTACCTAAGGCACTGGTTGCCCATACTGGACCATTTTCAGGATCAATGAAGTTAGCGCCACGGCCTGGGTGAGGAATACGATCCACTGGAACCAATGCTTCCAGTTCACGGTCTTCGGCATCCACTACCGCAATGGTGTCGTTTTCATTGGCCGCAGTCAGGAAGTAGCGCTGTGTGCTGTCCCAGCCACCATCATGCAGAAACGGTGCTGCATCAATGGTAGTCACCTGCAGGTTATCGATGTCAGAGTAATTGACCAGTTTGATCTGGCCAGTTTCCTTAACGTTTACGATAAACTCAGGGTGTTTATGCGAACCTACAATTGCTGCTACGCGTGGCTCAGGGTGGTACTCTTGAGTGTCCACTGTCATGCCACGAGTGGAAACAATTTTCTTAGGTTCCAGAGTTTCGCCATCCATCAACACATAGTGCGGTGGCCAGTAAGCGCCTGCAATGGCAATCTTATCTTCGTAGCCTTTGTAGCGTGAGTTTTCAACGGAACGAGCTTCCAGACCAATTTTGATGGTCGCAACTACGTCCGGCTTTTTCATATAAAGGTCAATCAGGTCAATCTTGCCATCACGACCAATCGTAGTGAAATAACGACCTGAGCTTGAAGCGCGAGAAATATGTACCGCATAACCGGTTTTGACATAGTTCAGCACTTTCTTGCTTTTACCATCAATAATGGCAACCTCACCAGCATCACGTAGCGTCACTGCAAACATATCGTCCACATCGTAATTATGCTGTGGTTTTTTAGGACGATCTTCTGGTTTAACAACAACTTTCCAACTGCCTTTCATTTCAGGCATGCCCCATTCAGGTGGCACTGGAGGTTCGTGTTGAATGAAACGGGCCATAAGGTCAATTTCTTTTTCGGTTAGTTCGCCCGATGTTCCCCAGTTAGGCATGCCGCGTGGCGAACCGAAATTAATCAAGGCTTTAAGGTAGTCAGTCCCTTTTTTCTGGGTAATATCGGTCGTTAAAGGCAAACCTGTAGCGCCTTTGCGTAATACACCGTGACAGCCGGCACAGCGTTGGAAATAGATTTTTTGCGCAGTTTCGAACTCATCTTCAGTGATCGGCGGTGCTCCGGGTGTGACCACCATTTTGCTGCCATCAACAGTCGATGGCGCGCCTTTATAGGCTACTTCGGCGGCTGTTGCTTCAGCGTGAGGTTTGCCGGCTGAGCGATCGCCTAGACCTGCGCCCGAGCGCACTTTTTTAACGTCATCTTCGCTGACTTTGCCTAGATCATTGCCCCAGGAGCTGAGAACATAATTGGCAATATCTTTGATATCTTCGTCGGATAAATGCTGCATAGGAGGCATTACAGCATTGTATTTCTGCCCTTTAACCTCCAACGGCCCAGACTTACCTTTAAGGATGGTTTCTACAACATATGCTGGTGATAGATTGGGGTTATCGGCGAGTGGAGGAAAAGCGCCAGCTAAACCCTGTCCCGTAGGTTGGTGACAGGCCTGACAATTTGCCTCGTAAGCTTTTTTACCATCATCAGATGCTTGCGCTGTATTGCTTGTAAAAAGCATAAGCGCTAACGCTGAACTGACAAGTGACAGCTTGACTGAGAGTGATTGGTTCATTGTGCCCTCCTTAGGACATATTTCTTCCTGATCCCATTGAATATTCTAGAGAGTGTCGATGGAGTGTTTCTGATCTAAATCAAACAAGCTGTAACAATTTCGCTGTATTGCTTAATCTGGGTGCTTGACATAGATGTGCTCCTACTCCTAAAGATGTTATTTCCATGCCTCTAAGACTGCCATAATTGACAGCTCTGTTCAAAATATACACGCCCTCACTGTTAAATCAATCACTTATCATGATTTTTGTCTGAAATTTAACCATTTCATCAAACTGACACATATCAGGTTTAGGATAGCTGGCAATGGTTGGTGAGGCCGTTTTGGAATGGGTTATGACTTGGTTTCATATTTGCAGGCTCACAAGCAAACAGATGTCATAAAAGCGTCATATTTAAGTCATATCCTTTTAATAAAGCACAATCATACTAACGGCGTCTGTTAATCATAATCGGTATCAGGAGAACTTTAGCGACTGATACCCAATATAGTTAAGTTGGAGAAATGAAATGAATCTATTTAAAAAAGTTGCTTTAGTTGCTGCAGTTTCAGCATTTTCTGCTGGCGTAGCGCACGCTAAAGTTGATGAAAAGCTTCCTGTTTACGAGAAGACCAGCGGTGTTTCTGGCAACCTTTCAAGCGTTGGCTCGGACACATTGGCTAACTTGATGACCCTTTGGGCTGAAGAGTTCAAGCGTCAATACCCTAACGTTAATATCCAGATTCAGGCAGCCGGTTCTTCTACAGCGCCACCTGCATTGACTGAAGGTACTTCAAATATCGGCCCTATGAGTCGCTTAATGAAGGATAAAGAGCTGGAAGCTTTTGAAAAGAAACACGGCTACAAGCCAACAGCTATCGCCGTAGCGATTGATGCATTGGCAGTTTATGTACACAAAGATAACCCAATCGAAGGCATGACCATTGCTCAAGTTGACGGTATCTTCTCTTCAACGCGTAAGTGTGGTGGCGAAGACATTTCTAACTGGGCTGATTTAGGCTTGGCTGATTTAGGCGATATGCAGATTTATGGTCGTAACTCAGTATCGGGTACTTACGGTTACTTTAAGAAACATGCTTTGTGTAAAGGTGACTTTAAAAACAGCGTAAACGAGCAACCTGGTTCTGCGTCAGTGGTTCAGTCTGTAGGCTTGTCTAAAAACGCTATTGGCTACTCAGGTTATGGCTACCGTACTTCAAGTGTAAAAGCGGTACCATTAGCAAAGAAAGCTGGTGGTGAGTTTTACGAAGCCAACGCTGAGAATGCAATCTCTGGAAAATACCCATTAGGTCGTCAGTTAGTTGTCTATGTTAACAAGCACCCTAACAAGCCACTTTCACCAATTGAGTTAGAGTTTATGAAAATGGTTCTTTCTAAAGTGGGTCAGGAAGTGGTTGTTAAAGATGGCTACATTCCATTACCAGCCAGCATTGCTGAAAGAGAACTTCAAAAATTGATGAAGTAATAAAACCAAACCCTGTAGTAATAAGTTTAGCCGGCTCAATTGAGCCGGTTTTTTTTGCTTTTAATGTTTTAAAGGAGTGAGGTAAGCTTTTTCAAAAAGACAGCGATGCTTTTCTTAACTAGGGATATTTAGTAATCTAAGCGCGGCTAGTGTGTCCACTATAATTTCAATAAGGAATAATTTATGAAAAGAATATTAACGATAATAAGTTGTTTACTTTTGCTTGCCGCCTGTAAAACAGCTCCCGTTTATAATGTAAGTAATGAACCAGTCAATAGTGTTTCCGGTCAACCTGCTCTATCAGTTGAACAAGTTGAAAATGTGATTATCGGTGCAGCAATCAAGAGGGGCTGGAAGCCGAGAGTAGTTAATACCGGCTTAATAGAAGCAAGGCTAGACTTGCGCCAACATACGGCTGTAATCAATATTAGTTATTCACCAACCAGTTATAGCATCCAGTATGTCGATAGTCAGAATTTGCACTATAGAAACGGTGAAATCCATCGAAACTACAATAATTGGATCACTAATCTTTCAAGAGACATCCAATTAGGATTATGGCAGGAAGCCAACCGTTAGCGTGAAATGAGTTATTGAAAAGAGTGCCTTAACGGCGCTTTTTTTATTCATAGTTTAAGTTAGTGAGAAATCAATTTTAGATGTTATACCGATCCTGCTTTCTGCAAAAATGAAGAGTCGCATGTTATAGTCATTAGGAACTCAACAGGGAAATTGATGTGATAAGAGTAAACTCTTCCAGTTGTCAGAAAGTTCAGATGTCGTTCTTGGCAGAGCGGAATATTGAGCTGGATATAAAGCGTGATGACCTGATCCACCCGATTGTTTCCGGCAATAAATGGCGAAAACTAAAATACCTTTTATTAGATGCTCAGGCGAAAAACTGTAAAACCCTGGTCTCCATGGGCGGCAACTGGTCAAATCATTTGCATGCTCTGGCTTTTGCAGGAAAAGAGCTGGGCTTCAGGACTGCCGCATTTGTGCGTGCTCATAAAGAACAACGTTTAACGCCCACTCTGGAGGACTGCCGGCAATGGGGTATGGAACTGATCTTTACCAACCGAGTGGATTATGCACAGTTGCGGCATAGCTTTCAGTGGAATCATTTCTCTGAGCAGTTTCCTAATAGTTACTGGATAAGTGAAGGTGGGTTCAGCGAGCTTGCAATTAAAGGAGTTGAAGAAATTGGTCAGGAGCTGGATAAGCATTATGACCATATCTTTTTAGGAACTGGTTCTGGAGCAACCTTAGTGGGGGTTGCCAAAGCATGTCCCGAAAGCCGAGTCACTGGCGTCGCGGCTTTTTCTGGCGCTGACTACCTGCGGGATCAGTTGGAGCCTTACCTGAAGCCGCAGTCTAATTGGCGAATTGATACCGAGCATCATTGTGGGGGGTTTGCTAAATCGAATTCAGAACTTGAGTTATTAGTTAATGAATTCCATCAGCATAATGATGTTCAGTTTGATACGGTTTATAACGGTAAGTGCTTACTTGCAATAAAAGATGCTGTGGAGCAGGGAAGAGTGAAGCAGGGGGATAAGGTGTTAATGATCCATACTGGTGGTTTGCAGGGAATGCGATAGTGTAGGTTTTGGTAGAGGCGGCGATCCTGCCCTTTGGGTATCAGTGAGGCCGCCTCTGTCATTTGAGCATTATCTTAGGCAATTAAAGAAAGCCTAAACCCGATCCTGTTTCAATAAATCACGAATTTCTGTAAGTAATTCCTGCTCAGCTGATGGCTTAGGTGGCGCTGCTGGCTTTTCCTCTTCTTTTTTCGACAGTCGGTTCATGGCCTTAATCATCATGAATATGGCGAAGGCAATGATAATAAAGTCGACAGCTGTTTGAATAAAACTACCGTAGTTCAGAGTGACTGCAGCCTGATCACCGCTAGCTTCCTTGATGGTAAATGCAAGGTCCTTGAAGTCCATACCACCTAATAATATCCCCAGTGGCGGCATCAAGACGTCATTGACAAATGAGCTCACGATCTTGCCAAAGGCTCCGCCGATGATAATACCGACTGCCATATCGACCACATTGCCCTTCATGGCAAATTTTTTGAATTCACTGACCATTCCCATAATTTGTTCCCCTTAAATTGTGATTGTTGTTACATCAGTAAGCGACTTTGAGCTGTCGCTTTAAATTTAATAGCATGGTTCAAGCGTTTGAGGAATCAGAATTTGCGTCAAGCTTGCGCTAATCGTCGATTTTCTGTGCTATCATCGGGCAAATTCGTAGGTCAATATATGGGGTAGGCTATGCGTAGCGGACAGGAGTGGATTGCTGAGTACAGCGAAAGTCACCGTAATCCAACCAACAAATTACTGCATTGGATTTGTGTTCCAACCATTATGTGGACGGTTTTGGCATTCTTATGGGTAATTCCCGTTCCACAGGCTCTCCAGTTACACCCTCTTGTTAATTGGGCGGTTCTATTTGTCGCCGTGGCCCAACTGTTCTACATCAGTTTTGGCTGGAAGATTTTTAGCGGCATGTTGTTGGTATCTATCCTGATGTTATGGTTCACTTACTGGCTGGAAAGCGTGGTATCGATACCATTGTGGCAAATTGCTTTGGTTGTCTTTATCATAGCCTGGATTGGTCAGTTTATCGGGCATCATATTGAGGGTAAAAAACCTTCATTTTTTAAAGATTTACTATTTCTTTTAGTCGGCCCTGCCTGGGAAATGAATTACTTCCTGCGCCAAATCGGCTGGCTACGTTAATTTAAAATTGATTGAATTTTAACCAATTTAAGTTTTGGGGATATTTTAATGGCAGTAACAGAAACTACTGAGAAAGTAGCTCTTATTCAGTCTGACGCAGTGACGTTCGGCTTGATAATGGCTGTATTAGGTTTAATTTTTTATACCGCCAGTCGCGGCGAAGGCTTTTGGCATAAGTTCTACAAACACATCCCAGCGTTATTGTTGTGTTATTTCATCCCTGGTGCACTGAATACGCTTGGCTTCTTTGAGAAGTCCAGTGCTGACAATATTTACCATATTGCTTCACGCTATTTGTTACCTGCCAGCTTGTTTCTACTTACCTTAAGCATTGATTTTAAAAAGATTTTTGGCCTTGGTTGGCGTGCAGTAGCGATGTTCTTTGCAGGCACGGTTGGCGTCATCATTGGTGGCCCACTTGCAGTACTTCTATTTGCCTTTGTTGCTCCTGAGTGGGTTGGTATTACCGACCAGGCAGTGCCAAAAGGCGAGGAAATCTGGGCCGGTCTAGCAACCGTTGCCGGTAGCTGGATTGGTGGTGGTGCTAACCAGGCTTCGATGCAGGTTCTCTATGAAGTTAGCGATACACTGTTCGGCACCATGGCGGTAATGGACGTATTGGTAGCTGAAATCTGGATGGTTGCCCTGTTATTTATGATCAAAAAATCAGATTCCATCGATAAGTGGATGAAGGCGGATAACTCCAGTATTGAAGAGCTAAAAGTTACTGTTGAAAAATATACTCGCGAGAATGAGCGTATTGCCAGCTTCGAAGATTATAAAATGATCCTTGGTCTGGCCTTTGCTGTAGTTGGTGTTGCTCATTTGGCTGGTATTTATTTCCCTGAGTGGATTCTTGGATCTGTAGAGAAGGGAAGTACGGCCTATAAGATATTTGATAATATTGGTTTCGGAAGTGCCTTCTTCTGGATCATTATTGCCAGTACTGTCTTAGCGCTTATCATGTCGCAGACTAAGCTGCGTCAAATTGAACATGCCGGTTCAACCAAAATTGGTACGGTGTTTATTTATATTCTAGTGGCCAGTATTGGTATGAAGATGGATTTGACCAAGATTTTCGATCACTATCAGGTGTTCTTCATTGGTCTGGTATGGATGATGATTCATGTGATTATTTTGTTTGTGGTCGCTAAGCTAATCAAAGCTCCTTACTTCTTCATTGCGGTAGGCAGTAAAGCCAATATCGGTGGTGCAGCATCGGCGCCAGTTGTTGCCGCAGCTTTCCACCCATCATTAGCTCCAGTTGGTGTTCTACTGGCAATTTTAGGTTACGCCGTAGGTTCTGTCGGTGCGATTGCCACCGCGATTATGATGCGAGCCGTAGTCGGCGGTTAGTCTTTAAAGTTAGAAACTAAAAACAGCCCCTCCATGCGAGGGGCTTTTTTGTCGTGAAACTTAACTTTGCCACCAATTGATTAAATACCATCCCAGGAATTCATAACTGGGCATATGCTCTTTGGCTTTTAATTTCATCTGCAAAATAGCTTTCTTGTCATAATAGATACCGTCTTTAATCAGTCCATTGAGCTCATAGAATGTTGATAAATCAGTCCTGGGATCTGTGTCGGTGATAATGAGGTTTGCTTTGTACCCTTCGGCTACCTGTCCGTTGTTGCTAAGTCCGAGAGCGTTGGCCGGGTTCAACGTGGCACTAATAAGAATAGACTCAGCTGGAACCCCATAACCCTTCAAAAGCTGCATTTCCTGGATAGCGCCAATGCCATTTATAGTATAGTTGGCCCCTGCATCGGAGCCGAGAAGCATAGGGATATTGGCAGCGTAAAGTTGCTTAGCCATTAAACCTAAATAATCTGCTTTTGAACGCCAGGATTCTGGGTTCTTATCCTGCATGATGTGCTCAATCCCCGGAGAAAAAATGCTCTCTATAACATCAGGAATATATTCCATCGGTTTGCTTTCAAGGTATTCAGACTTTAACTCTGCAGCTTGCGCTAACTCGTCATACACAATCAGAGTTGTGGTAACAGGTTTTGGATTTTGTTTTAAAGTAAGAATTAAAGCATCCAGGTCACTTTGTTCACGGGAGTAGTTTAGAGCTGCCTGATACAGCATTTCTATATGTTCAATACTTTGAATGTTTGAAGCCAGAAGCTGATCAAGGGAAACAGCGAATGGAGAGTGACCAGCAAAAGGGATATTAAATTTTTCAGAGGCATGGCTAATAGCTGTAAAGTTCTCTCGACTCAGACCGTCATAGATTTTGATTAAATCATAACCTTCTTCGCTATATGCTTTGACCAGTTGATGTCCCTCGGATTCAGACTCTATAAAAGTATGAAACTCGGAGGCCGCATATTGGCTGCGTTGGTTTATTGCTGGGCTGGCAACCAACATGTCCGGGCCAATGGTAATGCCAGATTGTATTTCTTTCTTTAGGGCCAGTTGCAGCTTGAGGCCATGCATGACGCGAACCTGAGTAACTCCATGGGCAAGATTCAGTAATAAATCGCTTCGATCATAAATATGGGTATGAACGTCGGTCAGTCCCGACATTAAGTAGCGACCATGCCCATCAATAACTAGATCAAAATTATCATCAGCTGGAGTGCTCTCAGGAAGTTTTGTGATGATACCGTCTTCTATTACAACAGTGTGATGAGGCAATATGCTTTTAAAGTCAGCGGACAGGATATTAACGTTCTTGAGCAGAATACGATTAGCGGTAATACCATTGACGATTGGTGATTGAGGGCTGTAAAGAGCATAAGGAACGGATGCAAGTACTGTCAGGAGTAAAATAATACTCACTACGACAATAGACTTAATAATGAACTTGAGACGATGCATGAGGTTTTCTCCAGTAGTGAAAACCCTGAGTCTGTAAGAAACTGGTGTTAAATTCGTCCTGAAAGATGATTCTGGACTTAATTAAGCTGGGATTTATAAAGACTTGAGGTATTCGCTGGGCGTTAAACCACTATGTTTTTTAAATACAGCATTAAAAGAAGACTTTGAACTAAAACCAGAATCCATTGCCATTTGCAGAATGCTTACGCGGCTATCTTGTTGGGAAAGCGACTTGAAGTGTTGAACACGCAACTGATTGATGTAATCGCAAAAATTATGCTGGCTGCCGTTATTGATAGCCCATGATAATTCTTTTTCGTTAATGCCAAGCTCTCTATGTAAGTCCTTCAATGAAAGGCGAGGCTGCAAATAAGACTGTTGTTGCAAAATGTATTGGTGAATCTGATTAAATAAAGTTACCGCCTGGCCTTTATCTTCTATTGGCTTAGATGTCGTTGCTTCGATAGCCTCAAACTCAGAGAGAGACTGGAAAGTTTCAGGCTGTCGCATTGCCTTGAATATCAACACACCAAAAAGAATGAAGTAAGCCAGCTGCATGTAAAAGTACCAGGTTTTGAGTAATGGGATGGGCAGATAGGGCTGTAAGTTCACTCTGGTTAAATCAACAATGCTCAACACAATAACTACTACCAGCAACTTACTGAGCCATTTAAGTTGGAGGGTGTAGGCATCTGAGCGCAACTCCTGGTTGGCTCTATGATATTGGCGGACAAGTAGTACACTTAATGTGAAATAGGCTAGCTGGCTGAGAGTTCCAACTAACAGAACCAGTTGCGGTAGATGAGTAAAAGGGAGTGCTACAACAGCAGGTATCAGGTGAAGTAGGTAATGTTTAGGTTGTGCTGTCTTTGCATACACCAGCTGCCTGACAAACCAATAAAATAAGGGCCCGCAGATTAGTGAAAATACCGGGCTAACCAGATATTCACTGACTCCAGTCTCTTCCAGAAGATTAAATACCATTAAACCGGAGGTGCTTATCAATAACCAGAAAAGGCCTTGATACCGACGCTGATTGGCAACTAATAAAGCGCCAAAGCTGGTTAATGTAAAAAATACAATTTGCAGAATGTTGACCGGAACCAGTGAATAGCTATCCATTAGACTTTTTTAAGAAAATTCTCAGCAAGCATACAGCGTGCACTACCGCCACCCACAGATTCAATGGTGGGAATTGAGCAGGGCAACAACTTGCCATGCTTTTCAAGTTTAGCCTTTTGTTGCTTTGAAAAGCCCTGATAAGCACTCTCAGACATGACGATGATTTTGTCGCCTTTGTTGTTATTCAGCTGCAATATATTGCCGCAGAAGTTTTTCTCGGTTTGTTCTAAGCTTATATCAATCACTTCCTTTTTGGTCTTGGCAAAGCTATCTATCAGCTGTTGCTTTTGCTTTTCATCTTTGATTGAGTCCAGGCAAATCACTACAAAGTGTTCGCCGACACTCATCATTACGTTAGTGTGATAGAAGGGTTTGCCGTTACTGCTTTGGCTGTTGAAACTGATTGGGGCATAGCCTCTTTGTTGGCAGTAGTCTTCGAACAGGGATAGGTCGCAACGCTCTGAAATGGCTGCATAGGCGATCTGGTTTTTATGGTCGAAGATTATAGAGCCAGTACCTTCCAGTATCTGTTGATGATTTTTGTCGACGTGTTCCGTTTTGTGAACCTGATAACCGTTACGATTGAGAAGTTGGGTTAGTTCTTCGGGACGAACTTCGGCGCGTCGATTGGGCGTCTTCATGGGGTAGAGCGTAAGAGTGCCGTCGCTGGAGGTTGAGAACCAGTTATTGGGGAATACCGCATCCGGCAATTCAGGTAACTGCTGATGGCTCTGAGCGTGTTTATTAAGTAATAAAACTTCAATATGCTCGTCACGTAAACGATTTACCATTTCATTGAATTCGCACAATGCATCTTCGCGTATGTGTTCTTGTGCCTGGTTGGGCTTATTTTGAAACTCATTATCGGCACCGGTTTGCTCGTTATAGGCAAAGTCGGTGGGAGGCACCATGATGACAGAGTGAGTGGTCTGGTTTTGATTGTTGGTCATGATTGGCTTTTTTGCCGGGTAGCTTGGAAAGTTGCAAGATAAAAAAAAGGCTTGCAAGGTGCAAGCCATTTATTAGCAATCCGCGGAACATAAGGACCAAATGGGGGTAGGTATATAATTAATGCCCGCTCGCTAAACAAAGGAGTCAGTCAATGAAACCAATAAACCAAATTACCAACTTACAGGAGTTCCTCTCCTGAGGACTTAAACAATGTTAAGTCGAGAACTGTCTTCATAAAATTTTACAATATGCATTAAAAAAATTTTATAAAGTGTTTGCCTTGAGCTACTAAGGTTTGTCAAAATAGCTTCATTCGATGCATATTTGACTTTGCAGAATCCTTTAAAAATAAAGGCTTTCTGGGGTGGCTCCTTGAGACAGGTCAAATATTAACCACTTGTTAGACCAGGTTCAAACGATATATTTTTATGTGTTGTATAAAAAAAACTAATGCAAGGAGAGGCGATGTCTAGACGTTTACCACCGCTCAACAGTTTAAGAGCTTTTGAAGCGGCCGCAAGACACCTGAGTTTTACTAAAGCTGCTGAGGAGTTGTTCGTAACTCAGGCGGCAATCAGTCACCAAATCAAGGCCTTAGAGGACTTTTTGGGTGTGCAGTTATTTATTCGTCGAAATAGAAAACTGCTCCTGACAGATGAGGGCCAACTGTATTGGCCAAAGATTCGCGATATCTTTGAGAAGCTGGTCAATGCTACCGAGCAGGTTAAAGCACAGGGTGCGACCGGGTCATTAACCGTTTGTGTTATCCCAACTTTTGCTACTTTATGGTTAATTCCTCGCCTTGCTGAGTTTGGTGAGCTACACCCAGAAATCGAAGTTCGTATCAAAGCCTCTGATGTGGAAGTTGATTTTGTACGCGAAGATATCGATATCGCCATTTACTATGGTAAAGGCGAGTACGATGGCCTTTGTTGCGATGTGCTGTTTGAAGAGCACCTGACACCAGTCTGCTCGCCAGATTTCCCAGCAAAGAAAAATCTTAAATCTCCTGATGATCTTAAGAATGTTACTCTGTTGCATGATGCGACTACTGACGAATGGCGAACCTGGTTGAAACATGCTGATGTTACTGGCGTCAATCTCGACCATGGCCCTGTATTCAGTCATTCAGGTATGGTGTTGCAGGCCGCCCGTCATGGTCAGGGTATTGCAATGGGACACAGCGTACTGTCACAGATGGATATCGAAACGGGTCGTCTGATTGCCCCATTCGATATTGTGGTCGACAGTGGCTACTCATACGATTTGGTTTGCCCAGAGAACTCCTATGATCGCCCTAAAGTGGTTGCTTTTCGTGAGTGGTTACTCTCAAAAGTTAATGAAGATATGGATGACGATGTGATTTTCTAATCCATGTTGTTAGTCAAAGCCCTGGTCTTGTACTGGGGCTTTTTTTTATTGTTAATTTAAATTGTTAGGAATAGGTTGTAGTGTTAATTATCAGTTACTAATGAAGGTTTGGATAGCTTTGGAGGTTTAGTGTGAAATTAATTTTAGAATCAACTATTACATGCCCTCAATGCGGTGAGAAATCAGAAGAAATAATGCCAACCAATTTTTGCCAGTGGTTTTATGAATGTCCGAACTGCAAAACATTGTTGAAGCCATTAAAGGGAGATTGTTGTGTGTACTGCTCATATGGAAGCGTGAAGTGCCCACCAATTCAGCAAGGAGACGCTTGTTGTCAGTAACCGCTATTGATGACTAATCGAGAAAGGTACCCTTGCCACTACTCTGAGCGACAAGGGTATTTTTATATAGATACAATGATTATTAATCTCTAACCGAGAAATAATCCTGAGTACCGTGAGCTTCAATGGCTTCACCAATTTTACGCATGGCATGAGTATAAGCAGCATTTCTCATGCTGCGACCTTCTTCTTTAGCCAGGTCCCAGATGCGGTTAAAGCTTTCAGACATGATTTTTTCAAGTCGCTCATGCACTGTAGCAAGATCCCAGGCATATCCAGAGCGGTTCTGTACCCATTCAAAATAGGACACTGTAACACCGCCTGCGTTGGCGAGAACATCCGGAATGACATGGATGCCCTTGTCATGCAATGTGTCGTCAACATCACTTATAACAGGACCATTGGCAACTTCAACGATGTATTTGGCCTTGATGTCTTCGACATTGTGTCCACCGATAACGCCATCCAGTGCTGCCGGTATCAGGATATCAACATCAAGCTCAAGCAATTCTTCATTGCTGATGGCTGTGTGTTCAACCTGTTCACAGACCGAGTGTGTGCAATAAACCGCTTTAACCTGCTTAGTAGCCTGCTTTTCTTTGTAGATGCTAGGCACATCAAAGCCATTGCTTGAGAAAATGCCACCACGCGAATCGCTGATCGCAACAATCTTATAACCGCGCTCATGTAACAGGCGAGCGGCATGATAGCCACCATTACCAAAACCTTGCACTGCTACGGTAATCTCTTCCGGCTTCCAGTTATGTTTTTTCTCAAGTTCCAAGATACACAGGTAGGCGCCGCGACCAGTTGCATCGTCACGACCAACACTTCCACCAAGACTTAATGGTTTACCGGTGATGACCCCCGGTGCTTTTTTGCGGGTGATGTATTCGTATTCGTCCATCATCCAGCCCATGATTCGTTCATTGGTATAGACGTCCGGTGCTGGGATATCACGGTCTGGGCTAATAACGTCAGCCATCTGACGAACGTATGAGCGCGATAGACGTTCAAGTTCCATACGCGAAAGTTTTTTCGGGTCAACCGTAATACCGCCTTTGCCGCCGCCATAAGGCAAGCCGACCACAGCACATTTAATGGTCATCCACAAAGCCAATGCCTGAACTTCCTGTAGATTGACGTCGGGGTGGTAGCGGATGCCGCCCTTTGTTGGCCCTAGGGCATTGTTATAGCGACAACGGTAGGCAGTAAAGTACTGGGTTGAGCCATCATCCATGCGCACTGGAAGTGAGGCGACCATGGTACGCATCGGGTGCATTAGGGCTTCGATAACTTCATGATTGACACCGGCGCTTTCGCCGACTCGACGGACACGGGTAATCGCATCCTGATAGACCTGATCAGACATTGAAAATCCTATATTTGTTAATTTCGTGCTTAGAATTCCGTAAGTGGGGAGGTTATAGCACGTCAGAAAAGTGATGTGAAATTAGCTTAGCAAAAAAGAGGAGTGGTCGGAGCTATGATTATTCGTTATAAATAGGCTTATGGTTAATGCTTGATATCATGATAGGTAATACGATGAGTAGTAGCGAACAGGCCTCATTTCAGCACAAAACTGTCTGGGTGACGGGAGCTTCTTCTGGAATTGGCGAAGGACTGGCTTATGTGTTGGCGAAGAAAGGAGCCAGACTTATTTTGTCGGCGCGTCGAATGGATGAGCTGGAGAGGGTCAAAGCTAATTGTGAGCACTCCGAACGGCATCACTGCGTTGAGCTGGATTTGGCACACAGTGAACATTTTGATTCGCTAGTAGCTCAGATCATTAATGAATATGGCCCCATCGACATACTAATTAATAATGCAGGATTAAGCCAACGCTCAAAAGTGCTAGAAACTGATCTTGAAGTGCATCGTCGCCTAATGGAAATTAACTATTTTGGAACCGTAAAGCTGACTCAAAGTTTACTGCCTCATTTATTGGAGCGTAAGCAAGGTGGTGTGATTACGGTCAGTTCACTGGTTGGAAAGTTTACGACACCATTACGTTCTGCCTATGCAGCTTCCAAGCATGCAGTAACAGCATATATGGACAGTTTACGAGCTGAACTGCATGGTCAGGGCGTGCAATTCACGACCATCTATCCGGGCTTTATCAAAACCAATTTAACCTATAAAGCATTGCTCGCAGATGGCTCGGAACAGAACAAGATGGATGATGCACAGGAGCATGGTATGAGTCCTGAAGTTTGCGCCGAGAAAATTTTAAAAGCCTGGCGGAAGGGAAAAGCGGAAGCCTTTATTGGTGGCAGAGAAACGAACGCGGTTTACCTGAAACGGTTTTTCCCAAGGTTATTTGCGCGAATTGTTCGCAGCGCAAAAGTTACTTAGCGAGGTCAATGGGTTAACGAGAGGAATTCATTCTAAGCAAGTAAATTAGAGACATAAAACTGTCACAAAGGCCAACATCAGATATGGATATGGCCTTTTTGTTTTACTTTTCCGCTGACCAGAATATCGTCGGCTTCCTCAATCATTTGCAGTGCGGTAACCAAGTCGGAAGCTTCAGCAACAACAGCCCCTATTGTAATGCTGACTTCAATCGCTTTATTGTTTTTATCGATGACTGCATGAGAAGTAATGTTTTTATGGATTCTCTTGAGTAGCTGAGTAGCATCTTTTTTATCCGATACTTCAGCGGCAACAATAAATTCATCACCGCCATATCGCCCTAGCAAATCAAAGTCACGTAATGAGGCACGCGTCCGATTCACCACAGCCTGCAACACCTGATCACCCACCAGATGATTATGCGCATCATTTATCTGCTTAAAGTTATCAATATCTATCAATGCCACAACGATTGACTGGCCTGTTCTATGAATACGATGAATTTCTTCAGCTAACCGTTGCTCAAATGAAGAGCGGCGCAGGCAGTTGGTTAGATAATCATAAGTTGCATGTCGGTAATACAGCCAGTGCTTATGAATCAGGATAAAGGTGATGGCAATAAAAACGGTAATCAGGAATATTGGTGACAGCAGTCCTGCTATACCTGTTACAAAAAGTGGCAACCACTGCTGGTCAATGGCAAAGTCGATCAGAACCGTGAAAATATACAAAGCCAAAACTTTGGTCATCAAGCTTGCATAGGGTAGCTCCTGAAGCTTTGCTCGGTAAAAAATATAGAAATAATAGGGCACCAGAATAAATACACTGATCAATTGGATGATGTGTAGAATATAGTAAATCCAGTCAATGGGCAGGATCGTCACGCTGACAATCCCCAGTAACAGAATAACGGTAAGAATCCCTTTAATTATCCAAGGAATGCTTTGCTTAAAGAAACTGGAAACAAACAGAAAGAAATTTACCGTGAGGATAGCAAACAGCAGCATATTGATACGGAAGATGCTGGTAAGGTTAATTCCTGAGTCCAGTGCGGCCTGAGAGTAGGTCAACAGATAAATGGATTCAAACACACAGAGAATCGCAAACAGCAAATTTTCACGATGCTCCGGTTGAGCCAGATAATAAAAAATTTGCACCGCAGAAATCAGCAGTATCATACCGATAAATATCATCAGCATAGATTCTTGTGTTGCAGTTTGCTTATATATGTTTTTGACGCTATCAATTACCGGTGCGCCCATAACCAGTCCTCCAGGACGGGCATGGTTGTAGACCTTAATAATCAGTTCGTTGCTTTGGTCGAACTTAAGAATGCTGGATGGAATCGGATAACGGCGTTGATAGAGAGTTGCCTTCTCAAAGTTTGGCGCAAACTGCCCAGTTTCTCCAATCAGATGACCATTGATGTAGAGTTTATCCGCGTCGCGAACCTGAGGTATATAAATTCCTAAAGCCTGATGCTCAAGCTTGCGAGTAATCCAAAATTGAACTCGATAAAAAACAAAACCATCAAGCCCAGGAAAAGCTGATTCAATCGAGTCTGGAACGGAGCTAGTGCGACAATCGTAATGGTTAGTTTTAGGAGGTGAGTAACGACAAATCTGCCATTCGCTCTTCAATACAAAAGGAATCTGCTCGATATCAAATCGAGTCATAGAAGAGTCTATGGTCGAGCTTGTTTCTACAGCAGTAGCTGCCTGCGGTTGCAGGGTACCGAATAGCAAGACAAAAAATACAAACAATAAACGAATCAACAGCCCCTCCTTCATGAGCCTCTCAAGGTCAAAAGACCTAATATTCCTTCAAGCTAAATTCAGTAAAGTTGTTTGGTTTTATACTTATGTAGTCACTATACCAGTTTATTGGAGTAGTGCTAGAGGTATGTCGGAACTCAAAGAAAAAGCCCAGAGCATGTCTGGGCTTAAAGTTTTTTCACGAAAGGGTATTACTTTTCCATGCTCTGGTCACGAATAGCTTTAAACTCGGTGCCTTCGTTCCAGTTCGGGTAATCACCGCTGTTGCTTAACAGGTAGCCTGCTTCAAAGAAGACTTTGACGTCATCTAATGCAGCCTCCCAAGCCCAGTCTTCCTGATATTCGTCACAGGCCTGATGGTAGCATTCGCCACGTTTTGCATTGTGTTTTTCGATAAGAGCCATATCCTGATCTTCTCGATATTCAGTGCCGCCACCTGCATAAATGGCTGGTACACCAAGCTTGGCCAGGCTGAAGTGATCGGAGCGGTAGTAACCACCACGCTCAGGACTGGCTTCTGGTACTAACTCACGGCCCTGGCGCTTAGCTGCCTGTTCAACATAGTTTTCCATTTCTGACTTGCCGAATCCGACAACGGTTAAATCTTTAACACGGCCACTTACGTTCATGCTGTCGATATTGAAAGCGCCAACAATTTTGTTCATGGGTACGGTTGGATTGGCAGCGTAGTATTTAGAACCAAGCAGGCCTTGCTCCTCTGCAGTGACCGCAATAAATGTCACACTACGCTCCGGTCTTTCAGGAAGTGCCATAAATGCTTGCGCAATACTGATGATACCAGCGGTACCTGTTGCATTATCTATGGCGCCATTGAAAATCTGGTCGCCTTCAAGATGTGGGTTCATACCCAGGTGATCCCAGTGCGCCATATAGACTACGTGCTCGTCTGGGTTGGTTTTGCCTGGAATGGTTGCGATAACGTTTGGAGATTCAGATTTAGAAATGGTGTTACGGACGGTAACTGATGCTGTGGCGTCAATTGGCATCGGTTTAAAATCTGGCTTTAAGGCTGCTTCCTGAAGTTCGCTTAAATTTAAACCGGCCTGACTGAACAGGTTTTGAGCCTGGTCATAAGTAATCCACATTTCAACATCAAGTTTCGGATCGTTTCCAGCTTCGGCCAGATGATATTGTGGGCCAGACCAGCTGTTAGAAACTACGTTCCAGCCATAGGACGCAGGTGCTGTATCATGGATAATGATGGCGCCAGCGGCTCCTTGACGGGCAGCTTCTTCGTATTTGTAGGTCCAGCGGCCATAGTAAGTCATGGCTTTGCCTTCAAACACCGCTGGATCCTGGGTGTGGAAACCTGGGTCATTGACTAGAATAACCGCTGTTTTGCCTTCCATATCAAGGCCTTCATAGTCATTCCAGTTGTATTCTGGAGCCACGATACCAAAGCCGACGAATACCAGCTCAGACTTATCAAGAGTTACCGTATCTTCAAGTTTGCTACTGTTGGCGACGAAATCTTCTGGGAATTTCAGAGTGTTATCGCCCAGTTGCAGTTCCATGTTGGCATCGGCTTCGATACTGGTCAGCGGAACCTGTTGCAGGTAGCTGTCACCATTACCCGGCTCTAAACCCAGCTTTTTAAATTCACTGGCAAGAAACTCAACGGTTTTACGGCCACCCTCTGTTGCAGGGCTGCGACCCTGAAAGTCATCGGTGGACATGAATTTTACACGCGCTTTGTATTGCTCGAGGTCAATATTGTCGTAGGCAGTTAAAAAACTGTTCTGTGGTTTACCGCTGTCCTGTGACTGAGCAGGTGTGGTTTTCGTAGAAGCTGCCTGAACCTGTGCTTGTTCAGTGCTCTCAGGCTGCGCATTGTCCTGTTGCTTGTCATCGCAAGCAGACAGAAATAGCGCTGTTATCGAAAGTGCTAATAAGGATTGTTTCATTATCTGATCCTGTTTTCGAGCTGTTATAGGTTTAAAAGTGCGTTTCATATTACCCATGCATGCTGATTAACTCAACTTGAAGTCACAAAACGGCTATGGATAACTTTCGGTTACACAGCAAAGCTTGACTGGGGGGCTATGCTGGGTAAGCTAGTTGCACTTGTTTTGTAGAGTAGAGAGTCCCATTCATGAAAAAACAGCTAATCCCCCAGAGACTGGTACAGTCGTTACTGGGTTGCGCATTATTGGTATCGACAGCGGTATCGACAGCGGCATCGGCAGCCATTCAGGCTCAGCCGTTAACCCTGAACAAAGTTATGTCGGACCCGGACTGGATAGGCAATGCACCTGAGAATGCTTATTGGCACTCAGATGGCCAGAGCATTTACTACCAGCAGAAATTGGTAGGCAATAAAGAGAAAGCCTGGTATCAGCTCGACCTCACCAGCAAACAGACCAAGAAGTTGAGTGATAAGGAACTGCTTGAGCGAGATGGCAGTAATGGCGTTTTAAGTCAGAATAAACTTTTAAAGGCATACAATCTCAATGGCGATCTTTATGTACGCTATCTGGAATCCGGTGAAGTTCGCCAACTGACAAAGACACTTGAAAATGAAGGGACTCCAATTTTTATTGGAAATCAAAGTGTTGCATATCGCCAGGGCAATAGTTTTTACAGTATCAACCTCAATGATGGCCTGATTAGCCATTTGGTGGATGTTCGTCTGGAAGAAAATCCTGATAAAGAACAGGAAAAGAGTTTCCTTGATGAGCAGCAAACGCGTTATTTTGACTACATTCGTCAGCAGCAGGAGCAGCGCGAGCATGATAAAAAGCGCAAGCAACAAATTGCCGAAAGCTCTGAGCGCGACGCACCACAACCCTGGTATTTGGGCAAAGATAAAGAAATTCGCACACTGAGTCTGTCGCCCAATGGTCGTTATGTGATTGTTGGTACCTATGACAAGTCTGATAAAACCGGTAAGTCTGACAACATGCCGCGCTTTGTGACAGAAGATGGCTATGTTGAAAATCAAGAGGTGCGAGCGTTAGTAGGTACTTATGAACCTCGCCATGAGACTCTACATTTATTGGATTTGCAAACCCGTGAGCAATTCGAGCTGAGTTACGAGGACCTACCTTACATAGAAGATGATCCACTAGCGGATATTAAGCGAGACACCGCGCGTAGACAGGACAAGAAATACGAGGCTCATGAGGGTATCCGTAATGTTTCCATCTTTAACTGGGGTTCAGACCGCGGACTTCAGTGGTCGCCAGACGGGAATAATGCATTGTTTATGCTGTTTTCAGCTGACAACAAAGATCGCTGGATTGCGACTATCGACTTTGATGATAAAGAGTTGGAAAACCAGCACCATATGCGTGATAAAGCCTGGATCAATGACTGGAATTTCAATGATTTTGGCTGGATTAACAACAAATCGATTTATTACACCTCTGAAGAATCCGGCTTTAGTCACCTCTATACCAAAACGCTGAATCGTAGTGCTGATGCTTTGACCAAAGGTCGTTATGTGGTTGATTCAGTTAACTTATCGCCGGACAATAAATTCTTCTACTATCGAGCCAATAAAAAGCATCCTGGAATTTTCGAGGTCTATCGAGTAGCGGTAGATGGTGGTGAATCACAAGCCGTGACTAATTTAGGCGGCTTAAATGACTATACCTTATCACCTGATGGCTCTCAGCTGATCATTGAGCACTCTGAGGCGACCAGACCCGCCGATCTTTACTTGGTTTCTGCTAAGGGTGGGGAAGCAACTCAGTTAACCGATACCGTTTCCGATGAGTTCAAGTCGGTCAACTGGACGCAGCCAGAGTATGTAGAAATCCCTTCGCGCGATGTTGATATGCCAATTCATGCGCGTTTGTATAAGCCAGCAGATTTTGATGCCGAGCGAGCGGAGCAATATCCTGCTGTAATTTTCATTCATGGTGCTGGTTATTTGCAGAATGCACACCAGGGCTGGTCACTGTATTTCCGTGAGTTTATGTTCCACAGCTTCCTGACTCAACAGGGTTATGTGGTGCTGGATATTGATTATCGCGGATCAGCCAATTACGGTCGTGACTGGCGCACAGCCATTTATCGCCGAATGGGTACACCGGAAGTAGTGGATCTGCAGGATGGCGCTAACTGGATGGCCAGTAATGTAAACGTTGATCGCAGAAAAGTGGGAATCTATGGCGGTTCCTACGGTGGCTTTCTGACCTTTATGGGATTATTCACGGCCCCCGATGAGTTTGCTGCTGGTGCTTCGCTACGACCAGTGACAGATTGGGCGCATTATAACCATGGCTATACCTCTAATATCTTGAATACCCCAGAGGTTGACCCAGTTGCTTATGAGCGCAGTTCACCCATTGAGTTTGCCGAAGGTTTGAATAAGCCGTTGCTGATTGCTCATGGCATGGTTGACGACAATGTGTTCTTCAAAGACACAGTTCGTCTGGTTCAACGATTAATTGAACTGGAAAAGACTGAATACTTTGAAACTGCAATTTATCCAATCGAGCCACATGGTTTTACAGAACCATCAAGCTGGCTGGATGAATATAAACGTATTTACTACTTGTTTGAACGCCACTTGAAATAAAGTGGATACAAAAAAGGCTTCCACTCGGAAGCCTTTTTTTATGCCTTGAAAAACTACAGGGTATTTTGAGATTTCTTCACATCACCCAGATAAATTTCCCGATAAGACATATAACCAACACCGACCATGACAGGCATAAGCACAGCTGTTAGCAATGTACTCAATAACAAGTCTGCAGCAAGAGGCGGCAATATTGCTGATACCAGAGCTCCAACAATCATGGATATCAGGCCAACAGCAATACCCAGTCCAATCAATACCAGTACTAGTACTATCATCGGTAAAATGTTTTTAATACCGCCGATGAAGCTGTTTAGTAGTGCGGATAGTGGATTCTGTTCGGCGAAAAGAATCAGATTTGGTGCAAACCAGTTGGCTAGTGAAATGGCAACAAATGCCAGAAAGATCCAAAGCATATAGGGGCCAAATATATCAGCTAAAGCTTTCAACTCGGCTTCTACCGCTACCTGATTGCCGCCAGACTGTAACAGTGTCCAGTTAATCGACTGCAGAGTTTCGGTACCAATGGAGTTAACGAATAAAAACACGATCACTGTACCAACAAGTGCAAACAGACCACAGTAAATTAACAGGCCGAATTTGCGCGCATGGCTAAAGCCCTCAAAGAATTGCTGTGGCGTTACGTCACCAGCTTTTTGCTGAACTTTGTTTGCGCCCAGATATCCACCAGCAAGAAACATCGGATTCAAAATCAGAACCAGCATGGCGATGGCTGCTCCCAACATAGGCAGCACCGTGGTTACGATGCTATAGATCAGGCCTGCCAGAAACCATTTACCAAAATGGGGAACAAAAATTTCAGAAAGAGAACGCTCAACCCAATGGTAACCACGGCCAGGCGAAACCACCTGTGCCTGGCCACTATTCGGTTGTGGAGTCTGCTCCTCATCTACATGAATAAATTCGTCATTCTTATCCATTGCTTTTCCTTGTTATTTAAAATGCTCTAATTGTTATAGAATTTTGTTGGCTTCATCAAAGTCCAGGCGTGGGCTGCGTGGGAAGAGGTTTTCTTCGGTGCCATAACCTAAATTACACAGGAAGTTGGCTTTGATACTTGTACCTTCAAAGAATGTCTCATTCACCATTTTCTGGTTAAAGCCAGACATTGGACCGCAATCCAGACCAAGTGCACGCGCAGCTAGAATGAAGTAACCACCTTGCAGTGAGCTATTACGGAACGCTGTGGACTCAATGAATTTTTCTTTGCCGACAAACCAGCTTTTGGCATCAGTGTGGGGGAACAGTTTAGGCAGTTTTTCGTAGAACTCCATGTCCATACCGATAATTGCACAGACTGGAGCTGACATGGTTTTGTCCTGATTTCCTTCGCTTAGGCATGGTTTCAGCTTTTCTTTTGCCTCATCACTTTTCACGAAGATGACGCGCATCGGACAGCAGTTTGCAGACGTAGGACCCATCTTTACCAGATCGTGAAGTTTATGCAGAAGTTCATCGGAAACCTCTTTGTCCTGCCAGGCATTGTAGGTGCGGGCTTCTAAAAATAATGTATCTAAGGCTTCCTGGGAAAGTGGTTCGGTAATATTTCGTGACATAAAATCCTCTTGTTTTACTGTGTTTAGGGTGCATTTTACGCATAGTTTAACGATAATACAGTCCCTATTGCTTGTTAGGTGCTGATTTAGCCCTTATTAGCGTTATGCGTTTTGTTAATACTGCTCTATTGAGCAACTGCTGTGCATTGTAAATGACCCTGATGAAAAAACTGTCAAACTCTTATCAACTTGGCCTACTTGTTGGCTTGCTTGGACTGTTCGCTTTAATGCTGGCAGCATGCGGCGCATCGCCTGAAGATGTGAAGCGCTGTGAGCAGCATTATCATGCAAAAAGTTACAAGATTGCTGCAAAGTACTGCAAGAAAGGTGCTAAGTCTGGTGATGAATCGGCTCAATATCATTACGCCATGATGTTGTACCGCGGACTCGGGGTTGAGGTTGATAGTCAGGAAGCTTCTAAGTGGATGAAACGTTCCGCGCGTCAAGGTTACCAGAAAGCAGAATTCCATAACGCCATTTATTTTCTAACCACCAAGGATGACTCAGTTAGCCTCCAGCAAAAGCAGGATGCGCTTAAGACTATGCAAAACTTTGCTGAGCAAGGTGACAAAGTCGCTCAATACTGGATGGGCAATACTTTTTATTTTGGCTATATCGAAGGCCGTAAAAGTTTCAATGAGGCGGTTTACTGGTATCAGCTGGCGGTAGAGCAGGGCAGTTATCAGGCAATGAATAACCTTGCCTGGCTTAAGGTAGTCAGTCAGGGGACTGAGTTATTTGATCCAGAGCAGGGACTAGCGCTTGCCTTGCAGGTTATTGAGAAATATCCAGAAAGTCATGGCTATCTCGATACACTGGCTGCCGCCTATGCAGCAAATGGACAATTTGATAAAGCTACCGCTACCCAGTTGAAGGTTATAGAGCTGGCTTCGCATGATGACTGTGAGAAATGCGACAAGCTGGTTGATTATTATCAGGTGCGTTTGCAACTGTACCTTAATAAAAAGCCAGTCATAAAATCCCTCGAAAACTAGTCTGCATTAGTTGCCGCTAGAGTTTTAGTCCTTTTCAGGTGTGGCTAACTGAGTTAGTCTTAACTCATTCCATTTGCAAACAAGGTACCGCAAGGATCGAAGCCATACCATCATGAATTTGAACACTTCCCTAAAATTGCGCCTCTCGGCCATAAGTCTTGCTCTTCTTGTTAGTTCCTGTGCCAGTACTCCTGATGGTGAAGGCGTAAAGTCGGATGGTGAAGATCAATACTGGTATTGTGCTCCAGGAGATAAGAAAAGCTGGCGTTGCGCGGAGAATAAAGAGGTTTTGGGGCTTAGTTATTATCGATTCTGGAAAACGATTCCTGATCCAGAGGCTGAGGGCACTGATGAGTTACAGCTTGATCCACAAAAGCAAGTTGATACACCAGTATTGGTGCAAGGAGCAAAGCTAGGCTTGCTTACTGAAGAGGATACGATTGAGAAAAAAACTGAACAAGAGGTTGAACTAGAACAGGAAGCAGGTTCTGAAGCTGTTAAACCCGCCATAACAAAAGAACAGCCATCCCAAAAGAAATACCCTAAAGTCCTTCAATTGGCGGCCTATAACTCACAAGCTCAGGCTCAATCTTTTGCTGATACTCTTAATCATACTTTGTCACATCGAGCCAGTGTGGTTCGGACAAAAGTAAAGGGACAGCTATTTTATACTGTAGTGTTTGATCAATTGAAATCTAAACAGCAAGCCGAGCAACTGATAGCAGGACTGGCAAAGTCATTTCCTGATATACAGCCTTGGCTAAGAAGTCGCTCAGGCTTTGAAGCGATACGATTAAATTAAAATAAAGAGATTTAATGATTGGTGGTGGATAGTATCTTCACCAGATCGCTTGCCAGATCCTGCTCAGGCTTTTCTATGATTCTTCCTAACTCTTCTTGGTTTTGATAAACCACGATAGTCGGCGTGTAAAGAACTTCATTGGCTTTCGCTCTGCCCTGTGGTTCCTGCTTTCTCTTATCCAAAGAAATCAACTGATAGCTGATATTGGGGTTATTGATCTCTTCCAATAGCTGCATCAACTGAGGAACCTCTCGAATACTGTCATGACACCAGACCCCAAAGTAAACCGTTAGATGGGTGGGCTCAGAAATTGACTTTAGTTGCTCAATAGAAGCTGGGGATGCTTTTAGGTTGGAATTAGCAGCCAGGAAATAGGGATAAGTTTTTATTACATCCGTGTAGCTGATATCGCCCACCAGAATAGTTGGTTTTTGATTAGATTCAGATGGTGCAGTCTGGCAGCCGCTGATTGCCAGAACCGTCAAGGCGCAGAAGATTAATAGTTGAATGGTACGTGTCATACTTTTCTCTTTAATGAAGTCTAAGTATTAATTGGCAGGCTCAAAGTCCAGGCTCACTGAGTTTACGCAATAGCGCTGACCTGTTTCAGTTGGCCCATCCTCGAAAACATGCCCAAGGTGCGAGCCGCACTGCGCGCAGAGAATTTCAACGCGTTGCATATTATGGCTGTTATCCACTCGGTAGGCGATGGCTTTATTATTCTGAGCACGATCGAAACTAGGCCAACCGCAACCTGACTCAAATTTACCCTTATCATCGAATAGCACTGAGCCACAGCACACACACTTATAGCTTCCTTGTTCATGGTGCATGTTGTATTGACCAGTAAAAGGCCGTTCGGTGCCATGCTCCTGAGTGACATGGTAGGTGAGCTGATCAAACTCTTTAGACTTTTCCTCTGCCTGGTGCTTTAAAGGCGGATACAAAACATGAAACTGACTCCATAAAGCCCAGTGATGCGGGGCATGGAATTGTTTGTTTTCCATCTGATCCAGCAAATAGCCATTAATGGCATCAATTTCAGTCGTTCTTTCTGCAACAACATCCTGATACATGGAAGAATAATTGTTTGCAGTTTGCTTTATGACATCGAGAATGATGGCTTTTATATCTTCTGCAAAGCCGAATTTCATTTCCTTTGCGAACCGGCGGGTTTCATCAATGAGTGCAAGCAACTGAGGCTGGTATTGCTCATTTATAAGTTCACCGTTTTTACAGCGATGGATAGCGGTTAAGGGGTTGATAACGGCATTGATCAGTAGCTTACGCCAAAGTATGGGCCTTATGTCATTGACCCATTCAAATTCTAATCCGCTGTTGACCTCACTCAATTGATTAAACCATTTAGGTGGAGACTGTTGATTTAAGGCTCCTACAATAATTTGTCCTGCACCTGCATAAACCAGGTTTTGACTAGACTCTCGATAAGCACCATGAGTATTGCTGGCAAAGAATATATTCTGCTCAGATACAAAATGCTTGGCGATGTCTTCATGACCCATACCATTTTGGAACAAAACCAGCTGGCTATGGTCACTTAAACGATGCTTGATGGAGTCCAGAGCTTCTCTTAGTTGAGGCGTCTTAACGCAGACAAAAACAATTTCTAAAAGGGATGTTTCACTGGCGGACGAGCTGCTAAGTTGATTAACTCTGATATTCTTGTCGAGATCACAGAACTGCCAGTTCTGTGAGGAGTATTTATCAGTATCGCTGACAATAAGCTGGCATTCGACTGAGGCATCAGTTAGTTTATGAGCTAGCAGCTGGCCGATGGCGCCGGCCCCGAGAATAGAAATCATGCTAAATAGTGAATTAACCAAATAAAAACCATCTTATAGTGAAAAATAACACAATAAAACTTCAATCTTATGTGAAAGGCTTCGTTTACTTCCATCCGGAAGTTATCCGCATGCTGCTGCTCGGTTTTTCTGCCGGTTTACCCTTTTTATTGGTGATGGGGACATTTTCACTGCTACTAAAAGATGCTGGAATCACACGCAGCGATATTGGCTATGCATCATGGATTGGTCTGGCGTATTCCATCAAAGTGCTATGGGCTCCATTAGTTGATAATTTAAAAATTCCATTTCTGGATAAGCTGTTTGGGAAACGACGCAGCTGGCTGTTTGTGGCTCAGGTCGGTATCACAGCCTGCCTGTCGGCGATAGCGATTACCGATGCAGCGGTCAATACGGCAATGATTCTCGGTTTTGCAATCGTTACTGCATTCTTGTCAGCAACTCAGGATATCGTAATCGATGCCTTCCGGGTTGAAAGTGTCGATGATAAGAAGCAGGGTGCAGCGTCAGCCATGTATATTATGGGTTACCGCCTGGCAATGATAGCCGCCGGTGCTGGTGCATTGATTCTTGCCGACGCAGAAATTGGCGGCAACTGGGAAGTAAGCTATAAAATTATGGCGCTGTGCATGAGTATCGGGCTTATTGGCTGGTTATTGTCGCCGGAACCACCTCATGTTGAAAAAGCTATTGGCCACTCAGAGCTGGATCACCGAGTAACTAATCGTTTACTAAATATCGTTCCCGCAACCAGCACACGATTGAAAGATTTCATTCAGCATAGTAGTGTTTCTCAGCATATCATCCGAGCCATTATTTCACCTTTTGTCGATTTTATTATCCGGTTCAGGTGGTGGGGGCTGGTCATCATTGCCTTTATCATGGCTTTTCGAGTAAGCGATCTAGTCATGGGGGTCATGACCAATGTCTTCTATGACGATATGGGCTTCAGCAAAACCGAGATTGCTGAGATTTCGAAAGTTTATGGCTTAATAATGACCATTGTTGGAGCTTTTATTGGCGGGATAGCCGTTAATAGGGTCAGTATATTAAGGTGTCTTTATACCGGTGCATTACTGGTTATGATGACTAATTTACTGTTTGCCCATATGGCTACTTTGCCTAAAAGTAATGAGCTACTGATTGCCGTAATTAGTGCGGACAACTTGGCAGGAGGTTTCGCTCAAGGTGTTTTGATGGCCTATTTCGCGACATTAGTGAATAAAGAGTTTACCGCTACTCAATATGCTCTCTATACGTCATTGATGACATTGGTCGGTAAGATTCTTGGCGGATTCAGTGGCGCAGATATCGATCGCTGGGGTTATGAGCTTTTCTTTATTTACACTGCTTTCTTAGGGATTCCAGCCGTAATCCTGGTGATGGCGTTGATGTATCGAGAGAAGTTATTAAAGTCTAATGAAGAAGAGTAGGGGCGAATATGCACTCGCCCCAAACAGACTAGAAATGGAAATTCAAGCTGGCGTAGTAACCGTCGAAAGTGAAGTCTGTTGATAAGTCATCAAAGTTATCAAATTCTACCGTGAAGTTGCGGTAACCTACTTCAAAACCAAAGCCTGTCTCACCTTCATATCCAAAATACAAAGTATAGTCATTGATTTTATCATCAGTAGTTTGGCCGATGTTCATGGTGCTGCCTACATTAAAGCCAGTTAATGGTAAGTCAAACTGTGCTTTGCCGTATAGCATTGGCACTGTGCCTTTAAAATCAACTCTTGAAACTATTGGGCCTCCAGTTGTTACCTCAACGCCAACGTCTACAAAACCATCAAATTGCTTTCCCGTAATACCAAGATCGAGATTTACCCAGTTATCAAGAATTTCATAGTATAGAGTGTAATCGGTATTGCTGAAGTCATAGTTAGAAACTGTTGGTGTTCCTGCTAAAAACGGAACAGAGCCAAACGTATAGTTCTGACTGGCGGTACCACGGCCTTGACCCTCAAGATTGTTCTGCTGGATTTTGATATTAGGCAGAACTGGAATTGGATGCTCTAAAGCTACAAAGTAACTATTGTCGTCGCTATCGTCATAGCCTAAGTCATCATTAAAATCGATATTTTCGGAGCCAGTTCTTACATAACCATCGATATCATAGTTCCACTTTTGTGCACCTGCATAGACACCAATGACATCAGCTGAAGCAATGCTTGAAGTCGCTAAAATGGTGGTTGCCAGGAATAATTTATTAAATTTCATAGTTTACCCTCTAAACCTATGGTTGTTAGTTGTCGCTATTCTAAGCATTTTATTGTTAAAAACCCACTGCTAAGTCCTTCAGTGTGTTAACTAATCGACGCATCGCTTGCTATAATCGTGACATCTTTCTTAAAGCAAACCTTCTTGTGAATATTCGATTTGGCGGAATTGCCCGACTTTATGGGCAGAAAGCATTGGACAATTTTCAGCAATCTCATGTCTGTGTCATTGGCGTTGGTGGTGTCGGGTCATGGGCTGTTGAGTCGTTGGCGCGTTCAGGTATTGGAAAAATCACCATGATTGATCCAGATGAAGTTAGCGAGTCCAATATCAATCGCCAACTGGTGGCGCTGGAAAACACCATTGGTCAAGGAAAGGCCGAAGTATTGAAGGAACGAATCGAACAGATTAACCCAGATTGTAAGGTCACTATCATTGAAGATTTGCTCAAGCCTGATAATGTCAGGGATTATATTTCTACTGAATTTGATTACGTTGTTGATGCTATTGACAGTGCGCGCAGCAAGGCCGCACTGATCCGATTCTGTAAGCGTAACAAGATCCGTATTGTTTGTGTCGGTGGTGCTGGTGGACAAATCGATCCAACCCAAATCACTATTGCCGATTTGACGCGAACCCACAATGACCCATTGCTGGCTAAAACACGCTCCATTCTGCGCTATGACTATGGCTTTTCCAGCAATCCCAAGCGCAAATATCAAGTCCCCTGTGTTTACTCTACTGAACAACTCTCGTATCCATTGCCAGGCGGCGGTATTACTCAAGCCAAACCTGATTCAGATAGAGCCTTAAGAATGGCCTGTGATGTTGGAATGGGATCTGCTACCCACATCACAGCGACCTTCGGTAATTTTGCGGTAGGTTTGGTGTTACAAAAACTGGCAGAAAAGAAAAAATAAAAAATCACCTTGGCAAAGAAATATCTCAGATTCTCTCAGTGGTTAGGCTTACTGCTACTTATAAATCAATAAACGACATAAACCAGCTTGATTTGATACAAAACCAAGCTATACAAATACATTGAATCACTTTATTGTGGACAGGTTTTTATAATTCGAACAATGGCTAGAGGAACGTCATGAAACAGCTTTTTAATTTATTAATTACTCTGGCAGCCGCACTTTTTATAACAGGCGCCGCCCACTCAAAAATAATTCCCATCGAGGATTTCGCTAAAAAATCTCAGTTCAAAAGTGCAAAAGTATCGCCGGATGGTGAACATATTGCCTTTACCTACGAAGATGGTTCTGAAGTTAAATTGGCAGTAATGAATATTGCCGATAATAAAATTTTAACTTCATTTGATGTTGGTGATGAACGACAAGTAGACTTCTTTTTTTGGGTAAATAACGAGCGCGTACTAATGCGTGCTAGTAATATCACTGGATTATGGGATGGTGCTGATAAAGATTATCGGCTGGTCGCTGGTAATATTGATGGCACTAAACGCGTCCAACTATGGGATTTTCAGCGTTCTGGCATCAGATACATCAGCCGTTTAAAAGATGATGATGACAAAATTTTAATTGGTAAGTCTCATTGGACTGAAAAAGGTGGCATGAAACTCCACAGAATGGATGTCTACACTGGGCAATTATTTTATAACAGTGACTCTCCTAAGCCAGTAGGCGGCTCAGATGCAGTTATCCGCTCTATTAATGTGGATCTAAATGAAGTGCCAAGAGTTGCTGTTGAGTATGACCCTGTAAACAAAGATGATATCACCGATGATGTATCACGACTCCATATTAAGGATTTGCAGGGTAACTGGACAACCTTAAAGCTTCCTGTAAAGCATGAGGGAATTCCTGTTGTAGGTGGTATTGGTTTTAACCTGAAAAACGATAAATTTTACTTTGTTTCCAACCATGATCTTGACCATGAAGGCGTCACAGGGTTGTTTGAACTTGATTTAAGATCACGAAAAATTAAGTTCCTGCATCGCCATCCGGATGTAGATATAGGTGGCGGTTTATATGGCGCTCAAGGAGAGGTAATAGGTGTTACTTACGAGCCGGGATATCCTGAATATTTTTACTTGAGTGATGACTCAGTAGCTGGAGAGGTTGCATTCCATAAATCTTTGCGTGCCAGCTTTCAGGGGCAAGATATTATTATGACAGGCTATAGTGATGATAATAAGTTAGCCATGGTTGCAGTTTATAGTGATAAAAACCCTGGCGATTTTTTCCTATTTAATCGAGAAAATAATAAAGCAAAATACATTGCAAGTTCTATGCCGCATATCAAGCCAGAGCAAATGGCCTCGGTTGAACCATTTATAATGACATCTCGTGATGGTTTAAAAATGTATGGGCAGATTACCATTCCAAATGGATTAGCTCCAAAAAAGCTTCCAATGGTGGTGTACCCGCACGGTGGACCTTATTGGGTCAAGGATAGTTGGGGTTATGATTGGCGAGCACAACTACTAGCTAACCGCGGCTATCTTGTTCTACAGTTGAACTTCCGTGGCTCAGGCGGCTATGGTAAGGATTTTAGAGATCTAGGGGATGCAGAGTGGGGTGGTAAGATGCAAGATGACTTAACCGATGCAACTCTCTGGGCGATTGAGAAAGGTCTAGCCGACAAAGACCGTATTTGTATTCATGGTGGAAGTTATGGAGGTTATGCCTCAATGCAAGCAGTGGTTAAGGAGCCAGACCTGTATCAGTGTTCAATTCCAGAAGCTGGTATCTATGAAATGGATCTTCAGTGGACAAAAGCAGATTCCTTTAGAGGCAACTCTAAAGCAAGAGATAACTACATTACTCAAGTTATTGGTGAAAATACTAAAGAAAAAATTCGTGAGCGCTCGCCTGCTTATCATGTGGATAAACTTAAAGCTTCACTTTTAATAGTGCATGGAGAGGACGATGTAAGGGTTCCATTTGATAATGCACAGTTCTTGGAAGAAAAACTGAAGGAAGCTGGTAAAGAGTATGATACTTTCTACCGTGAAGATGGCCACGGTTTCCAGAAAGTTGAGTACCGTGTTGAGTCTTTTGAGAAAATTTTAGATTTCCTCGAAGAGCATATCGGCGAGTAACTTTAACCATCAAAACTTGATAGCCATCTTCGGGTGGCTATTTTTTTGTCTAATATTTTTAGTTGGTATCTTGAAATAATATAAGGCTATCCCCAAATAGGATCGTGAGCGCTAAGTCTCTGAGAGATTAGGGCTCATAAACATTAACAATATATTGCTTCTATTGGAGGATATGATTATGAATAGAATTGACTTAAGTCCATTGTACCGTAGTAGTGTTGGCTTCGATCGTATGGCATCTTTACTGGATAGCACATTGCGAGGCGAACAATCTTCTAACGGTTACCCACCCTATGACATCGAAGTTCTTGATGAAAATAAATACGCCGTAACCATAGCTGTTGCTGGTTTCGGTCGCCATGAACTGGACATCCAGGTTGAGAAAGGTGTTCTAACAGTTCGTGGACGTAAAGAAAAAACCGAAGAAGAACGCAAGTTCTTGCATCAAGGCATAGCTTATCGTGCCTTTGAACGTAAATTTAATTTAGCTGATCACGTAGAAGTCGTATCAGCTGATCTGAACAACGGTTTATTAACCATTAACCTGAAGCAGGAAATCCCTGAAGCCATGAAACCTCGTACCATCGAGATTGGTACTTCAGAAGCCAGTTCAGACAAAAAGTCGGACAGAGTCCTTGAGCATAAAAAGGAGTCTGAACAGGCAGCGTAATCAAAACAGTTCGCTTGCTGTATTGGTAAGCAGCAAACAGAATCAATAAACCGTTAGTCATAAAAAAAGCAGTAGTCGTTGGCTACTGCTTTTTTATTGGCTGTTAGCAAAAGAAGTTTAGCTGAGTGCCAGTTTTCCGTCATCGGTTTCCTGGCATAACTCCAATAAAGTTGCTAACAATAAGTTAGAGCCTTGCTCGACATCCTGCCAATGCGACCATTCATCCGGTGCGTGACTGACGCCGCCAACGCTGGGAATAAAAATAAGTCCAGTTGGAGTAATGTCAGTAAAGAACTGGATATCATGACCGGCGCCACTGGGCATTCGTAAATGGCTATAGCCCAACTCTTTTGCCTTTTCCTCTATCAAATTCACCAGTTTGGGACTGAAATATTTTGGTTCCAGCCAGCTCATCTGCTCGTACTCAAAGCGTAACTTATGCTTGCGGGCGATAGAGGAGAGCACCTTGCCACAGCTGTTAGCAACTTGCTGCATGACTTCTTCACTCATGTCACGACCGACCAATGTAAAGTGCGCTTCACCGGGAATGGTGTGTGCATAACCGGGCTTTAAATCTACACGGCCAATGGTCAGGCGGGTTTTATCGGTGCCTTCCTCATCAATGATGCGGCTGATCTCATGGGCAAAATCGGCGACACCCATAAAGGCATCACTGCGCATATCCATCGGTGCAGTACCGGCATGGTCGGCTTTACCTTTAAGTTTGACCAGCCATTTAAATACGCCGGATATGCCGTCAACAACGCCTATGGTTTTCTGTTGTTTTTCGAGCACGGGTCCCTGCTCGATATGCAACTCGAGAAAGGCCTTGATACTGCCGGGGTCGCGTCGACAATGCAGCGCATCATGAATATCCAGTCCACACTGTTGCATCGCATCTTTTAGAAACTCACCTTTGGGATCGCGAGCAGACTC
Organism: Kangiella profundi; assembly: GCF_002838765.1. Lineage (NCBI taxonomy): Bacteria > Pseudomonadati > Pseudomonadota > Gammaproteobacteria > Kangiellales > Kangiellaceae > Kangiella > Kangiella profundi. Next base: position 2,061,701 of record NZ_CP025120.1, on the reverse strand, counting down.
CAGCCATTGAAAATTGAGATTACCACTTAAGGCCTGGGCACCCAGCATGCCGCCAAAGCGACCTTCTTCTTCACTGGTGCCTATGATTTCGATGGGATGCTTGGGTTCGATATTATTTTCCCTAAGTACGCGAATGCACTCCAAGCCTGCCATAACGCCCAGAGTACCATCAAACATACCACCTGCTGGTACTGAGTCGAGGTGCGAGGCAATGATAATGGCGGGTTTGTCGGGGTCACCTAATCGGCCACAAACATTGCCGACACCATCCATATGAGTTGTCAGGCCGTTAGCCTCGAACTGTTGCATGACCCAGCGACGAGCCTGCATGTCCACCTCGGTAAGACCTTGGCGGTAGATGCCTTTATCTTTTGGATTAAAACCAAAGTTGGCTAGCTCATATAAGTCTTTTTCAATTCGTTCAATATTTACGGAATAGATAAGCCATCCTCCTTTTGAATTATTGCTTATACCCTAGCAAATTACTGTAGGTTATTGTAAGTGATTAATCTTTAGTCAGCCAATTTGATTTGAATACAAAGCTTTGCTAAAGTGGCTTGTCTTTGCAAAGACAGCATAACTTTTATGGCCTTACACCTGATTGCGGTCATTTTTTCCATTGTTACATTCAGTAGCGCAGCAATTTCTTCGGGTTGCGAAGGAAGTGCTTGCGAGTTTGAGCTGATGCCACAAGAGCAAAGTTCTAACGCCGGTTACTTTAGTGTTGAATGGAATAGTTTGACTACAAATCAAAGTGAAGACGAGCAAGTCTTGACTGACTCTGCTTACCAAGCTCCCAAATATCTTCAATTGGCAACCAACGAAGGCTTTTCGCCTGAGTTGCAACGTCTGGATATTACCTATCAGAACAAGATTCATCTGACGGGGTACGATGATGGAACCTACTTCCTTCGTCTGCTGGATGAACAGCAGAACGTCTTAAGTAATGTAGCCACAGTTACCGTAGAGCACCATCCCCTTGAGCGCGTATGGTTGGTTTTTGGTATTGGCGCGGTGATGTTCGCCATTCTCATTGGTTACATGATTTCTAGAGCCTTTCGCACAAAAGAAACTTCAACAGAAGACTAACTCATGGACTTTAATCCTATTTCAATAACGATGGCAGCAAGCCTGTTGGTGGCTTTTGGTGTGATCTGGATCTTTTTCGGTTGGTGGTTAGGCCGAAAAAATAAAGACCTGGATGACTTCATGCTGGCCGGACGTAATGTGGGTTTCGCTTTTGCTTCGGCAACGGCAATGGCCACCTGGATCACCAGTAATACGACTTTAGTAGCACCACAGTTGACCTATCAGTTTGGTATCTGGGGCATGGTCGGTTATTCAATGGCTGCTCTGGGCTTGATCCTATTCGCGCCGATGGCGAAACGTATTAAAGAGCTGATGCCGCAGGGCTACACCTGTGGTGACTTCATTCGGGTGCGTTACGGTAAAGTCGCCTGGATCATCTTTCTCATCGTATCCTTTTGTTATGCCCTTGGCTGGCTGGTCAGTCTTGGCATGGCCGGTGGTGTTTTGCTATCCACCTTGAGTGGTCTTAGCTATCACCTCGGTATGACAGCGATATTAATCATCTGTGTCGGATACACCTTGCTGGGTGGACTCAGAGCGGTTATTGCCACTGACTATGTGCAAACTCTGATCATCCTATTTGGTGTATTGATCATTGGTTATGTCTGCTACCAAACGGTTGGCCTGGATACTGTTTATGAGTCAGCGAAAGAGGAACATCCGCAACTGCTGAACTTATTATTCCCTGCGGCCATCATGTTTTTGTTTAACAATATCTTCTTTGGTATTGGTGAGATTTTCCATTCAAATGTCTGGTGGTCTCGAGCCTTGGCTTTCCGTCAAGGAATCGGTAAACGCGCTTATCTGTTGGCCGGTTTATTATGGTTGCCTATTCCGATTGTCACAGGCTTCATTGCTTTGGCAGCTCCTGCGCTAGGCATTTATCCAGCAGAAGCGGATATGGTTGGGCCAATGGTGGCAGCGAAACTACTAGGTTCAGTCGGTGCAATTTTCGTGTTCATTGTGGTCTTTTCTGCGCTAGCTTCGAGCCTTGATTCTTTATTGGCTGCAACCAGCGACTTGATCACCAAAGATATCTACAAAGGATTTATCAACAAGCAGGCCGATAATAAAAAACTGGAAAAAGTCGGTCGTCACGTAATTTTGATGCTGGGTTTTGCAACATGGCTCATCTGTTTGCCAAGAGCAGGGACTTTAGGTGAAGTTCTGAATCTGGCAGGTGCATTTGTGGCAAGTGCTATCTGGCCGATTGTGTTAGGACTTTATCAGCAAAGACTGTCTGGTAAATTTGCCGGAGCAGCCATGGCATTAGGCACAACTTGTGGACTGATTGGCTATTTCAGCATTGGCTTTTACGTCGGTGCATTAATCAGTTGCTGTGTGTCATTTATTGTTTGTATGCTGGGACTGATGCTCAAAGACGATCAGTTTGACTGGAACCGTTTAGCAAATATGGAGAAGTAACATGCTAATGTCTTTTGATGCGCTCCAATTTTTAATTCTCGCGGCGATGGCAGTGACCTGTCTGTCGCCAATCATCCTCATAGTGTTACTCGTAAGAGACTGGTTAAAGGACCAATTATGGTAGACCAATTGAAAGATGAAGATCTGGTATTTTCCAGAGCAAAACCTGATGTCTTTGGTGATGCACACCCCAAAGCATTATTGAAAACGATTCAAGAAGATGGTGATGCGCTTGTTAAGTTAGCGAATCAACACATCATTAGCTGCGACCAATTTGATCGCCAAACTATTCTGCAACTGTTTCGTTTGGCCAGTAAATATGAAAGCAACCCGAAGCGCTTTAATACGCCATTAAAAGGTAAGATTTTAATCAGTGCTTTTTATGAGCCCAGTACGCGTACGCGTTTGTCTTTTGAAAGTGCCTGGCATCGCTTGGGTGGTGACATTATGTCCATCACTGACCGCTCAACTACCGGTATCGCTAAAGGCGAATCACTGGCTGACATTGGTGAGATGTTTAACAACTATGGCGACTGTGTGGTGCTACGTGAGTCAAATGAAGACTCGGTAAAAGAAATGACATCGACTTTACGCATTCCGATTATCAATGCCGGTAACGGAACCGATGAGCACCCAACTCAGGCCATGGCGGATCTATATACTATATTTAAATGGCGTCCTGAATTGTTGAAAGACAACCCACAGAAAATTCGTGTTGGTATTGTCGGTTTACCAAATTACATGAGAACAGTTCGAAGCCTGTTAAAAATCTTTTCATTGTTCCCTGAAATCTTTGAAGAAGTTGTCATTATTCATGACAAGACCGATGATGATATTTTCACAGAAGGACAAAGAGAACAGCTTGAAGAAGCAGGTTTAAATCTACGTTTAACCAATCGTTTAAACAAGGAATTGCCTGAACTGGATGTGGTTTATATTAACGCGATTGCATGGGTCGGTGATGACTTTGAATCGCATGGTGATAAGTTTGTATTAAACGCTCAATCACCTTTAAAAGAAGATGGCATCATTTTGCACCCATTGGCGCGAGGTGATGAGCTATCAACTGATTTAGATGAAACGCCTCACAACTGGTACTTTTCACAGGCGCGCGGTGCGGTATTCCTGCGCATGGCCTTGCTAACCTGCATGGTGGAAAGAACCGAAATGGTGATGGATGTTATATAGGTTAAATAGTCTCTAGCCACAACCTCATTGACTCAAGAATGAGGTTGTCCCACTAGAAAAAGCGTTTAAACCTGATTTCAAAAATTTTTTAGATAAGATTCCAAGGAGAATTTTTATATGTGCGGTATTGCCGGTGTAATTCATCGTGACAAAGATCGAACTATTGATGCACAAACACTCGTCAACATGGCGGCCATTCAATATCACCGAGGGCCTGATAACTTCGGTTATTACAATCCAGAAGGTGTTGGTGTAGGCCTGAGTCATGCGCGGCTGACCATTATCGATCTGGATGAAGAACGCGGGCGACAGCCTCTTGTCAGTGATGACCAGCGTTACATGATGGTGCATAACGGTGAGTTTTATGACTTCCAGCGTATTCGTGCCGATATGACGGCGCAGGGCGCACGTTATCAGACCAAAAGCGACTCTGAAATTGTGCTGCAAATGTATCCGCACTATGGCATCGAAAAAACCGTTGAGAACTTGCGCGGTGAGTTTGCCTTCTCGATTTATGATCGCGAAGAAGAAACCATGTATCTGGTGCGTGATCGTTTTGGTATTAAACCTTTGTACTGGACAGAAACAGAACATGGCGTGGTGTTTGGTTCTGAGTTAAAGGTGCTATTCGCACATCCTGAAGTTAAGCGTGAGATTGACTCGCAGGGTCTATACCACCAACTGATTCAGGTGATGATTCCTGGTTCAACGGCGTTTAAAGGCGTTAATCAGGTACCTCCGGGTCATTGGATTAAAATTCAACGTCGCAATGGAAAGCTGGAAATTTCTCAGCATAAATACTGGGACATTGATTTCCCACAAGCCGAAGCGCATCTGGATGTAAAAGATGAACAGGAATACATCGATGGCGTGCGTGAGAACTTGCTTGAAGCGGTTCAACACCGTCTCAATGCTGACGTTCCCGTTGGAGCCTATCTTTCAGGCGGTATCGATTCATGTTCGATTATTGGCTTGTCTGCGTCAGTGCGTCAGGATCCAGTTAAAGCCTTTACCATTGGCTTTGATGATGCCGATTATGATGAAACACCGATTGCCCGCGAAATGGCAGAAATGGTGGGCGCAGAGCAAATTATTCTGCCGCTTTCAGCAGAACATCTGTATGACCATTTCGAGCGAACCATTTGGCACACAGAACGAACCATCTACAACACTCTGGGTGTCGCAAAACTATTGATGAGTCAGAAGGTTCGTGAGCAGGGTTACAAGGTGGTATTGACGGGCGAGGGTAGTGATGAATTATTTGCTGGCTATCCTGCATTCCGTAATGACATGTTCCTGTACGGGCTGGATGACCTGCCAGAAAATCTGCGCAAAGAAATGCAATCAACTCTGGCCGAATCAAACAAGCTGTTCAAGGGCGCCATGTTACCGAGAGAAGCATTCCGCTCCGATGCGATTGATGCCAAAGTAGGCTTTACACCAACCTGTATTCAAAACTGGATGGGCTGTGATGGATTCGCGCGTCAATTAATGAGCAAAGATCATCAGGCCAATATCAGTGATTATGATCCGGGCACAGCGATGGCTGAACAGTTTGATGAAACTCAGTTAGAAGGTCGTCATCCTCTGGATAAAGCGCAATATGTCTGGATTAAAACCATGTTAGAAGGTCAAATTCTGACCTGGGGCGGGGACCGTGTGGATATGGCTAACTCTATGGAAGCGCGTCCACCATTCCTTGATCATCATCTGGCGGCATACGCGGTAAATATTCCACCACAAATGCGAATCAAAGGCCCGGTAGAGAAATACGTCCTAAAAGAAGCCATGAAAGGCCTACTACCAGAAACTTTATACAAACGCCAGAAGTTCGCTTTTATGGCACCACCAGCGCATACCGATAAGAAAAAATGGAATGCCCTGATGGAACTGATGGAAGAGTTCGCCAGCGAAGAAAAAGTCGCTGAAGCAGGCCTAATTGATTATGGTGCGCTACAGGATATGATCAGGAAAAATGATGATCCAAGCGTACCACGAGAGGATAAAGTACAGATGGATGCCATCCTTAACCACGTGCTTGGCGTGCAACTTCTGCATCACCACTTCATCGAAAATGATGTGCCTAAAATGGCCGCTGCAAAAGCCCATGAGTTAGGCTGGGTTGCCTAAAGGCGAAAAGAAATTGGTGAAATTTGAAAAAGGTAGCTTCTAAGCTGCCTTTTTTATTTTCTAACGTAAAAATTAAAGTACAGGAGAAATGGTTGGTTCAGAATAAATAGCTATTGGTGATAACCATTGTCTGGTAATCTTTGCTAAAAGTTAGTGGGTGTCCAAAACTTGTTTTTTTTCAAATTCAGAGGGAGATAAATGAACAAGAAGTCATAAGAATAAGCCTAATTTCTCCGTGGAGGTATTGATTTGATAAATAAATTTTTAAGAGTCTCTTTTATCGTAGTAATGTGTAGCACCATTCCTTTGTGCGTTTCACTTATACTTACACTTAATTGGCCGATATATAGTTTTGGGCCACCAGGATTACATTTGTCTAACTTTGGTTTATCGCTTGTACTTATATTGGCTACGTTACTTTACTTAAATATTTTTTTAAAACAAAATAATGGAGTCAGAGGGTTTAGAAATATATTCAATCATGCTGACACAAAGATTGGAGCAGTTTTGGCGATTATTTTTGGCCCTGCAGTTATACTTTTTTCTGTTGGATTTATGAGCGTGACTATCGACCACTGGCAACTAAGACTATTTGCTGATAATGAATCTTTCATTGAGGTCAGAGTTAATAAACTAGATAATAATAAGTTCAACTGGTCAACTTGGAAAGTTAGAGTTGAAAATCTGGAGACTTCAAAAGGTAATACATTGTTCCTTTCAAAAAGAATGATTTCCGACTCTGATATTGGTAAGTGCTTGAGATTAAGTGGTCGGGAAAATGAATATGGTCTTTATATTGAACAAAAGACATATATAAGCTGTGATGGATGAAAGTTCTTTGGGAAAGTATTGTGGAAACTAATGGGGTCAGAGTAAATAAACTTTAATCAGCAATTCAACTATTGCTCTATATTTGTCTGTGGCTCAATTTCCTGTGCATTCATCATGCTGGCGACGCGTTGAAAGGCGGCCAATAGTTGAGTTTGCTCCCAGTCTTCCAATCTATTAAATCGTTCGATGAAATAATCCTGCATTGGTGGTGGGGCTGATTCTAATAATACTTCGCCTTTTTCCGTAAGAGATAAATTAAAACGACGCTTGTCGGTTTGGCTTCTTATCCGTGTGACCAGATCGCGGTCCTGCATCCGGTCAATAATGCTGGTGATAGTGCCTTGGCTTAAGTTCAGTGTTTCTGCCAGCTCTTTTGGTGAAATGACTTTGGTGCGACTGATTTGTTTGAGGATCAGAAGTTGTGGGCCAGTAACACCTGCTTTTTTAGCAAGCTCTTTGGAATAGAGATCATTGGAGCGAATGATTTTACGCAGGGAGACAAGAAGGTCTTCGTATTTTTCCATAGAGCTTTTAGCGAATTGAGCTGACTGATAATAGATCCAACTGTAACCAAATATTCATATAAAATCCATGCCATCGCTAATCATCCTTAATCACTTACATTTATTTCACAGGTCAATGGTAAATTATGCTTTTAGTTAATAGTTATTATTTATGACCGAGCATGCAGCTTTCATTGCAATTATTGAGTACTGTTGTAAGGTTTGCTAATCAAATTGATTCATGAAGGAAAGTCTTATGTCGAACGAAGTGATTAAGTGTAAAGCCGCTGTGGCCTGGGAGGCGGGTAAGCCACTGTCAATTGAAGAAGTTGAAGTCCAGCCACCGCAAAAAGGCGAGGCTCGGGTTAAGATTGTGGCGACAGGTGTTTGCCATACAGATGCTTTTACTTTGTCAGGTGATGATCCTGAGGGCGTATTCCCCAGTATTCTAGGACATGAAGGCGGTGGCATAGTTGAGTCGGTTGGTGAGGGTGTGACCAGCGTTAAGCCGGGTGACCATGTGATTCCTTTGTACACGCCAGAATGCGGTGAGTGTAAATTCTGTTTGTCTGGCAAAACTAATCTGTGCCAGCAAATTCGCGAAACTCAAGGTAAAGGGTTGATGCCAGATGGCACAACGCGATTCTCAATTAATGGCAAGCCCATTTATCATTACATGGGCACATCGACTTTCTCCGAATATACTGTTCTACCTGAAATCTCTCTGGCCAAAGTTAATCCAAAAGCACCGCTTGAAGAAGTTTGTCTGCTTGGCTGTGGCGTCACAACGGGCATGGGCGCGGTGATGAACACCGCTAAAGTCGAAGAGGGAGCGACTGTTGCAATTTTTGGATTGGGCGGTATTGGTTTATCGGCAGTGATTGGTTCTGTGATGGCAAAAGCCAGTCGCATCATTGCCATTGATATTAATGAATCTAAATTTGAACTTGCTAAAAAGCTTGGTGCAACTGATTGCGTCAATCCAAAAGATTATGACAAGCCTATTCAGGAAGTGATTGTTGAGATGACCGATGGTGGCGTTGATTACTCATTCGAGTGTATCGGCAATGTTAATGTTATGCGTTCAGCGCTAGAGTGTTGTCACAAAGGTTGGGGCGAGTCTGTAATTATAGGTGTCGCTGGCGCAGGGCAAGAAATCTGTACTCGTCCATTCCAACTGGTAACTGGTCGTGTGTGGAAAGGAACCGCTTTTGGTGGCGTTAAAGGTCGTTCTGAACTTCCTGATTATGTTGAACGTTATCTTGCTGGTGAGTTTAAGCTGGATGACTTTATTACCCACACCATGCCACTTGAAAACATAAACGAAGCCTTTGACCTGATGCATGAAGGCAAAAGTATTCGCAGCGTGATTCATTACTAAGGGAGTAGTTATGAGTATTAATGAAATTTCAGCTAATAAAAGCTTTGAAGGTTGGCATAAACAATTTACTCACTCTTCATCGGTATTGAATTGTGAGATGCGTTTTGCAGTGTACTTACCTCCGCAGATGGAGCAAGGAAAGAAGGTCCCAGTTTTATATTGGCTCTCAGGGCTGACTTGCACTGATGAAAACTTTATGCAGAAAGCTGGGGCGCACCGCATGGCTGCAGAACTTGGCATGATGATCGTTGCGCCAGATACCAGTCCGCGTGGCGATGATGTTGCTGATGATGATGGATATGACCTGGGAAAAGGCGCGGGCTTTTATGTCAACGCCACTCAGGAGCCGTGGTCAAAGCACTATCAGATGTATGATTATGTTACGCGTGAACTACCACAGATCATTGAAGGCAACTTTTCAGTGAGCGATAAGAAAGCGATTGCTGGACACTCGATGGGTGGACATGGTGCACTGATGATTGCTTTGCGTAATCCGGAAATGTTTGTTTCAGCTTCGGCATTTAGCCCTATCGTTAATCCCATGAATTGCCCCTGGGGACAAAAAGCCTTCACTGCCTATTTAGGCGATGACAAAGATGAGTGGCAACAATACGATAGCTGTTACCTGTTGCAGCAAGCCGAACAAAAAACTCCTATGCTGATATCACAAGGCCAAGCGGATCAGTTTTTAGTGGAGCAACTTAAAACAGAAGCTTTGGAAGCGATTGCTCACGAAAAGTCAGCGCCGGTGACTATCGAAAGACATGATGGCTATGATCACAGCTATTACTTTATTGCCAGTTTCATTGAGCAGCACTTAAAGTTTCACGCTGAGTATTTATCGTAACCATTTCTATTAAATCTTAAATAAAAAAAGAGGTGCCTTTCGGCACCTCAATCGTTTCGGGGCAATGTTATGGTTTGTAATTTTGATTAAGCACCTTCTTTAACAGGTACGCCGATTGGTTGAGTACCTTCAGCTGGTTCACGCAACCCTTTAATCACTTGCCAGGTTACTGCTAGAGCACCGACGATGAAGACCACGTCACCGATAGTTCTAACCCAACGTAAGGTGTAAAGGATGTCGCTCTGCATGACTGCTTCGCTACGTGCATACCAGAAGCCTTCGCTGGCACTTGCGTAGAACTGAATCAAACCGACTGGCAACAAGCTGGTTAATAACATCATGACCAGACCTATGTTGAGCCACCAGAAACCAGTTTTCATCAACTTCTCATCAAACACCATGTGTGGACGGATGTAGCGCAGAATCAAGAGGACAAACCCTATCGCCAGGAATCCGTAGACACCGAACAGTGCTGCGTGAGCGTGAGTTGGAGTCATGTTCAAACCTTGCACATAGTATAGTGATACTGGTGGGTTAATCATGAAACCAAGTACACCGGCACCAAACATGTTCCAGAAGGCAACAGCGACGAAGCACATTAATGGCCAACGGATTCTGTCCATCCAGGCAGCGCGGTTTTTCAGGCGGTAGTTTTCCCACGCTTCATAACCGAGCACAATCAAAGGTACTACTTCAAGTGCAGAGAAGGTCGCGCCCACCGCCATCACAGGAGTTGTTGTGCCTGAGAAGTACAAGTGGTGGAAAGTACCAGGTACGCCGCCAAGCAAGAACAATGAAGCTGATGCTAAGCTGGCTGCTGTTGCAGTTGAGCGGTTCACCAATCCCATGCTGTGGAAGATAAAGGCCAATGATACTGTGGCGAATACTTCAAAGAAGCCTTCTACCCACAGGTGAACAATCCACCAGCGCCAGAATTCCATCACAGAGATGTGAGTTCTCTCACCGTAGAAGAAGCCTGCACCGTAGAACAAACCAATGGCAACCACTGAAGCGGTTAGTAGAACTAACAGGTTTTTATCACCGGCTTTTTTCAATGCTGGAGCAATACCACGTAACATCAGGAACAGCCAGAGGACGATACCGATGAACTTACCCCACTGCCAGAGACGGCCGAGATCAACATACTCATAGCCCTGATGTCCTAACCAGAAGTTGAGGTTTTCAGGCATGATTTGTGCAATTGCAAGGTAGTTACCAATGAAGGTACCAGCCACCACAGCTACCAATGCCCAGAACAGTACATTGACACCGAGTTTCTGATATTTTGGATCTTTACCGCCGTTGATGATAGGCACCAGGAATAGACCTGCAGCCAGGAAGCCAGTGGCAATCCAGAACATTGCTGCCTGAATATGCCAGGTACGAGCCAATGAGTAAGGAATCCACTTGGAAGTTTCCAGACCATAGAAACCCTGACCTTCAACTGTATAGTGAGCTGTTAGGCCACCCATAAATACTTGCAGGGTGAACAAAGCAACTACGACGAACAAGTATTTACCTAATGCTTTTTGCGAAGGAGTTAACTTGAAGGTAGTGATTGGATCCTGTGCTGGAGCAGGTGGTTCTTCTTCATCATGTTTACGCATGAATGCCCAACCCCAAACCAGACCACCAACGCCGGCAATTAACAGAATCACACTGATGATAGACCAAACAATATTTTCAGAAGTTGGCTTGTTATCAATCAATGGTTCGTGTGGCCAGTTGTTAGTGTAGGTTGCTTCACTACCAGGACGATTTGTTGCAGCAGCCCATGCGGTCCAGAAGAAGAACTGGTTCATGACTTCGCGACGCTCTGCTTTGGGCAAAGTATTTTCTTTCATCGCATAGTTATTACGACGTTCTCTGTACTCAGGGGCATCACTGAACAACTTGTGATAGTAAGCACCAACCTCGGCAATAGCTTTGGCTCGACGTTCTGAAACAGTTACTGTATCAGTGTCTTTATCGTAGGTATTAGTACGGTAGTCCTGCTTTAAGCGATACTGCAACGTTTGTTGCTGTTCACCACTAAGTTCAGCATATGGCGCACCGAAATCTTCGACTGCAGCCATTTCCAACCAGGCTTCCAACTCGCGGTGTAGCCAGTCAGCGGTCCAGTCAGGAGCTTGGTAAGCACCATGACCCCATATCGATCCTAATTGCATGCCGCCTATTGATTGCCAGGCAGTCTGACCATCAAGAATAGAATCATGAGTCATTAAGACGCGCCCGTCAGTAGTGACAAATTGCTCTGGGATAGGGGGCGCTTCGCGATACACTTCACGACCAAAATAGCCAAGGATAGTGAAGGTAACCGCTAAGATACCTATCAGGGTAAACCAGAGTTTGCGATATTTACCCATAGTTAGTGTCCTCCAAGGTAGTTATCAATACGTTCAAATAAAATATTGTTTTCGAGGTGAATATGGTTCATCAGATCTTCCTTGAAGGCGGCAAGGCCGATATAAAGCGCTTGCCAGGTATTACAGGCTTCTGCCGGTAACTGGAAATGGTTTACAAGTTCTTCTAGACGCGCCAGTGATTCCCCATGATCATCATGCTCCATGCGCATAACTGCGACAGGACTTTTCGCCAGACCACCCATGCCACGCTGAATCATAGGAAATAGAATCTGTTCTTCCTTCTGCATGTGCGCTTCCATTTCCTGCTCAACCTCACTTAAGAAACTGGCAAGGCCGGTAGGGCATTCAGGGTGGTTGCCATGTACCGACTCAACGCGTTGCGCCAGACGAATCAACTCCGGCAATTGTTCACGATGAACTTCATGGTAACGTTCAAGAATGTGATTAATCAGTTCATCGTTGGGTACAAATTTTTCACTAAAATCAGCTGACTCGGCTGGTGTCAATTGATTCAATTGAGTAAGAATTTTCTCTACATCAAGGTTTTTCTCCTGGATACAGGTAGCCAGGGCTTGATGTCCCTTACAGCAGAAGTTCATTCCGTAATTGAAGAACACTCTGCTTGCGCCGGGGAGGTCACGAGCAATCTCACCGAGCGACTTGTCTAATAGGTTAATATCAAATGCTGTCATGGCATTGACCTCGTTTGCTTTGAGTAACCACTGAAGCCGCATTCTTGATGTTAGGCACAGCTGCACCTGTTGATGCTTTTTTCAGTGATGGCTTTTTTGTAAAAATGTTGGTTTGTGTAGAAAGCATGAAGATAGTCAGTGCAATATATGCCGCTGACCAGGAAAGGGCCGAGAGCCATAACAAGTTAGGTCCTGTTAGACCAGGAGAGGAGTCAACTATGGCTCCGGCCAAAACTCTAAATAGGGTTGCTAGAAAAAGTAGGCCCAGAATATTCATGATCATAATTTTGGGCTGTGGTAAATGTTTGAACTGATGCAAACGGGATTTAAGGATAACCGATGCTGAAAGTGTTCCCAGGGCGCCTACGGTAATAAAGTGCAGCAATACGTAGGTTGCCATCTCAAAGAAAATAGCAAAGCCCAATGCGAAAGTACCAATTGCCAGCCAGCCGTAACCTATGCCCAGTCCAATCAGGTCAGCGCGGTCGCCACAGCGCCAGATTTGCCAACGAATCAGACGAATCGCAATGACGATCGCCACAATCATTGATAATACTCCTGCTACCTGCGAGGCACCTGGGATCAGGGCAGATATGGCGCCCGCAGGTAGAAGCAGAAGTATTAAAGCTTCAAGCTGTGGTTGAACACGAGCTTGTTGAGTAATGCCATGTTTTTGCATTTCACCGGCAACTGCTGGAGCAATTATCCGCCCTCCGATGAACGCCATTAACATGACCAATAAAAGAATCATGGCCTGCGATAACTGGCCTGGCGCCACTGGCCAGCCCATCTCACGCAAAATCAGCCAGGCTAATGGGACGCTACAGATTGCCATCAATAACGGACTAATCATGCGGTTGCGCCATTTTTTTGCGGCAAAGAAGCGTGGTACGATTTTCCAGGCCAATACCAAAGCGAATAGTGGACTTGACCACTGGCCAATAGCGCCCGCCGGATCCACCCAGTAACCGATACGGGCAAACAACCATAAACCGAATAGTATCCACAACCAGCGTGCTTCAATCTGGCCGAGGGTGTAGCCTGCGATTAACGCCAGAGCAAAGCCAAATAGCATTTCGTGAGCATGGCCCAACCCAACAAATGCGATTAACCATTCGGAACTGAACTGATAGGCAAGCACAGTTAAAACCGCGGTTATCGCTGCATGAATGCAGGCCGCGGGAAAGAAAAGATTCTGTGCGCTAACTTTGTTCACTGATTTGCCCTGATCGTGATTATTCTTAAAGATGTATTTTAAGTACATATTAAGATTTAAAAAATAAGACGTCAACCAAAAAATATATTGCAAATGCATCTTTAGATGGTCTGGACGTCTTTCTTGTCAGCCATATTACGTAAAAATACCAACAAAACCATGATCTAGATCAATAGGCTTGATATTTATTAAAAGATGTATGACAAATGTGTATTATATGATCTAGAATAAGAATATAGGATGTTAATAGGGAGCATCGGATATGAAATTTAATTTCACAACGACCAAACCTTTAATGGTACGTCTGCTTAATCGTCAGCTGTTCTTTAGAGCTTTGGCGATTATGGCGACAGGACTGGGTATGGTTGGTGTGGTATTACCTTTGCTGCCGACAACGCCATTCCTTATTGTTGCGGTCTGGGCTGCGGGTAAAAGTTCGCCGCGCCTGGAGTTGTGGCTACTGGAGCATCCTCAGTTTGGCCCACTTTTAAAAGGCTGGCGCGATAAAGGAGCAATCCCGGTCTTTGCCAAATACCTTGCAGGGCTTATGTTAACGTCAAGCTGGCTGGTTTTATGGTTGCTCAACATGAAAACTGAGGTATTAATCTTTTTAGCAGTGTTTTTCTCAGCGCTAATGGCCTATATAATCAGCCGACCTAATGCTTAGGACATGAGTCCTGGCAGAATACGGAGACAATAGATGCATATTACCCGTTATACCGACTACTCATTACGCGTTCTAATATTTCTGGGGCTGGAAAAGGGCCGATTGTGCACCATTCAGGAAATTTCAGACAGTTACAACATCTCCAGTAACCATTTGATGAAAGTGGTCCACGCTTTAAATAAGAAAGGCTATATCGAAACTGTACGTGGTAAAAATGGTGGTATGCGACTTCGCATGGAGCCAAACGAAATCCGAATTGGTGTACTGGTTCGTGAAATGGAGCCTGATATGAGTCTGGTGGAATGCTTTTCCCCGGATAACAAATGTGTCATCACGCCCGTCTGTGGGCTGAAAGCCGTGCTTGGAGAAGCATTGAAAAATTTCCTCAATACTCTGGACAAGTACACACTGGGCGATATGTTACCGCAGGAATATAAGCCTCAGTTGGCCCGCTTGCTTAAAATCGCGGAAGTCTCATAATTTAATTCGCACTCATCTAGGAAAGAATAGGACAGTTTTTGTCCTATTTTGGGCATGTACAATCCTGGTGGAAATACACAAGCTCTTCTTGGCTAATAGATAGTTTTAAAATTGAAGTTTTCTTGATTCGTCTCTTATCACAGCCATTGTTTATACCAGAGAATGTTAATAGTCAACGGCGCATATTCCTTAAATATCAATAACCTAAATCTCTATATTAGAAAAGATTAAATTTAACTTGACGAAATCCCATAATTTAGAAAAGATAGTAATTGATTACTATCTTATTGGTTTGGAGTTTAGACATGAAAGCTTCTTCGAAAAATTTAAAGGCAGATGAGCGCCGTGAAGTCACAGTTGAAACAGTAGTTGAGTTAGCGGGAGAGCAAAACCCTAGCGAGATTACTACTGCAGCGATTGCTAAGCGAATGGGGGTAACGCAAGGTGCCTTATTTCGTCACTTCCCCAATAAAGAAGCCATTCTGGAATCAGTTATGGAGTGGGTATCAAAGCGGTTATTGGCTCGTATTGACAAGGCAATTAGTAAACAATCATCACCCGAGCTAGCTCTAGAGGCCATGTTTATGGCCCATGTTGATTTCGTCTGTAAGCATCCGGGTGTTCCTCGAATGCTGTTTGGTGAATTGCAGGCTGCTAACGATAGTGCACCAAAGCGAATGGTCCAGCTAATGATCAAAGGTTATAGCGTAAAGTTAAAAGCGCTGCTGGACGAAGGCGTTAAAGCAGGTGATTTTGATCCTGAACTCGATACAGAGTCAGCGTCATTGCTTTTTATCGGCACCATTCAGGGTTTGGTCATGCAGTCCTTGCTGGCTGGCGATGTTAAGAAAATGCGCAAGGATGCACCGGGAGTCTTTGCCATCTATCAGCGCGGTATACGAGGTCAACAATGAAGCAGACATTTCTTAAGAGTATTCGGCTTAGTAAGCTATTTGAACACAAGCGCACAATCGCATTGGTAGCAATTATGCTGCCGCTAGCACTGCTATTCTTCTATGTGATTCTGCGCTCAGGTCCCCTTTCTCCGATTTTAGTCACCGAAACGAAAGTGACTCAGGCAAGCATTTCGCCGGCCTTATTCGGCATTGGCACTGTTGAAGCACGCTACCGTTATAAAGTTGGGCCAACGGTGCCAGGAAGAGTAAAAATGCTCGAAGTTGATATTGGTGAACAGGTATCAAAAGGGCAATTACTGGGTGTTATGGACCCGGTGGATTTAGAACAGCGGATGCAAGCCCAGCAATCGGCCTTGATGCGTTCAAAAGCTCAGTTAGCCGAGGCGCAGAGCCGGTATCAATTTGCTAATAATCAGTTTGAGCGATACCAGAAATTGCTGGCAAGTGACTCCATTAGTGAAGAACAGTTTGCGCTAAAAGAGCAAGAATTTCGGGTTGCAGAAGCAGGCCTTGCTGCCGCTAAGCAGGAGTTGTTGCGACAAGAAGCCGAGCAGGAAGCGATGAAGGCGCAGCAATATAATCTGGAACTGATTAGTCCGGTGGATGGATTTATAGTTAGCAGAGGTGCTGAACCTGGCACAACGGTAGTTGCTGGGCAGCCGGTTTTAGAAATCATTAACCCTTCGGATATCTGGTTGAATGTACGCTTTGATCAAATTCACGCAACAGGACTGAATACAGGGTTAAAAGCTCATATCAAGTTGCGCTCCAAATCCAATCAGGAATTGCTCGGTGAAATTTATCGAGTTGAACCTATTGCTGATGTTGTAACGGAAGAGTTCTTGGCCAAGATAACTTTTGACGATTTACCTGAACCATTGCCCCCAATCGGAGAGTTGGCGGAAGTAACCATTGAGATGGAGGCATTGCCTGCCAATGCAGTGATACCTAATGCGGCATTAAAACGAATTGATGGTGAGCTGGGTGTCTGGAAGATTGTTGATGGTGATCTTGAGTATGCTCCTGTTTCTATTGGAGCCACAGGTTTAGACGGCCTGGTGGAGATTAAAAGCGGACTGTCGGTGGGTGATTCTGTGGTGCTTTATAGCGAAAAAGCGCTGGCTGCCAATAGCCGTATCAAAATGGTCGAACAACTGGCTGGTGAAGCAAAATGATCAGTCTGGCTGGTCGTGACATTCTGCATTCCTGGGGCAAGTTTGTGTTCACAGGCTTTGGTCTTGGTCTGTTAATAGGGGTGACTCTAATTATGGCAGGCGTATATCGCGGCATGGTCGATGATGCCAAAGTATTGCTGGATAACAGTGGCGCTGATCTTTGGGTGGTACAAAAAAATACGCTCGGGCCCTATGCAGAATCATCCAGCATCTATGACGACGAATGGCGTGGCATTCAGAGTATGCCCGGAGTCGCGCGTACTGCCAATGTCACTTACCTGACGATGCAGGTCAGGCATGGTGATCGAGATGTGCGTAGCATGATTTCAGGTATTGCTGCAGGGCAGCCCGGTCAACCAGGTTGGCCGCCATATTTAATTGATGGTAGACAAATTACCCGCGGCCACTATGAAGCTGTAGCTGATATAGCAACAGGTTTTAAAGTGGGCGATACGCTACAGATCCGTCGTAATCAATATAAGGTTGTAGGCTTGACTCGCAGGATGGTGTCATCAAACGGTGACCCTATGGTCTTTATTCCCCTTAAAGATGCACAGGAAGCCCAGTTCTTAAAGGACAATGATGCCATCCTCGAGCAACGCCGCCGTAATGCACAAAACCCAGAATTTTCTCAGCCGGGTACGCCGGGATTACTGGAGGCTCTAAATAAATCACAGACCAATAATCCATACGTTAACTCGGTTCTGGTGCAGGTTAAAAATGGCTATTCACCCGAAGAGGTTGCTCAGGCAATCGAAAGGTGGAAGCGATTGACGGTTTATACGCGCGAGGATATGGAAGGCATTCTGATTGGCAAGATGATTGCTACATCGTCAAAACAGATTGGAATGTTTCTTGCGATTTTAGCAGTAGTAAGTGCGGCAATTGTAGCATTTATTATTTACACACTGACATTAGGAAAGATTCGTGAAATTGCAGTGTTGAAATTAATTGGCACCCGCAACCGAACCATTGCCGGCATGATATTACAGCAGGCCATTGCACTAGGAGTCATCGGGTTTGTCGTTGGGAAGATTTCAGCGACCTTTGGTGCACCGGCTTTTCCAAAATATGTGTTGCTGGAACCCATGGACTCGGCAGCAGGGTTTGTTGCTGTGGTCATCATTTGTATTTTATCGAGCATTATTGCCATTCGGGCCGCACTGAAAGTTGATCCGGCAGAAGCGGTGGGAGGTTAGGATGAGCGGTAAAGGTATTCGTATCGAAGGATTAAGAAAGCGATATGGTTCGGGAGACACGGCTGTTGATGCGCTAAAAGAGGTCGACATGGTCGTTGCGCCTGGCGAGGTGGTTGGATTAATTGGTCCATCCGGTTCAGGAAAAAGCACCTTGCTTAAATGTTTGGGAGCCGTGATTGAGCCTTCGGCAGGAACAATGATTCTGGGCGATGAAGTCATTTACGATGACGAATGGAAAGTGAGAGATATTCGAGCTTTGCGACGAGACAAAATCGGCTTTGTTTTTCAGGCACCGTATCTGATTCCTTTTCTGGATGTGACCGATAACGTCGCACTGCCACCAATGTTGGCAGGAGTGGCAAATAAGCAAGCTCGAAGTAGTGCTTTAGCATTGTTAGAAGCACTTGATGTTCAACATAGAGCGAAGGCCATGCCCTCACAACTATCCGGTGGCGAGCAACAAAGGGTTGCCATAGCCAGAGGTCTAGTTAATCGGCCCCCTGTAATTTTGGCGGATGAACCAACAGCACCGCTGGACAGTGAGCGAGCATTGGCTGTGATAAAAATTCTGAATGACATGGCAAAGAAATTTGAAACAGCCATTATTGTTGTAACCCATGATGAAAAAATCATTCCAACTTTTAAACGAATCTATCACATTCGTGATGGAGTAACATACGAAGAAAAAGGCGAGGGCAGAGCCTTTGATATATAAACGAAGAGGACAGTAATATGAATAAACTAAATTTAGCAATGAGCGTAAAAACACTGCTTATCAGTGCGGCTATTGGCCTATGTAGTCTTCCCTCGCAGTTGAGTGCAGTAGAAAAACAGGCTGTTGAGCAAAGTGACTCGGAGCCAATGGCATTGCGCTTAATTATGCAGGATTTAGAGCTTAATATGCAGCGTATTGCCAGCGCGATTATTCGCGAAGACCTGGCGACAGTTGCTGAGATTGCTCCCTTGGTTGCTGATCATGATGAGCCGCCTATGACTGAAAAAATGCGTATCTTATCTTTCATGGGCTCGGATGCTGGAGCATTTAAGAGTCTGGATGGTGTAACGCACGATACTGCAATGATGTTAAAAAAAGTTGCAGAAAAAAATGATGGTGATGCAGTAATAAAAACCTATGCAGATTTGTTGCAGTCCTGCGTCGCCTGCCACCAAAAATTCAAACAGCCTTTTGTGGATCACTTTTATAGGTAGCCGCTGATGAATATCCGCTTTCCTTTTGCTTTATTGTTACTATCAACGGCAGCTTCCTGCGCTGTGACTCCAGACTTTAAAGAGCCTGAACCGCCATCAATCTCTCAATACATAGCTAGTGATGATTCCTTTGTGGTAGGAAGCAACAAAGAATTGGCCACTGGCCAAACTTTGCAGTGGGTTGATGCAACTGGGCAGCAGTGGTGGAGCCAGTTTAATTCAGATTCTCTCAATCTTTTAGTCGAAAAAGTTTTAGCTCAAAACCCAAGTTTATTAGCCGCCAGCGCACAATTACGCAGTGCCGAAGAATTGTATCAGGCACGTGTTGGCACTACCCGTTACCCTAAAGTTGATGCCAATATCAGCGCACAAAGACAAAGATTTAATCCCGGAGTTTTTGGACAGCAGGCTTCGCCACAGGAATTTAGTATTTACAACGCTGGTGTAAATGTTAGCTATCAACTGGATTTGGCGAGTGGCAACAGTCGCGCCCTGGAAGCGCTGGCTTCTCGAGTGGATTATCAGCGTTATGAGCTGGAAGCAACGCAGTTGGCTTTGGTAGCAACGGTAATTAATACCGCAGTTAATCAGGCTAAATTAAGAAGTCAGCTGGAAGTTACTGAGCAGCTGGTGGCAAAGCAGGAGCAGCAGCTTGATATCGTTAAGCAGCAACTTGAATTAGGTCAGGTTTCAAAACATGAAGTGTTGATGTTGCAGTCTGAAGTTGAACTGACGCGTGCCAATATTCCAGTATTGCGCAATCAAATTCAAAAGACCGAGCATCTGTTAGCCACTATGGCTGGTGAAAACCCGGGCTCTGAAATTGCTGCTGAATTTACTCTACAGGATTTTAAATTGCCGGAAGGCTTGCCACTGATTGTGCCTTCAGAGCTGGTTCGCCAACGGCCTGATATTCAGGCTGCTGAATCACTTATGCAGGCAGCCAATGCCGAGTATGGCGTAGCCATTGCCAATATGTACCCAAGCATTAATTTGAATGGACAAATAGGTTCGCAGGCACTATCAACTGGTTTGCTGTTCAGCAGTGAATCTGCGGTGTGGTCTTTGATAGGACAATTAACACAACCTCTTTTCAACCCTGTATTGCCAGCTGAAAAGCGGGCGGCTTTAGCTGAATTTAAGGCGGCCACCAGTAATTACCAATATGTGGTTCTGGAGGCGTTGCGTGAAGTTGCAGACACCTTACGTCAGCTTGAGAACGATGCGCAAAAGTTGCAAATGTTAGCTCATTCCAGCCAGAGCTCAGAAGAGGCCATGCAGATTACAGCAAGACGTCATGAGCTCGGAGCGGCCAGTTATATTGAGCTGCTGTTAGCGCAACAACAATACTTATCGACAAAAATGCAGTTGATCGATGCTCAATCACAACAATTAATCAATAGTGTTTCACTTTACCTGGCAATGGGTGCCGAACCTGGTCTGTCGCAATCCGATACTCAGTGAACTTACAGGAACACTGAGCGAATCAGATAGGCTGTGTAACCGACATAGGCTGCCAGCAGTATTGCGCCCTCAATTCTATTGATGCGGCCTTCGCCTCTGAATCCATATCCGACAATGAAAAGTGATAAGGTCAAAATACCCATAAACATGGCGTCACGCCAAAGAACTTCTGGTTCAACTGCCAGAGGATGAATAGCTCCGGCAATACCGACAACAGCCAGAGTGTTAAACAGGTTAGAGCCAATTACATTACCGAGAGCAAGGTCATGTTCGTTTTTTCGAATGGCAATAATCGAGGAGGCTAGCTCTGGTAGTGAAGTACCTACTGCAATGATGGTCAGGCCGATGATGATATCGCTCACGCCAAAGGCTTGCGCGATTTCGACGGCTCCCCAGACTAGCAGTCGTGAGCTGGCAACCAATATGACCAAGCCAACCACTAGCCAGAATATAGCGGTTTTAAGCGGCATGGTGTGTTGGCTGACTTCCAATTCGACTTCCTTTGCCAAGGTATCATGCTTTTTCTGCATGCCTTGCCAGATAGACCAACCCATAAAACCGGCAAAACCTAACAGTAAGATGATAGCGTCCCAGCGCGAGATGTCGAGATCCCAGAGCAGGCCAATAACCAGAATGGTCATCAGCATTAGCAATGGCATTTCTTTGCGCAGGATCTTTGAGTGGACAGCGATTGGACTGATGACGGCCGTTAAACCAAGAATAAGTGCAATGTTAGTGATGTTAGAACCAAATGCATTACCGAGCGCAATGCCGGGATTGCCTTGGCCGGCGGCTAGAGCTGAAACCACCATTTCTGGCGCCGAAGTACCAAAGCCAACAATAACCATACCGATTAGCAAGGAAGGCATTCCAAAGTGACGAGCTGTGGAGGCGGCTCCGTCAACAAAGCGATCGGCACTCCAGACTAATAAGGCTAATCCAGCAATAACGGCAAGTATGGCAACAAGCATAGTGGTCCTATCAATGAGTATTGTTTATTGGCTCAGTCTGTTCTGAGCATGTAAATGCCGGCTATTGTAACGATTTCATGAAAAAATTCACAAAAGTTATTGTAAGTGGTTGTTGTTTGGTAGATGCTAGACTTGCTCCATATCAATAAAATCAGTACCTTGGCATAGAAGTAAATAACAATTTACTAAAGTCGGGTTGAAGGAGTTGCTGTTGAATCAAGACCAAATCAAACACAATGCTGTGAAGTTGGTTGCTTCCGGGTATATACGACTGTTACTCACCACTTTGGCACTTCTGCCAATCCTGCTGATACTTTATATCGATTCCGAAATTGCTCCTGACGATGTTTTTATAGCGCATACCTTCCACGTGATTGCCATAACTATGGCGGTGCTGGTTAGCGCCTTTTTGAGTTACATAACATGGCGTTGTTATGTGGCGACGGGTGAAGTGCTATTAAAGTGGCTGGTGTTTGGCTTTTGGGGGTTCACCATTGTTTATGCTCCACACGGTTTTCTAACTCATCATGGGGCTGACAACGTCTGGTTGTTTGTCCTCTTTGGCCCAGCCTCAAGACTTGTTCTATCCTTCTGTTTCCTGGTAGCAATGCTAAAATTTGGCGAAATGATAAAGCCCGAGCAAACCACTAGTAAAGGCTTGTGGGTTGCTACAGCAATTTTTGTAGTAATTAGTGTAGCTATCTATTGGGTGGCTAAATCAACATCATTAGATTTGAATTGGTGGCTGTTGTTAGCTGAATACGTTTCGTTAAGCATGTTTATCGGAAGTGTTCTTTGGATGCTGGTGCAGAGAATCCGAGGCTATATCCCCTTGCTTTACTCTATAGCGATGGTCTGGTTTGCACTGTCCTGCTGGTCATTCTCAATTGCTACTGTTTGGGATCATCAATGGTGGTTAGCACATATTATATTTGCGGCAGGCTTTTTATTGCTAAGCTATGGAGTTGTCCAAGCTTTTCTTACTACGGGTTCTTTTAAAACAATTTACAGCCAAAGTGATCTCTTTAAGCAAATTATTCAAGAGAAGAAAAAGACCGAAAGAGCCTTGCAAGAGTTACAGCAGGTTAATCAAAAGCTCGAACAATTAGCTGCCACTGATTCATTAACAGGAATCGCCAATCGGCGTGAGTTTATGAACCGCGCAGAAGAGGAAATTTCTCGCGCCAATCGTAATGGTACTGATTTAAGCATGATGGTCATCGACTTTGACCAGTTTAAGAACGTTAATGATGAATACGGACATCAGGCCGGCGATAAGGTTTTGAAGGAGTTTGTACGGCTGAGTAAAGAAATTATGCGCCCCTCAGACCTGTTAGGAAGAATTGGCGGAGAAGAGTTTGCACTTTTATTACCTGAAACTGAACTATCATCATCAATAAAAGTTGCGGAGCGTTTGCGGGAATATATAGAAGACAGCCCTGTTACTTATAATAATCAGACAATAAATTTAACAATCAGTATCGGGCTTGCTCAATATCAACCCAAAGTAGACACAGTTAAGAAGTGGCTACATAGAGCAGACCAACTACTTTATCAAGCTAAGGATAAAGGCCGAAATAGAGTTGAGGTCGAGCGCTCTGAGGGGGACGGAGAATAGTATGATCTATAAAGTCGTAATTAGCGCGGTTTTTGTTTGTCTATTAACCATTGCCATGATATTCCAATTTCAGGGCTCTGGTTCTGATGGTGGGCGTGAGGTTCGTGTCGGACTTTATCAAAACTCTCCTAAGATTTATCGAAATGCGGAAGACGAACCTGACGGACTTTTTATCAAACTGATTGAAGCTATAGCAGAAGAAGAGTCCTGGCAATTGAGTTATGTTGACTGTGAGTGGAGTGATTGTTTACCCATGCTTTCTAACAATGGCATTGACCTGATGCCTGACGTTGCCATCACAGAAAAGAGAGACCAGAATTATGATTTCCATACCCTACCCGTGACACATAGCTGGTCTGGTATCTGGGCGCGTAAAGACATTGAAATACTGGGTATCCCCGATTTGAGAGGAGTGCGAATTGCGGTGTTAAAGGACTCAGTGCAGGAAGCTGCCCTACAGAAAATGATGATGGGTTATGGGGTTGGGTTTAAACCGGTCGAAGTGAACACTTTTGACGAAGGCTTCCAGGCAGTTGTAAACGGAAGAGCGGATGCCGTGATAGTCAACGTCCATTATGCCAATATGCATGCAAGAGAGCTGGGCTTGCATGAAACTCCAATTATGCTTAATCCCGCCAGCTTATTTTATGTAACAGCAGCTGGAACCAATCGGGATTTGCTAAACGCTATTGATAAACATATTGAACAGTGGCGCTCGGAACCCGACTCTCCCTATTACGAGGCTCTTAAAAGTGCAATGGTTCCTACTCAGGAGCCCAGAATTCCAAAGCTAGTTTTGTGGGCATTGATCATTGGTGGTGCCATTATCGTGATTATGTTCGGTGTGGCTTCATTGCTGCGCTGGCAAGTTCAGAAGAGAACAAAAACACTGAGTCGCACAAACATTCGCTTTAACCATCTATTGAAAGCCAGTCCGGTTGTACTTTATCAATTAGTCATGGAAGAAGGTGGCTTCAGACCGGTGTGGGTCAGCGGCAATATCAAAAGAATATTTGGATACGATCCCGAAGAGCTATATGAATTGAATTGGTGGCAGGATGTACTGCATCAAGATGACCGTACTAATACCATTGAGCAGTTTGGTGGGATTTTTGACAGTGGTCATTTAGTACATGAATATCGGGTACATGATAAGGAGGGTAAGGTTCGTTATATTCGTGATGAACTACAGTTGCTAGGTAACAATAAAGAAGGGAAGGTTGAAATTGTTGGTTCCTGGAGTGATTTAACCGATATTTACGAAAAAGAAGACCGTTTGGTGTTTTTATCTCAGTATGACCCATTTACTCATCTACCTAACCGCCAGAAATTACAGGAACGAGTTGAAGAGGCTATTGAGCGTAGCAAGCAATTTCATGAAAGCTTTGCGATTCTGAGCATTGATATTGACCACTTCAAAAAGATTAACGAAACGCTCAGTTATCAGGTTGGTGATGCGGTGATTCTCCGTGTTGCAGAGCGTCTTAAGCATATTCTCAAGTTGGAAGATACTTTGGCTCGAATAGGTGGTGATGATTTTGTGCTCGTCATTAATGAAGATGTTGATGTAGAGAAAGTATCAAAAATTGCACGGAAGGTCATACAGCGATTTTCAGCTCCTTTAAGAGTGGATGAACATGAATTAATGATTACCGCCAGTATTGGAGTTGCGATCTATCCTGAGGATGGACGTGATCCTGATACTTTACTCAAGAATGCAGAAATCGCCCGTTATTCTGCGAAAAAAGCTGGTCGAAACCGCTTTGAATTTTTCAATGACAGGCTTGCTGAAGGAATGCATGAGAACCTTATGTTGGAAAGTGCATTGAGGGTCGCAGTTGAGCGTGATGAACTGGTTCTTCATTACCAGCCCTTAGTTTGCTTTTCTGATATTGGAATGGTTGGAGTCGAAGCTCTGGTCCGTTGGCAACATCCAACTATGGGACTGATACCACCTTATAAATTCATTCCATTGGCAGAAGAAACCGGGTTAATTGGTGATATTGGATTGTGGGTGTTGCGAGAAGCCTGTCAACAGGTGGTCAAGTGGGATAAAGCAGGGCTGAATATAGGTTGTGTTTCCGTCAATATATCTGTGCAGCAAATAGAAACTGGCCTGTTACCTAAGCAGGCAAAAGAAGTGTTTCAGGAAACTGGGCTAGCACCAAGTCGACTATTTCTAGAGCTCACCGAATCAACTATTATGCAGGATCCTGAGAAAGCGGCTAATGCTATGGCTGAATTTAAGGAGATGGGCGTTAAGCTGGCCGTTGACGACTTTGGAACGGGATACTCCAGTATGGCTTACTTAAAACGTCTCCCTCTGGATAGGCTTAAGATTGATCGTTCGTTTATTAAGGATATCGGACAGGATGCTAATGATGAGGCTATCTGCAAGGCAATTATTCAGCTGGCTAAATCATTGGGACTAGAGACAGTTGCTGAAGGAGTTGAAGAAGAATCTCATGCAGAGTTTCTCAAAGCGCTTGGTTGCGATGTAGCTCAAGGGTATCTATACAGCAAACCAGTTCCTGCGCTGGAACTGGCTGCTAAATGGCAAAAGAAATAAGCCGATCTCATCATATAAGATATGCCTAATATATTGGTTTGCACTTCTGCTTAAATGATAAGTTCAGGTTATGCTTAGCCTAACTTCAATAATTCAGTCTAGTTTGCTCAATATAACCCTACATCTATTAGGGTTTATCCTCATCCAGTGAGTTTGTTCACAGTTTTATCTGTAATTTTTCGTTAAAACAATCAATAGCTTAGGTTGTATTAAGGGACAAATGTCTAGTATGTCATTTTGCTTATAGGCTATGGAGATTCAATTTTTAAAGCATCGCTAATTATACTGATCCAGATCAAATTGCTAAATATCAATTACTTCATACTAACCTCAAAATAAGTATCTTTCATATTGGTTTAAAAGCGTTTCTAGGAGATTATTCCATGTTAAAAAATAAAGTGTTTAAGAAAACCTTATTAGGCTTAGCAACTATCGGCTTGATGAGCGGTGCAATGGCAAAAGATTTACCAACTGAGCAGGCAATTTTAACTTCACCTCCTGAGGTTCCACCTGCGATTGAGCGTGATCATAATGCCAAAGTGGTCGTTGAGCTGGAAACAGTAGAAAAGGTTGGCACCATGGCTGATGGTGTTGAATACGTCTACTGGTCTTTTGGCGGCACTGTTCCAGGTAGTTTCATTCGCGTAAAAGAAGGGGATGAGATTGAGTTTCACCTTTCTAACCATCCATCTTCTAAAATGCCACACAACATTGATTTACATGCTGTAACTGGCCCAGGTGGTGGTGCTACTTCATCTTTCACTGCACCAGGTCATACTTCTACCTTTGCATTTAAAGCATTGAATCCGGGCTTATACGTTTATCACTGTGCAACAGCTCCAGTAGGCATGCATATTGCTAACGGTATGTATGGATTAATCTTAGTTGAGCCAAAAGAAGGTCTGCCAAAAGTTGATCGTGAATACTATGTGATGCAGGGCGATTTCTATACTAAAGGTAAGTATGGTGAGCCAGGCTTGCAACCATTCGATATGGAAAAGGCGATTAATGAACATGCTGACTATGTGGTATTCAACGGTGCGGTTGGCAGCTTAACTGGTGATAAATCACTAAAAGCAGAAGTTGGTGAAACCGTTCGTCTGTATGTGGGTAACGGTGGTCCTAACCTGGTGTCTTCATTCCATGTGATTGGTGAAATTTTTGATAAAGTTTATGTAGAAGGTGGCAATCTGGTTAACGAAAACATTCAAACCACATTGGTTCCAGCTGGTGGCTCTGCGATTGTTGAGTTTAAGGTAGAGGTTCCTGGTAACCTGATCCTGGTTGATCACTCAATCTTCCGTGCCTTTAACAAAGGTGCCTTGGGCATGTTAAGTGTGAAAGGTAAAGAGGATAAAACCATCTACTCAGGCAAAATTGACGACAGAATTTACCTTCCTGAAGGTTCAGCGGTACAAAGCGTTGATAAAAAAGTTGAAGTTGTTAAAGCCAGCAATAAGAAAGAGAAAATTGAGTTTGGTAAACGTATCTATGATGCAAACTGCATGGCCTGTCACCAGCCAAATGGTCAAGGTATCCCAGGTGCATTCCCTCCTGTGGCTAAATCTGACTATCTGAATGCAGACCCAATTCGCGCTGTTGAAGCGATTGTTCACGGTCTTGAAGGTCCTATCAAAGTGAATGGTGAATCTTTCAACAGTGTGATGCCTGCAATGGATTTAACTGATGAGCAGATAGCCAATGTGGTCACTTATCTCTTGAACAGCTGGGATAACAAAGGTGGTGAGATTACTGCTGAGCAAGTGAAAAAAGTACGTGCCAACAAACCTCACTAACCACTGAAATTAATAGATACGACTATGAACATCAGTCATCTTAAACTTGTAGCGCTATCACTGATTCTTATCGGAGTCAGTGGTAGCTCTTCGTTAATGGCAAAAGCAAGTGAAGTCTCTTCGCCTGAAGGTATGCAGCTGGTGAAAGGGGGGGAGTATCGTCCTCTCTATATGAGTAAAGATAGTCCCATACAATCGGTGAATGACTTCTATCTTGATCAATATCCGGTTACTAACAAGGATTTTCAGGAATTTGTTAAAGGCAATCCCGGTTGGGCAAAATCAGAGGCTCCCAAAGTGTTTGTAGAAAAACAGTATCTACAACATTGGAGCAATGATGGATATCCGAAAGCATTGACTAACAGTCCAGTAACCAACGTGTCGTGGTTCGCAGCGGATGCTTATTGTAAGGCGCAGGGAAAACGTTTACCACGAGTCAGCGAGTGGGAGCTGGCGGCTTTAGCCAGTGAAACTCAAGCGGATGGAAGTGTTGAAAAAGACTACAAGCAAAAGATATTGATGTGGTACAGCCGTCCAAGTCAGAAACAGCTGTCAGCTGTTGGTCAGAATGAGCCCAATTACTGGGGTATTTATGACATGCATGGCTTAATCTGGGAGTGGACTGAGGATTTTAACTCGGCACTGGTCACTGGCGAATCCCGTGGCGATAGTACTATTGATACAAAACTATTTTGTGCAGGCGGTGCCAGTGGGGCAGTGGATCCGGGTGATTATGCCGCCTTTATGCGATATGGATTTAGAAGTAGTTTGGAAGCGAAATTTACTTTACCGAATTTGGGCTTCCGTTGCGCCCAAGATGCTGAACAGAATCAGTAAGCGAGGCAATTATGAAAAAATGGTTTCAATTGAGTTTAGCTACACTTTTAACTGCGTTTATAAGCGCCGCTAGTGCTAGCGATAAAGTGGAGATGTTACCAGAGGATTCAATCTATCACTTAAATAATGAATGGGTTACTCAGGATGAGCAAACTATTAATATCAAATCATTTGCTGGCAAACGTCAGCTAATTAGCTTGATCTACACACACTGCATGCATACCTGCCCAACCATTGTGGCAACCATGCAGAATATCGAAAAGCAATTGCCCGAAGATGTGTTAGCAAATACCGAGTTTGTTTTGGTGTCACTGACACCGAACAGTGATACGCCAAAAGTGCTAAAAGAATTTGCTGAAAAAAGAAAGCTCGATCCGAAGCGATGGACTCTACTAACAGGTGATAAACAAGATGTTAGAAGTCTGGCAATGGCACTCAATGTTCGCTACAAGAAGAGTGAAGATAACGAAGTTGCTCACTCCAATGTTTTTACCCTGCTTGATGAAAAAGGCCGAATCCTGTTTCAGGAAGTCGGCGATATCAATAAAGTTGATGAAACAGTAGAGAAGATTGTGAGCCGCTAGAATGACTCATGTTTTGATAATAAAAGGTTAATTGATAGAGGCGAACTAAGTTCGCCTTTTTTATACTCTAAAAATAGCTACGGTAATAGCTGCTTCAACGATACTGTTTCTAAGTAGGATGGGGTTACTCAGGGGGGCAGAGCCACCGGGGTGTAAAACATCATAGGGATTGGAAAGACGGCGGGAATTGCTCGGCTCATCCTTGAGCCTCGTCTTCGCTACGCTCAGACCAGCTAAAGCTCTCAAAAATTGTTCCTGACAATTTTTTGAAGCCGCTCCGTGCCTTCTCACTCCGTGATCTATGACCAATAAAAAACCCCAACTCTTGCGAGTTGAGGTTTTGTATTGGTGGGACGGCGGAACTAGAACAGAGCATTTAATTAACTGATTAACAATGGATTTTGTAATTTCACAAAGTGTTAATGTTACAAACAGTGTTACATTTGGTTCATGCTGGGTTCCTTTAAATGACTGGATCTAAGCATAGAAAAGCTTAATTATATGTTTGAAGCATAAATTTATTGAACTATAACCTTAGTGTAACCTTAGTATAAATTCTAAGGGTTGAATTGTTGGGAAATTGATTTTCAACCTTGCCGTAAACTTGCCGTATTTTACTGTATGAATAGCTACGCGCGTATTTGTCCAAAAAGTCTGTATATCTCTTGCCTCATTAATAAAAAGTCCAGCATTGATCATGAGCTTTGAGCATTAAGACTTTCAAAAATCAACTAAGTAAATGGCTAGAGTAATATCTTGTAGTAAGGTAATACAAACCCTAACCAGGCTAGTTAATTAAGCTGTCATATTTCGTAGCACATCAAGATAAACAATACCTATAGCATGATAAAAAAATGAACTATATATGGTATATATAAGGAGTACAGAATTTGTACTGATAAAAGGGTTGTTATGTTACAGATACTGTACCAACTTGACCCATTTTCTGTACCTTAATCCATGATATTTGGCGTTATCGGTACAGCATATGGGCTATTTCGGTACAATATTTGTATCAGGCTTTTTAATTTCTCGATAACGCATGGATGGTGTATTAGTAGCTCTCGCATCAAGTTTCCCATTGCAATCATCAATCTTTAAGAATGTAACTGCATAAAGACTACATACACCTGTATACCCTTTACGAGTTTCTTCAATCCAGCCCTTTGTAAGTAGTCCCTGCTTTGCTTTAAATAGCGTTGCCTTTGAATTCCAGCCCTTTTTTTTCATTACACTCCAGGCGCATGAAAAGTCTCCATTATTCTTACCGTTGTACTGCATATAAAGCTGATCAAGTAATAAGCGTTCTTGCGCAGTAAGCTGATAGATTAGAGGGTCATTAAATATATGCCTATGGAAAGGTACATAGGAGCTTTTATTTTTTGGCATGCTTCCCCCTTATCAATCGACAAGGGGGATATGGCAAAGAATAGTCACTCGCTCAGGGTGGAGCTTATAGAGCCTTTCCGTTGCTTTAATGGCTTGGGCTTGGCTAAAGGCTACAAGTCTTATCTGGCGCGTTTGTAGGGCTTTATCGGTAATTAAGTAAATCGCCATTACGCCACCGCCCTGTATTTACCAGTGAGTAAAACGTAACGTGCTACCCTATGATTACCCCCATGCGGATTTGCTTCAATTGTCCACTCTGTCCGAATGTTTTTGCCTAAGTTATGTCGTAGTTCATACACTCTGGCGGGTGCATGGATTATATCGAGTTCATGCCTGGCCTGAATGCTTGTAATTCCTTTAACTCCAGCTTGTTCTAATGCAGATAGTAGCCGTTGCTGTTGCGCCTTGGTGTGAGTAGAATAGCTTTTAACCTTTTGATGCCCGTGTTTAGATTTCTGAGCAAGGGTGTTTTTTTTGTTCATCGCTTCCCCCTTACGCGCTTTCTTTACTAGTTGGCAGGTTTTCAATCCACTCCATCACATCCTTTTCGAGCCATCCAACGGCTCTAGCTCCTAGTGAGCGAGATTGCGGAAATGTGCCGTGATTCATCTTTGCGTAAATGCTGGCGCGGGATAAGCCTGTAATAGCTATGACTTGTGAAAGTCTGAGAACGTTGTGCTTCATCTAAATATCTCCATTTGTGCGTATTAAATGCTCATTGGAGTTATTATGATTGTTGCTATGTTGTATTTATATTCTAAAAGCTAGCTTGTGTTATAGAAGCTAGTTTTTATTATTTGCTAAATAATAATTTACCCAGTTTGAGACTGTGCTATATGATTTTACTGGAAGTCCAAATTTTTCCAAAAGGGTCTTCTGTACACTTTTTATGACCTCATCCTTAGTTTTTGGTTGGCTTTTAGAATAATAAATTTTAATTAACCTTAGTCCCTCTAATCTATGTTCTTCACCTTTTTTCTTGCCAGAGTTAGATGCTCTTGTTTTCTTATAACTATCTAGTATGTTTTCATAGTTTTTATATAGTTGTGTACAAAGCTCTGCAAAAATAAGATCTCCCCATAACTCGAAAATAATGTAAGTATTATCTTCTTCTTTTCTCAAAACTGAGGTCGCATAATCTATTGTCAATAATAATGGGTAGTTCATTAAACATAAGGTTTCTAGGTCATAATTTGTTGATAAATTAATGAGTTCTGTTGATTTTCTTTTGTCTTTCAAATTGGGGTGTTTAAATAACTTGTGTGATATTGTTAAAAATTGTTGTCCATATCTATTGGTTAGTTTTGTTATCATGTGCAAACAGGAATTAAAAAATAACTTGTATTCATTTGGGAAGTTCGAATTGGCTTTTAGATTTTTATAGAAGTTTTTAGAGTAATCATTTAAAAATAACATTCTTCTAAGTGGTACTGCTTCCTTAAACATTAACTCAAATTTATTTTGTGTAGTAGGGCAGGCGCTCTTTCCTGTAATTACTTCCTCATACAATTCTGTCAGATACAGGGTTAACAAATCTATTGCATCTATTGATGATAATAATTTATCGATTTCATTTTTTTCCATAAGATGATTACTTCTTAAATTTATATGTTTTTAATTGTGGGCTTGAAATTTATTCAAATATTCCAATTTAAAACCTTGTATTTCCACTAATCAAATCTACTAACCTGGTCATGCCCCCAAAATCCTTGTATTTCTTTATCAATCATTGCATAAGGAATTGTGTCATAAATGCACTGCCAGTTATGAGCATTTTTCACAACACAGTTTTTCAAGTTCTTAGAACCATTCTTATGCCAAATAGCTACAGTTTGATTGTCCTTATTTACAATGAACACATTGATATAATATTCCGATTGGCTAGAGTTTATAGATTTGTATATATGGTAGGTTTCAACTTCCACAGTTTCGCTAAATATATTAAATGGGGAACTAATTTCAAATAACCAATTAATAAAATACATTATCCCAAAAATCAGTATGAGCGGAAACAAACACCCAGAAGAGTTATCTTGATTGTTCATATTAGTTCCTTATTCACGTAACGACTTTAAGTCTTGACTTTTTTGTTGTTAATAAGTGGTTTTGTGAAGTACTTTCAATATGCTCAGACCACCAAGTCATAACTTTAATGCGTTGCTCTAGGTAGGTTGAACGGTTATAGGCTTTTCGGACTTCATTTTTGTCGATATGGGCTAAACATGCCTCGATAACGTCACTATTAAAGCCTTGCTCATTAAGGGTGGTGCTGGCTAGTGCACGTAAGCCGTGTGATACTAGCACGCCTCTAAAGCCCATGCGTTTTAATGCTACGTTAGCTGTAGCGCTGTTCATTGGCTTTTTCGGGTTGATTCTACTGCTGAACACGTGTTGACGGTTTCCGTTGATTGACTTCATTATGTCGAGCAGGGCTAAGGCTTGTTCTGATAACGGTATTATGTGTTCAATTCTACTTTTCATTCGCTCTGCTGGAATAGTCCAAGTCTTTTGCTTGAAGTCGATTTCTGACCATTTAGTTCCAGAGGCTTCACTGGGGCGCGTTATGGTGTGCAGTTGCCATTCAATTAAACATCGTGTTTGTAATTGAATACTGGCTGTATTGAGTGCCTTCATCAAGTCTGGTAATTGCTCAGGTTTCAACGTTGGATAGTGCTTCTTCTTTGGTTTCTTGAATACTTCGCCAATGGCTTGAGCTGGGTTTACTTCAATCAGTCCATAATTGACTGCGTAATTCATAATATTATTAATTCGCTGAGATAGACGCTTAACGGTTTCTAATGAGCCTTTAGCCTCAATAGAACGAAGTAGGGTAATAAAGGAAGTAGCTTTTAATGTACTAATTGGCTTTTTGCCCAGGCTTGGGAATAAGTCTTTTTCTAAGGAGCGTTTTACTTGTTGGAAATGACCGCTGGTTATTGTGTCGCGTTTGCTTTCTAGCCACAAATTAGCAACGTGTTCAAAGGTATTAGTTAGAGCTTCCTTAGCTTGTGCTTCTTGTTCCTGTTTATAGTCTTTTGGATCAACATCGTTGGCTAATAATTCACGATACTTTAATCGAGTTTGTCTTGCTTGCTTTAAGCTAACCTCTGGGTAACTACCAACGCTAAGAACTGCCCGTTTCTTGGTGTATGGCCTTTGATAATTGAACAGCCAGAGTTTCGAACCATTGGGTTTAATTCTTAGTAACAGTCCTTTGCCATCACCTAAGTTATATTCTTTTTCCTTGGCTTTGGCTTGCCTGATTTCCGTATCGGTTAGAGGTGCTGTTTTGTTCGCCATTGTAACATCGCTTTGTTCAAAAACTCGCCAGTGTTACATTCAGTGTTACATTAAAAGCTAGATTTCGCAAGACAGCAAAACACGTCAAAATACGAAAATGGATTGTAACATATTGATATTTATTTGTTTTAGGCAAGAAAAAAGACGCCCTAAGACGTCTTTATTCAAGGTTTTGGTGGAGACGGCGGGAATTGAACCCGCGTCCGCGAATCCTCTGCTCGAGGCTCTACATGCTTAGGTCCATCTTTAATTTAATCTTTGACGTGCCGATGGGCAGGCATTCAAAGACGGTCTCGAGGAAAGTTTAACAGTTGGCTGCCGAGCACAGTTACCTGCGAGTCCCTGTATTGACTGTCTAGCTCCTACCAAGGACGCTCAGAGTAGACAGTTAGCCTTAAGCGGCTAAAGCGTAGTTGTCTTCGTTTGCAACTATTAAGTTTCAGCTTTGATTTTACGAGATTCGCTGACATCTCGGCATGCACCTGGAGGTTCGTAATCCACGTCGAATCCAAATCGTCCCCAGATTCTTTTCCATTATAGTGCATTATTGGGCCAAGTACATTAATATCAAGGGTATAGCTCAAGATATTTTGTGGCTTGGTTAACATTCATTTTTTGAGCAAACAGCTACACTCCATTGGAATAAGAGGAGGGGCAATGAGTAGTTTACAAACGTCCAAGATACAGTTCGCCATGCTGTCACATAAGGGGATGTCGCGGCAGAATAATGATGACAAGGTTTTTGCATCACCTGATTTGGGGCTATGGCTTTTGTCAGATGGTGTCGGTGGTCTTAAGCAAGGCGAACAAGCAAGTCAATATGCTATTGACGAGATTTCAAAGTCGATAAAAAAAGGCTTTAATCTGCATAGCGCAGTTCATTCCGCTCACTCTGTAATCAAGGCACATAATAAGCATGAGCAGGAAGACCGGGGTGCGACTGTAGTTGCAGTACATTCCAATGGTGCCGACTATGAAATCGCCTGGGTTGGCGATAGTCGCGCCTATTTGTGGAATCAGGAAACTGGTGAGTTAACTCAGCTGACTGAGGATCACACTTTGGTCCAGAAGCTGGTGAACGCTGGTTTATTAGAGCAACAGGAAGTAAAAAACCATCCTAAACGCCACGTCATCACGCAATGCTTAGGTATTGAGAATGAAACTCCATTAAGCATTGGTTCGTTAAATCGTGAATGGGGTTATGGTGAGTCTCTATTATTGGCGAGCGATGGTCTTTATGAGGAGCTTTCGAGACAAGAAATTATTGCAGCTTTGAAGCTTCCTCGTGATAATCAGGCAAAGGTTGAGTATCTGGTCGAATTGGCATGTAAGAATGGGGGTAGCGATAATATTTCTTTACTGCTAATTTCATCACCTGTTACTGAACCACAGCCGAAGAAGAAAGAAACGCCGATTGAGAAGTTTATAACAAAAATCAAAACAATCCTTAAACTAGGTTAATGTGAGGTAGGTATGTCTTCTGAGAAAAATCCTTCACAACATAAGTCTGAATTTCGTGAAGATAAAGCGGGGCCACAAGGAACACTGGTCTTCGATTCGAGTCAAGTAGAAAGGATGATCAAAGAGGAAATTCAAAAGCTGGAAGATGATGGAACTAAGGTTCCTGCACTGCTTGCAACCACAAAGCCACACGCTGGCCAAGCATTTTTACTGGAATATGGTAAGAATGTCATCGGACGGGGTAAGGGTAACAGCGTGACTCTTTATGACCCTGCGGCGTCCTCAACTCATGCCCAGATTACCTTCTCTGAAGGGCAGTGGCGTATCTTAAATTTGTTGTCTTCTAACGGCACTATTGTCAATGGTGAGAAAGTTTCTGAGCGTATTTTATCGTTTGGTGATAGGATTCAGATTGGTCACACTGAGTTTTTATTTACACTGGTGGACAGCAGTGAAGCTCAGCCACAGGAAGAAAAAGAAGAAATGAACTGGATGTTGATTGGTTCATTAGGTGTGGCAGCATTGATTCTGTTGGGAGTTCTTGCCTGGTTATTCCTTTAATTCTCAATGTCTCAGGATAACGAACTGCGCATTGGGCGCTATAAACTTGTCAAAGAAATTGGCCGTGGAGCTATGTCTGTGGTGTATCAGGCAGAAGATCCGGAGATCGGCCGTTCACTCGCGATAAAACTCTTAAAACACGAACTGGTGGAAAAAGAGGAATATCGCGAGCTTTTCTTGCGTGAAGCCAAAGCAGCAGGGCGACTGGGTCATCCGGGTATTGTCACTATCTATGATGTAGGTATTTGGCAAGAACGGCCATTTATTGCCATGGAGCTGTTAGAAGGAGAAAACCTTGATGATTACCTTCAGCAAAATGGCACCTTGAGCTTGGAGCAGGCAGCGGATCTTGCGAAGCAGCTAACTCTAGCGCTCGATTATGCGCATCAAAACGGAGTTATTCACCGCGATCTAAAGCCGGATAACATTTTGGTTCTTGATGGTGGTCGTCGTTTTAAAATTACCGATTTCGGTATCGCCCACGTAGAGCATCTCTTTCTTGAAGATGAAGGCGGTAAAACCAATGAAAAAATCATGGGTACACCAGCCTACATGTCGCCTGAACAGATTACCGGCCATGGTGTTGATTTTAAAACCGACCTTTATTCGCTAGGAGTAATTCTGTACCAGGTGACTAAAGGCGAACTACCTTTCCAGGCACCGAATTACGCAGCAATGATGCAGGCTGTCCTGCACATGAATCCTCAGCCGATTAATATCGTGTCTGAACAGGGGTTCATGTGGCAGAGTATTATTTTCCGGCTTCTACAGAAAAATCCTGATCATCGCTATGATTCCAGTGATGAGCTCCTGATAGAAATCGAAACTCTGGCTAAAGAGCTGACACAGAATAAGGAAGGCTTAGCTGGTATTCGTTTTGTTTCCATGCGTGCAAGGTGGGCAATTAGTTTATCAGCGGTGGTTTTGGTGGTAATGATTCTGGGGATGGTCTGGGTTTACAACAAGCAGAATCAGCTTATGAACCAACTAGTTTTCGACTACGGAAACTCAATGGTGCAGATTATTTCTTCAGAAACTGCAGAGTTATTGTTGCTTGATGAAGATGTTGCACTACAGGCGATAACGGTTGATATTGCCGATAACTCGCAGATTCAGCATTTGTCGATAAGAAATGGTCAGGATATTGTTCAAAGCAGCAGTCAGCCGGATCAGATTAATAAGCCATTTGAACTACCGAAGGCAAGTGAATTACAGCAGCAAAATAACGATGCGAAAATTTATTCGAATTTAACCGATTATAATCAGGAAGTTGTGTTATTTGATTCTCCAATTACTTATCAAGACAAGCAGATTGGTCATGCCTTTATCGCGATCAGTCGTAGTAATCTAAAAAGCGCTACTCAATCATCCTTGTTAGCAATGGTTATCTGGATGTTCTTGATAATGCTAGCTGTATTTTCAGGAGTTTATTGGCTGGCAAATCGATTTATTCAAAGGGTGAACCAGACGCGTCATGTTATTCGAGAGCTAAGAAATCATGGGCAGGCGGACATTCTTAAAGTAGATACTCATGATGAGGTTGGTCGTCTACAACAGGAAGTAAATGATCTTTCTCAAAAGTTGGCTGGTTTGACGCAAACTCAGTATATCAGTACAAACCCAGATCCAAGTCTATTGGAAACCATAACCGACATGGATAAGACGCTTATTATCTCTCAGGATGAGGCAGAGACTCCCGAAGAGAAGTAATTCAAGAGTCACGGATAATATTTATGTTCTTACAAACAAAAAAGGCTATCTTAAGATAGCCTTTTTGTGACTGAGTTTGCTAGAAATTTTAGTTAGCAACGCTTTAGAATGATTCGAGCTTTTCCTTAAGTGCTTTTACTCGATCTTTGTAAACCAGAGCCAGGTCATCGGAAGGATTAATGGCCAGTACACGGTCCCAGTAAACTAGAGCATCATCTAACTTTTGATTACGGTAAAGCCTGAGTGCCTGCTGGTGATAATGCTCGCTAACTTTATTGCGCGCTCCTGTAAATAGAGCATTGGACTCAAGTTCGGTTCCTGAAACCTGCCAGGCGCTTAATAAAATATTGTAAGACTTATCGAACTCCTGGCTATCGGCCAACTGTTTAGCTTCAACTAGATCCTGCTCTACATTTAACGCTGCCAGATTGGATTGCAGGATTTGCTGACTCGATTCTGATAGGCGCTCATCATCGATTAACAATTGTAGTAACTCCTCAGCTTCTCCTACAGAACCTTGTTGACGCAACTGTCTCACTTGATTTTGCGCTGCAATGATCAGTTTTTCCTGCAATTGATTATTATCTGCTAAATCTTCTTGCGCTCGGGCATACTCTATTGCCTCATAATAGCGTTGCTCAGAAAGCAGAGTGTCTATTTCTGAAGTTGATACAGTTGGCTGTTCTGTCGATTGCTCTTTTTGGTTCCGCACTTGCTGATTGCTTCTGGGTTTTACCAGAATTAACCCCTTGCTAGGGAGCTGGAGTTGTTGACCAACATAGATCGGAGCTTGTGGTTCAATGTTATTTAGCTCTGCTATTTCCAGGTATCTCTGTGCGTTACCCAACATTTTTTTTGCGATAGAGCCCAGGGTATCTCCTGAACGGACAGTATACTGAATCGTGTCTGATTGGACTGATTTGCCGGAGATATAGGAGCGAGTGCCATCGCTGACATCAATAATTTCGACTGGTTCTTCGCTTCGGTCTTCGACAAATGAACAACCGGATAGCGCTAACGCTAGAAATAGTGTGCTGTAAGCTTTCAAGAGATAGTACCTTTTCCTTAAAATGGCAGTGCTAATGTTGATATTATAAAGCCTTATAAATCAAGACCCTACCGGATAAATTGGATTATAACAAACGGTTTCTCATGACAGTGTGGTTTAGACCACACTTGGCAAGAACATCACTTTACACTGTTTCGAACTGAGTATGTATAGCAAATATCTGAGGCTAATGACGCTTCATGATCCGTTCTTTAGCCTTATTCCACTCCCGTTCTTTTTCTGTTGCCCGTTTGTCATGCATTTTTTTACCTTTAGCCAGACCAATTTCTAATTTTACCCGGTGTTGTTTCCAGTACATGGCCAGGGCAACGACGGTGTAACCCTGTTGCTCAACACCGCGGAAGAGCTGAGCTATCTCGCGGTTATGTAAAAGCAGTTTTCGAGTGCGGGTCGGATCGGCTACTACGTGGGTTGAAGCTGAAATCAGTGGGGTGATATGGCAACCAAATAGAAAGGCCTCCCCATCTTTGAGCAACACGTAACTCTCGGCTAGGTTTACCTTGCCTGCACGTATGCTTTTAACTTCCCAGCCCTGT
The DNA here is from genome assembly GCF_002838765.1 of Kangiella profundi. Taxonomy (NCBI): domain Bacteria; kingdom Pseudomonadati; phylum Pseudomonadota; class Gammaproteobacteria; order Kangiellales; family Kangiellaceae; genus Kangiella; species Kangiella profundi. Next base: position 2,022,521 of record NZ_CP025120.1, on the reverse strand, counting down.
AATACAAGACCTGCTTCGAAAGTTTCTTCTATAAAGTAGTCATGACGTGCGCGCTTGTTGAGCGCAATGGTATTGCCTGACGGCTTACCTTTTTTCTTAGCCAAGGTATTTCCTGTTTGGAATTATTGCAAAGTTAGACCGCAATTATAGGTGCCTGAGTGCTATTGCTCAATAGTTGGTATTTAAGGCGTCTGCAGTGTTACAATTGCGGCACTTTAAAACCTGAATAACTAGCTTTTTGCAATGAAAATCATTCGGCGACAAGCGCTTTTACCTTTTTCGGCAAAACAGATGTTCGACTTAGTGGATGATATAGAGAAATACCCTGAGTTTTTGCCTGGTTGCAACAATGCTAAGGTTCTTGAAAGAACCGAGGACACGGTTACGGCCACTTTATCTGTTGCAAAAGGTGGTTTCGCAAAAGAATTTACCACTCGCAACACTAATCAGCCTTATGAAAACATTGCAATGGAGCTGGTCATGGGACCTTTTAAACATTTAACGGGCCAGTGGACGTTCGATGCACTAAGTGAATCAGCCTGCAAGATAGAGCTAGTCGTAAAGTTTGAGTTTTCCAACCCACTGACAAACCTTGCTTTTGGGGCCGTTTTTAACCAGATGGCGGAGTCATTTGTGGACGCCTTCTCAAAAAGGGCGAGACAGGTGTACGCCTGATGAGTGTTCAGGACAAAATTAAAGTAGAAGTCTGCTATGCTTTACCGGAAAAGCAGACCTTGCTTTCGCTTGAGGTCAATTCTGGCGATACAATTGAAAGTATTATTCAGCAGTCTGGTATTTTGGAGCTGTACCCCGAAATTGATCTTGCAGAGAATAAGGTTGGGATTTTCAGTAAGCTTGCTAAACTGACGGACACATTGCATGCTGGTGACAGAATTGAGATTTATCGTCCTTTAATTGGCGATCCAAAAGAAGTCAGAAAGCAGAGAGCGCAGAAAAATAAAACATAAATGTTCCAAGACTTAAGTCAATAAGGAAGACGATCCGTTGTTACGTTATCTTTACACATTCTTATACATATTGGCGGCACCATTACTGTGTGTGCGCTGGGTTTATAAAAGCTTTAAACCACCGCAATACCGAGAGCCTCTTAGGGAGCGTTTTGGGATCGTCAGTAAAGAATCAAATGAGAGCATCTGGTTTCATGCTGTGTCCATGGGAGAATCTAACGCTGCAATTGCAATTATAAAGCGCTTATTAGCCAAGTCTCCTGACTTAAATATTATTGTCACCACTACGACCCCAACCGGAGCTAAACAAATTCATAATGGGCTGGGTGACAAAGTTAAACATCATTATTCGCCCTGTGATTTGCCCGGCACCATAAAACGCTTTATCCATCGTGCGCGACCTAAGTTATTGGTAATCATGGAAACTGAGCTTTGGCCAAATTGGCTGCATCATTTAAAATCCAGCAAAATACCGGTAATCCTGGCCAATGGACGTCTTTCGGAGCGATCTGCTCAGAAATATCAAAAAATTTCTTCGCTTTCCAAAGAAATGATGGGTGCATTCGTTAAGGTCTTAGCCGTAAACAATCAAGATGCCGAAAGATTTCAGAGGATCGGTCTAACTAGTGATAAGTCGATTGTTACTGGCAATATTAAATTTGATATCGATATCCCACAGTTTAGCGACCATGAATATTATCCAGTATGGAAGGGTAGACCAGTATGGATTGCAGCCAGTACGCATAAGGGAGAAGATGAGTTGGTTCTTAAAGCACACCAGCTTGTTTGCGAACAAGTGCCGGATGCACGTTTGATTCTGGTACCTCGTCATCCTGAGCGATTTGAATCGGTAGCACGATTAATTTCAGACACAGGACTTAGTATGGCACGCCGTTCACAGCCTGATAGTTGGGGTGAAAATGCTCAAGTATTGCTAGGTGATACCATGGGTGAAATGATGAAAGCATTTAATATTTCAGATATTACCTGGGTTGGCGGAAGCTTTGCCGAAGTCGGAGGACATAACCCGATTGAGCCAGCGGTTCTTGCAAAGCCTGTACTCACCGGCCCTTACATATTCAACTTTAATGAAATCTTCGGCGATCTAATTGCTGCTGGTGGAGCTCAGATGGTTCAAAATGAGGTTGAGCTTGCAGATAGGATTGTAAAACTTATGCAAACTCGAGATACAGCTCATGACATGGGCCAAAAAGCTTTACAGGTGATTGAGAGAAACCGTGGGGCTTTAGATAAAACAGTCAGTGTCATTGAACAATATCTTTGAGTTCAAATATCAATAACACTGACAGTAGAGTTCTGGTTAAAACTTCTCCAGAAGACTGTTCACTGCTTCAATGTCTTTTTCAGTTAAGGTACCGGCAGCAGCTTTTAACTGTAGACTGCTAATCAGGTAGTCATACTTGGCTCTTATCATGTTGCGCTGTGCAGAATATGCGCTACGAGTGGCGATCAATACATCCACAATATTACGCGTACCTGCCTGATAGCCTTCCTGAGTAGACTCTAAAGAGTTGATGCTCGATTCGTAAGCTCTTTTATTTGCTTCAAAGGATTTGATAGCAGTTTGAAGGTTGGTATAGGCCATACGCGCATTTTTTTGAACTTGTCTATCACTTTGATCCAGTTCATGAGTACTTCTCAAGTAGTTCTGTTTGGCCTGTTCTGTTTGAGCTGAAGTTCTGAAACCTGAAAATAATGGAATTGTGACAGTGATTCCTGCCTGATAGCCATCCTGCATGTTCAAAGTATTCTGGTCGATATTCTGAATGGGGAAGAATCGATCAGTTTCAGTTTCCTGATCAGAGTAGGTAACGTTAAGATCTGCAGTAGGGTAGTGTCCACTTTTATTGCGCTTAACTTCTTCGCGAGCTACCCTCACGTCAAATTGTTTAGCTTTGAGACTTAGATTGGCTTCACGCGCTGCACGCATCCAATCATCAATATTTGCTGGAGTTGGTGGTGTTAAAGTTACTTCGTTTCCTGCAGCTTCAAGTTCGGAATAGTACTGACCAGTGATTTCTCGAAGCGCCTCTACGGCGTTGGTGTATTCATTTTCAGCAACCAATTCGCTGACCTGTGCTTGGTCAAAGTTGGCCTGAGCATCAAGGAAGTCTGTAGCTGTTGAAAGCCCTGACTCGAATTGTTCACGAGTTAAGTCAAGTTGCTTTTGTAGGGCTTCTTTCTCCGAACGTGTGGCTTCTAGTATTTCTTTACGACTGAGTGTCTGAAAATAGGCCTGAGCAGTTCGTGTCATTAAATCCTGCAAGCTTGCTGCATGGCTTAACTCTGCAGCGCGAACTCGTAATTCAGACTGCTCCAGAGCTACCCAGCGGCTCCAGTCAAATAGTGATTGACTTAATTGAACTCGATAAGTCGTTGAGTCAACTTCGTTGCTAAAGGGATCGGAAGGGCTACCATCCAGGCCTTGTCCTGAGTAGTCATAGTCGCTCATACCTTTTGTCGCAGAGGCGCTGACTTGAGGCAGCAAACTGGATCGACTTATGCGAACATCTTGCTCAGTCGCTCTTAAATTAGCTTCACTAATTTTATACTGTGGGTCATTTTTTAATGCATCTTGGTAGACATCTACAAGGTCTGTGTTTGCCTGAGAGGAAAATCCACTCAAAGAAAGAACTGCAAGTGTGACTAGTTTAATCGTTGTTGTTGGTTTCATACCATATTCCAAAGTGGTTATTTCTAAGCGTGTATTCTTACAGTGGCTATAGAGCTCTAAAATTCAAATTGTTCAGCGCGTTTTGCGTTGATTAAGTAAGGCAAAACGGTTTCATATAAAACTTCTTCATGCCATTCATCATCACCTGTACGAGTAATTAGCTTGGCTTTCATTGCTGGTTCTTGGCCAACAATACAGAACAGGCGGCCACCAATCGGCAAATGACGTTTGTAGGCTTTAGGAAGTTTATAAAAGCTACCTGTGATTGCGATTACATCGTAAGGTTTGTAGTGAGGCCAGCCAGACGCCGCATCTCCTTCTTCAAACTCAATGTTATCGAGACCTAATTGCTGAGTTCGCTCTTTTGCCTGCTCAATAAATTCGCCGATGATATCGACGCTATATACTTTGTATGCCAGCTGAGCCATCAATGCAGTGCAGTATCCAGTTCCGGTGCCAATTTCCAGTACAACATCGCTCGGCTGAATACGAAGAGCCTGCAACATGCGGGCCTCTTCGCGAGGAGGCATCATGCACTGGCTATGCCCAATTGGGATCTGTGTATCAGCGTAAGCCAGTGATCGGTATTCATCTGGTACAAATCTGTCACGGGGCAGTCCCGAAATCAGATCCAGTAATTGATTATCCAGCACATTCCATGGGCGGATTTGCTGTTCAACCATGTTATGACGAGCCTGTTCCAAATCAAGCAATGGCTGTTCCATGGATACCTCTCTTGGTTGGCTAAAGCATAGTAATTATTGGTATTTCAAACAATACAGTAAGTGTAACAGATTATGAAGTGTTAACATCCAGCAAGGCCTGTGGCACGATAGGTTGGATTATTTATTAGCGCTTAACTTTAAAGCCGCTTCTAAAGGTTATAGTTAAGCAGGGATAACGTGAATAAAAGGTGACTCTTTGAAGAAGCAATTTGGAACTGATGATGTGGAAATTATCAGTCATGAACCCTTATATGAAGGTTTTTTTAAAATGGAAAAATATCGCTACCGACATAAGCAATATCAAGGTGGTTGGAGTCCTGTTGTAGAACGTGAAATCTTCGAGAGAGGCAATGCCGTCGGAGTTTTACTTTATGATCCCAGGCTGGATAGATTTGTGATGATAGAGCAATGTCGACCAGGTGCACTCAAAGATAAGCACTCACCTTGGCTGCTGGAAATTATCGCAGGGATGGTTGAAGAAGGAGAATATCCTCATGAGGTCGCATACCGTGAAGCACTAGAGGAGTCACATTGCAAGGTTTATAAGCTTATAGAGATGCTTGGTTATTGGGTAAGTCCAGGTGGCACCACTGAATACATCGATCTGTTTCTTGGTTTGGTTGATAGCTCAAACTTGGTAGAATATGCCGGTTTGGATGATGAGCATGAAGATATCAAGGTGTTAGCGCTCTCACGACATGAAATGTTGCAACTTTTGGCGAATGGCGGTATTAGTAATGCTATGGCATTGATTGCCTTCCAATGGTTTTTATTGAATGAGCAGCAACTGGATCTTGCTGGAAAGCAGTAGCACGGATAGTTTTATATAGATGGGTAATTATGCCTACAGCAAGAAAGTATATTCCAGATTTGAAAGAGTTTATGGCTCTGTGCGCCAGCAATTATCTGAAGTTGAATAAACTGATAGGTAGTGCGGGTAAATCACTGAGCCATGAATCTGATGCCATTTTGTTGAGTGTCGACAAACAGCCAGATATTGTTATTACCCTTGAGCAGTTGAGCCGTTATACCGTTACCTATCGTCTGCGTCAGTACTGTGATAGTAAGGCTCCCTACGCATCAGCCATTAATCGTGAGTTTCTGGTTCGTGTATATCATGATGCGCAGATGGCGGAAGTGCTGTCTGGGCTTAATGAGGGAATGCTGCCACCTGTTTATCAATACCCCAATTCTGAAATGAAGCAGCCGGATGAAAAGCTCCAGTTGAACCGTTTCTTGGGTGAATGGCTTAACTTTTGTCTACAATTTGGTCAATCTCACACTGCGAATACGACCCACTTAGCGTTTTTGCAATAGCTTATAAGCGATAATAACACTAACAAAATAGGAGATTGATTTGACTTACGACTGCAAACGCCTATTTATTGGGCGACCTGAAATGACTGTCTTACACCTTTCAGATCCGCATTTGTTCGCTGATGGAAAGGGTAGCCTGCTGGGCGTTAATACACAGGAAAGTTTTTGCGCGGTACTGGATGATGTGCGTGCAAAAGGCGTCGATCCTGATGTTATTATAGTCACAGGGGATATTTCGCAGGACTATTCAAAAGCCTCCTATCAATTCTTTGCTGAACAGATGGCTCAATTCGGTAAACCGGTTTTCACACTTGCCGGAAATCACGATGAAGTAGAGCATCTTTCCAGCCACCTTTCGAAAGCTCCGCTGTTTCCCCATAAGCAGATTTTGACCGAGCACTGGCAAATCCTGATGGTGACCAGCCATATTGAAGGCGAGGTTCATGGTCGAGTGAGCAAAACGGAGCTAGACTGGTTACAGAGATGCCTTGAAGAGAATTCTGATCTGCCAACCATGCTTTACATGCATCACCATCCTGTTCCAGTAGGTTGCGATTGGCTAGATGAAATCGGAATCATTAATCAGGATGAGGTATTGGAGCTTATTACCCAATACCCTCAGGTTAAACTGTGTGGCTTTGGTCATGTGCATCAGTTTTCGGAACACAAAATTGACAATACCCTTTATTGTTCCGTGCCATCGACCTGCGTTCAGTTCAAACGACACTCTGCTGATTTTGCCGCCAGCTCAGAAACACCTGGTTACGCGGTTTACCAATGTCAGGCGGACGGCTCTATAAAGAAGCATAATTATCGAGTTGATCACTATTTGCCCAAGGTGAATTTTGCCATTTCTGGCTATTAATCAGTGCCTTAAAGAGCTCTCTAGAAAAGCGCACGAATCTGTCAATAATTTTACTTGCACTTGCTGATCGGCCTTTATAGGATAAGAGCCGAATAACAAGATATTGAGTCATTTTGGCTCTCCTAACACAAAATCAATAATTTACTTATGGCGAATAACCAATATACAGCTGAATCCATTGAGGTTCTCAGCGGTCTTGATCCAGTTAAAAAACGTCCCGGTATGTATACCGATACCAGTCGTCCGAATCACCTTGGACAAGAGGTGATCGATAACAGTGTGGACGAGGCATTAGCCGGGCACGCAAAAACAATTAAAGTAACATTACACAAAGATGGAGCCCTCGAAGTAGAAGACGATGGGCGTGGTATGCCAGTAGACATTCACCCCGAAGAAGGTATACCAGGTGTCGAGCTTATCATGAGTAAGTTGCATGCCGGGGGTAAATTCTCCAATAAAAACTACCAGTTTTCAGGTGGCTTACACGGCGTTGGTATTTCGGTGGTTAACGCCTTATCCAAGCGTGTTGAAGTCACCGTAAAGCGCGACGGTAATCAGTACTTCATGGCTTTTGAAGACGGCTTCAAGGTTAAGGATCTCGAAGTCGTTGGTGAAGTCGGTAAGCGCAATACCGGAACCAGTGTTAAGTTCTGGCCCGATGGTCAATATTTCGATAGCGAAAAGTTCTCTGTTTCACGTCTTAAACACCTGCTCAAAGCTAAAGCAATCTTGTGCCCTGGTCTCAAAGTAGTTTTTGACAATAAGGCTGCGGGTGAGCAGGACGAATGGTTATATGAAGATGGCCTCACTGCTTACCTTCTTGAGCAAGCAGGTGGTTTTGAAAAGTTGCCTGATGAGCCATTTACCGGTTCTCTTCAGGGTGAGGCAGAAGCCGTTGATTGGGCGTTCATGTGGCTTCCCGAGGGTGGTGAGTGTCTAGCTGAAAGCTATGTAAACCTGATTCCTACTCCACAGGGCGGTACCCACGTTAACGGATTGCGAAATGGCCTGTTGGAAGCCATGCGTGAGTTCTGCGAGTTCAGAAATTTATTACCGCGGGGCGTCAAGCTCAGCGCGGAAGATGTGTGGGATAGAATCAGCTATGTGCTGTCGGTAAAGCTTGATGACCCTCAATTCTCAGGCCAGACAAAAGAGCGTCTGTCGTCACGTCAATGTGCGACTTTTGTTGCTGGTGTAGTAAAAGATGCCTTCAGCCTTTGGCTGAATCAGAACCCAGTTATTGGTGATGCGCTTGCTGAGCGAGCCATCAGCAATGCGCATAAACGAATGCGCGCCAGTAAAAAAGTGGTTCGAAAGAAAGTGACGCAGGGTCCTGCATTGCCGGGCAAACTGGCAGACTGTGCGGGTACTGACTCAATGAGTAGTGAATTGTTCCTTGTTGAGGGTGATTCTGCAGGTGGCTCAGCCAAGCAGGCTCGTGATAAAGAATATCAAGCGATCATGCCTTTGCGCGGAAAAATCCTGAATACCTGGGAGGTTGATTCCAATCAGATTCTGGCCTCACAGGAAGTGCATGACATTTCAGTCGCTATTGGCCTTGACCCAAATTCGGATGACTTAAGCAAACTGCGTTACGGCAAAATCTGTATTCTGGCGGATGCGGATTCGGATGGTTTGCATATCGCAACCCTTTTGTGCGCTTTGTTCGTTCGTCACTTCAGACCGCTGGTCCGTGCCGGCCATGTGTTTGTGGCGATGCCACCTCTATATCGTATTGATGTGGGTAAAGAAGTATTTTACGCACTCGATGAAGACGAAAAGCAGGGCCTGCTGGATCGCATTAAAGCCGAGAACAAGCGTGGCAAAATTCAGGTGCAGCGCTTTAAAGGTCTAGGTGAAATGAACCCTAAACAGTTACGTGAAACCACTATGGCTCGCGAAACTCGCCGACTGGTGCAGCTGACGCTTGATGGCGAAGGGCAGGCTGAGCAGATTATGGATATGTTGTTGTCGAAGAAAAGAGCATCTGATCGTAAAGACTGGTTAGAGCAGAAAGGCAATAAAGCAGAAATTTAAAACGAGAAGTGAACTGTCGTGGAAGAAATGAATTACGAAGGTATTGAGAAAAAGTCGCTGGCGGAATTTACCGAACAGGCTTATTTGAACTACTCCATGTATGTGATCATGGATCGTGCATTACCGCATATCGGCGATGGCTTGAAGCCTGTGCAGCGCCGAATTGTCTATGCAATGAGTGAGCTGGGGCTGAAAGCTACTGCAAAGTATAAGAAATCAGCACGTACCGTTGGTGACGTACTGGGTAAGTTTCACCCACATGGCGACTCAGCCTGTTATGAAGCTATGGTATTGATGGCGCAGCCATTTTCCTATCGCTATCCACTGGTAGACGGGCAAGGTAACTGGGGGGCGCCGGATGATCCTAAGTCATTCGCTGCCATGCGTTATACCGAGTCACGCCTGGCAGCCTATTCAGAAGTTCTATTGAGTGAACTAGGACAGGGCACCGTAAACTGGATTCCTAACTTTGATGGAACCATGGATGAGCCAGAAGTATTACCTGCGCGTATTCCTAATCTGTTACTTAACGGTACGACTGGTATTGCCGTTGGTATGGCGACAGACATACCGCCGCACAATCTTTCTGAAGTTGGCAAAGCCTGTATTCATTTGCTGGAAAACCCTAAGTCCGAAGTTGAGGATTTACTGGAGTTCATTCAGGGGCCCGACTTCCCAACGGATGCCGAAATTATTACTCCACGAAGTGAAATTCTTGAGGTCTATGAAAAAGGCCGTGGTTCGATCCGTATGCGCGCTCGCTTCGAGAAAGAAGAAGGCGACATCGTCATTACCGCGCTGCCACATCAAGTTTCAGGTGCCAAAGTTTTGGAGCAGATTGCTGCTCAGATGCAGGCCAAGAAATTACCTATGGTCAGCGACCTGCGTGATGAATCGGATCATGAAAACCCCACTCGCTTGGTAATTGAACCTCGTTCCAATCGCGTCGATGTAGAAGAGCTGATGCGTCACCTGTTTGCCACTACCGACCTTGAGCGTACCTATCGCGTTAACATGAATATGATTGGTATTGACGGTCGTCCGCAGGTTAAGAACCTAAGAGTGATGCTCAAAGAGTGGCTTGAGTTCCGTCATGAAACCGTTCGTCGCCGTTTACAGCATCGTCTGGACAAGGTGATGGACCGCTTGCATATCCTGGATGGCTTGTTGATTGCTTATTTAAATATTGACGAGGTAATCCACATTATCCGTACTGAAGATAAGCCAAAGCTGAAATTAATGGAGCGCTTTGATTTATCGGATCGTCAGGCTGAAGCGATTCTTGAATTAAAGTTGCGCCACTTGGCCAAGCTAGAAGAGATGAAAATCAAAGGTGAGCAGGCAGAGCTGGAAGACGAAGCAGACTGGCTGCAGTTGACGCTTGGCTCCAAGCAACGCATGAAGACCTTAATCAAGAAAGAAATTGAGGAAGTGATTGAGCAATTCGGCGACGAACGTCGCTCACCGATTGTTGAACGTAAAGAAGCCAAAGCTTTATCAGAAACTGAGTTATTACCGACAGAGCCAGTTACCGTGATTTTGTCTGAGAAAGGCTGGGTGCGCTGCGCTAAAGGTCATGATGTCGACGCGGTTGGCATGAATTACCGCTCAGGAGACAAGTATCTGGACTCTGCCAAAGGTAAAAGCAATCAGTACGCTGTATTCCTCGACTCTACAGGGCGAACTTTCTCATTGCTAGCTAATACCCTGCCTTCAGCTCGCGGATTGGGAGAGCCGGTAACTGGGCGGGTAAACCCGATTGCTGGCGCTGAGTTCATGGCCACCCTTATGGGTGAGGATGATGATAAGTTCCTGTTTGCAACCGATGCAGGCTATGGCTTTGTTGCTAAGTTCAGTGATCTGGTGACCAAGACCCGGAACGGTAAGGCTTTTCTGAGCCTACCTTCAGGCTCTAAAGTGGTTAAGCCGTCTTCTGTTCAGGATCCAGAGAAGCAGTTCTGCGTGGCTGTTTCCAATGAAGGACGAATGTTAGTTTTCCCATTGGCTGATCTCCCTGAGCTGGCAAAAGGTAAAGGCAACAAGATCATCAGCATCCCAACAGCCAGGTTAAAGCTTCGTGAAGAGTTTATGGTTGCGGTAACAGCCATTAATGATGATGACAGTTTAATCATTCATTCTGGAAAGCGCCACTTGACCTTAAAGGCAAAAGATCTCGAGCACTATAGAGGTGAACGAGGCCGGCGTGGTCATAAGCTACCAAGAGGATTCCAGCGAGTTGATACTATTGAGGTAGAGAGTAAGAATTAAGTATTTACACTAAGAGTGTAGAAAAGTGAAAGGCCATCTTATGATGGCCTTTTTTATAGGATTATTCACCAACCAGGAAGCGTGCCTGACGTTCAATTCCGCTGCGCTGTGAGGCTTCAACTTCAGACAAACGAATAAGCTTAACTTCACCAACAGACTCTATATCAAATTCAATACTATTATTACTTTCTAGCTGACTGACCTTTTGGACATCTGACTCAAGCCAAATCCCAGGCTCAATGACTTCAAAAAATGTTTCGTAAACATTGCGATCAAATTCCTGGTTATGTACCAGAATTGTTGGTTCAAGCTTGAGCTGTCGCATTGCACTGACCAATACCTGTAGCTGGGTTAAGGTATTTGATTCAATGGAGTCTGAGTCTTTACCTAGAATCAACAGTGACTGCTTAAAACTTAAAAAGTAGGTACCGTTCTTGGGAAGCCATCGGTTAAAGACCTTAAGTAACTGATTAGTATTCTGCTCATTAAGACGTGCCCAGTTAGCTTTAATTACGAGCAAGGTGGCTTTAGAGTCAGATTGGTGCTTCTTACCATTACTATGCTTGAGGAGTTGGCGAAGCAATTGATTTTGGCTTGGGGATTCTTTACTAATAGAGGAAACATCATCTTTAATCGGACGATTTTTCCACCATGAGCGGATTTTTTTAAATGATATAACAAACAATAAAAGTGCCCAGCTGAAGCCACTAATAATCCATATCATAAATGGCTCAGCGATTACCTGAGATATTGAAGTGGCTTGAGCATCAGGACTGAAGTAGAGGGTTAAATAGCCGTTTTTCTTTTCCTGAAAATAGATATCAGCAACCATGGAGCGCAGGTCTGAAGGTAACTCATCAGCTTCCAGCCTGGCCATTTCAGTGCCGTCGCGCTGATAAATGACTACCTTGAATACGCTATCATTTTCGTAAAGGCCTTTAGCAACAGCTTCTATTGAGTCATTATCCTGGGCATAGATAAAACTTCCAAGTTGGCTAGCTGAGGCCGTTGTCAGCATCTGTGTATAGCTATCGATATAGCTACGCTGCTGCTCCTGCTGCTGCTTGGTCAGCCACAGCTGTAGCAGACTGCTGGCGAATGCAAGTACGAGCGCAGAGTAGATGAGTGCTTTTGTGTTAGCACTTTTGATGAATGACGATTTAATACTGATATCCCTTTTCTATAAATTAAAATGGGCTTTTATTTGGGCTTAATATACCATAGTTTGTTCTTATGAATAGAACCACACAATAGCGCAGCTACCTCACAAACCATGGTCGATTACTTTTTATATCTATTTAATCAACAGAATACTGAATCTAAACTTAATCTTTTGTCCCTGTCTGCTTTGGCTGATATCAATCAGTTAGTATCTGACTTAGGTTCGAAAATTGAGCTTTTCTCTATTAAAACTGACGATGAGCAGGCCTTAAAATCTGCACTTTATGAGCAAAGTCTGGCTCAAGGATTTGACTACTGCCTGCTCCCAAAGCAAGAAAAATTTGGGCCCTTTAAATTAGTAGTCTTTGATATGGATTCAACTTTGATTCCTATTGAAGTAATAGATCAATTAGCAGTCGAAGCTGGTGTTGGACAGCAGGTTGCCAAAATTACTGAAGCCGCCATGCGAGGTGAGCTCGACTTTAATCAAAGCCTGGAGCGAAGAGTAAAACAGCTGAAGGGCTTGTCTATGGACTCCATACAAGTGGTTAAAGAGCAGTTAATATTCAATATGGGAGTTGAGACTTTTTGTCAGTTTATTGTGCAACAAGGTGGAGAAATTGCTATTGCATCGGGTGGGTTTATGCCTTTTGCGGAAGAGTTAGCAACGAGACTTCCTTTTACCCGCGTTCGCGCCAATCGCTTACTGGACGATGGGAAGCATTTAACTGGGGAAGTGCAGCATCCGATTGTTAATGCACAGGTTAAAGCTACCAGTTTAAAAGAATGGGCTATAGATGCAGGCCTATCCGAGCAACAGTGCATTGCTGTTGGTGATGGTGCCAATGATTTAAAAATGTTGCATCAGGCTGGTATTGGTGTTGCTTTTAAAGCAAAGCCGACTTTGGGAAAGTCGGCTGATTGCGTTCTTAACTTCGGCTATCTGGATTCGCTGCTCGAACTACTGCCACTGGTTGAACAGCAGCACAGCTCGAACCGGGCCAAGCAGAATTAGACAACTTTAGAAATCGTTGTCCGTAAAGTCATAATTTAGCTTAGACATCGGTTTTGAGATGTAATTACCGGTTACGAAATCTACGCCTAATGGCCAAATTTGAGCTAATGAAGATGCTTCTTCAAGGTTAGTAATAATCGCCTTGGCTTCAACATTATGAGCTGCCTGAATTAATGGTACGATTTTGTCAGTTCCCTGTTGCTTGAGAACCTCAATCATTTGTCCATCAAAGGCTACATAGTTAGGGCGAATCGACTGAATCAATTCAAGCTCATCGGCTTGCACGCCTGATAAACAGAACCTTATACCATCTTTATTGAAAATATCTCGTAACTCGATGGCTTTTTTCAGGTAAGTCGCTGCGAAGTGACTTTTTAGAGTCAGTATCAGGCTATTGCTGTCAATGCCGGCCTTTGCGATGCTTTGACGAACCCAGCGGCTGGCATCTTCACGAAGTAATGTATTTGGGTGAAGTGTCAGGAACAGCTTGGTTTGCTTACCTTCGGCTTTTTCTTTAGCTAGCATTTTTAAGCTGTGAGTAAAGGTAATTTTGTCGATATCGGCATCGATACCTACCTTTTCAAAAATCGGGAATATATTTTTACCTAAGCCCCACTTACCATCTTGCATTTTGTAGCGGAAGTAGCAGATGTACTGTTGAGCGGGGCTACCCTGTAAGCTCATCATGGGCTGGTAGAAGAGGGTCATGTGACCTTCATCTCTGGCCTGAACAAACTCATCGTAAAGCACTTTTTCTTCTTCAGTTAATAAACTGTCAATTGATGGGTTGAATAGCTCAAATCCATTACCACCTGCATCTTGAACCTTGTGACTAACAGCTGTTGCATGCAGTACCAGCTTGTCAGGGTCAAGGTCATTGTCATGACAGGTTACACCGCCGATGCTAAAACCGATATGCAGGGTCTGCTCGGAAACCTCAAATAGGTGGGAACCAATTTCTGCTAGTAGTTTTTTTGGTAATTCACTGGAAGACAGTCCTTTTTCCGAGAGAATAATGCCGAAACTACTATCACTAATTCTTGCTAATATCGCAGCACTGCTAACGTGTGATTTCATCCAGTCAGCAATATCTTTCAGCAGGTCATCACAGGCAGCAATACCATATTCGGAGCGGTATTTAGAGAACTTATCTATTTCTACCAGGTAGAGTACCGTATCTGTTTTGGTATCGCGTGATTTTTCGGTGATGGTTTTCAATCTGCCCATGAAGGCTGGTCGATTAAAGAGGCCTGTTACCTGATCAATTTCACTAACTTCTTTGAGTTTCTTCAGTAATTCAGTTTGATCACTGACTTCACGAACGACAAGCTGAACACAATGTTCGTCATCGTAAATTGCTGACGAAACAATAAACTCGGCTTCAAAGATTTCACCATTGGCATTTTTGCCCTTGAGAACCTGTTTAACTTCTTCACCGCTTTTGGCTTGCTCTTTGAGCAGTGATTTGATTTTGTCGGTGTCCTCAGAGTCAATCAAATCCATGATGGTCATGACTATAATGTCATCTTCTTCATAACCGAAGCGATCAAGGTACGTTGGGTTGGTATAGATATGCATACCATCATGAATGTAGGCGATTGCATCCTTTGAGCTTTCAAGCAGTAACTGATTTCGTTTAGAGGTTTCAGAAACCATCTTAGTTGACTCGGCAACTTTTTCTTCGGCGTTGACCAATAGTTGCTCACGTTTTATTAACAATGTCAGCAAATCTTTGGCACTACTTGGGATGCAGTCTTTAACGCCTTTTGCAATTGCGTCAAATCGTTGCTCTTCAGAGTAATTACTGCTTAGTAGAATAGCTGGCACTGATTGCTTCTGAGTTTTCAACAAAGTGAGAGCCTGCTGAATCGGCAGGTTATCAAGCTCGTCAATGAATATAGCTTGTTGCCATTGTTTGTCGTCAATGGCAGCCTTTAGCTGCTCACTGTTGGCAACAACCTGATGGCGAATAGGAAGTCCCTGATTTTTCAAATGGCTTGCAAGCTGCTCACTCTCATTGGCTGAGCTAGAGAAAATCAGGGTGTTTATTGGTGAATTATTGCTCTGTTTTTTCATCACAAATCGAGTTACCTTGAGGATCCCTTATGGTATCCGCTTTTTTTAGAAAATGATTTAACTGCCCCACAAATTTAACATTAACCTGGTTTGTTTCCCAAGCCCCATGGAAATCTATTTTGGGATGTGTGTTAGCTAAAGTTTTTGTCGATAATGAAACTGGATAAAATTATCCGTTTCAATCACTTTGCGTGTTAGCTCTACCTTATACTCTTCTTCGGGAGTCATAATAGCGACTGTCTGGCCTGAGCGATAGCCAAGAGGTGGCAAAATCAGGCTTGAATCAATACCTGCGTTTGGCATTTCAGGAAGCAGTAATCCGTTATGATGGTATGCTGGTTTGGCGTAATCCCAGTCGAGGGTTGCTCGAACAGGCGTTGCTTCCGGTGAAATCAGCTCTACTCCAATCAGAAACACGTCATGGCCCTGCCAGCGATTCCAACGGATTAGGCCCAGATTATACATTTCCTTACCGTTTTTGAAGTTCTTTACCGTCACCAGCTCATTAGTTTCTGCATACTGCGATGGTGCTTTTTCAAATGCCACACAGAATCCCGCCGGACTGACATCTTTGACGACACCGTTGATCCACTCAAATTTGGCCCGTGTCTTTAATTCTTTATATGGGTGATCTTCTTTTTCGAGCTTGCGCTGATCAAATGTACGCGGCTTATAAATTGAGGCGAAGGCATCTTCAGTTGTGCGCTTGTCTTGAATATCCATGCCTCTGGGACGAGACTGCTTCCAGACAAAACCGTGCTGGCTTTCTTCCTGCTGAAGTTGAAGAGACTCAACCTGAAAGGCCTTGGTTTTTTTCGTCGTTCCATAGAAACGATCATGAAGTGCCTTGCCGTCTCTTTCTACTAGAAAATGATGAGAGCCCGCTAAACCAACTGCCACTTGAGTACTTTCGTTTGAATTAATGCGGATGAAATTACGTGTTTTTACAGTATTCCAGCTTTCTAGAACCTGAGCTTTTAAGTCCTCATCCAGCGATATTTCAGCGGTTTTTTTGAATCTAGACAGGAAACCGCTTCTTTTTTCCATCATGCTGTTTTCAAGCACGGCAATGGCCTGAGTTAAATCAATGCCAAATTTTTGTTGTGATTCATTCTCGATGGCGTTTGCTGGTTGTGGGGGAATTTCAGTTTCGGGTAAGTAGGCAAACAGGGTATTGCTGTTGGTACCTGAGATCAGTTCGATATAGCTAGCTAAAACTTTCAATGACTCATAAACTGCACTGGCCTCGCCATGTTTCATTTGATAAGGGTTGCAGATTGATAGTGTCAAATTGATGAGTAATTGTTTTTTAACGCTAACTAATGGCGTTGATAATTTTTTAAGCCTGTGTTCAAGGAAGTCATTAGCAGTGGCTAACTTAAAAATTATATTTTGTTGACGCCAAATCTTGCCCCCGACTGATTTATAAAGTTGATAGCGCTGCAGTTGTATTTCACCCAGATAATGCAAAGCATTAGCGCAAGCTGCCGGAAGAATGGTCTTGTTGTATTTTTCCAGCATTTGTGGGTTTAAGTTAATGTCTTCAATTACTGCGTTGAAGCCAAACACCAGTTCAGAGGCCAAAGCATGTACCAGCTCTGAGGCAGATTGTAATTTCTGTGAATATTTAAGTGGGCTGTGAACATATATCTCTGACAGGGAGTCAATTAAGGTTTCACAGGTTGGAACAACGGCTTCAAGTATTTGTAGGCGTTCTTTAGGGGCTAAAGGTGATTGATTGAGGTCATACAGATAATGGAAAATTTTGGAAGCTGTTTCGCCCATGTCAGCAATAGGCAGATTTTCCAACCAATGTTCTGCCGCCTTCACGCTGGCAGGGATATCCGCCACCATGGAATCGTTTCTGACTCGTACTGTGAGCCCCAATTGTCCTTGAGTTAAGGCCACTCCATTCTCCTTAGCCTGATACTAGGCAAACTAGTATTATTATCTTTTGAAGTTATGGCTTTTATATTAGCGAATAGGTGCAACAAGCGCCAGTTTTATTTGGTACTAAGTCTTTGATTATTTAAAGCTAAAAACCGAGATCCAGAGGGGTTTTGCTGTTCTTTCCGGCTTCCTCGCGAACCAGAGTTGGAACAAGAAAGCCGGCAATCTTTTGATGCAATTGTTGCATAATGGATTTTGCCTGCTGATCCGATACCAGAAAATGATGTGCGCCACTGACTTTATCCAGCAGATGTAGATAATAGGGCAATATATGGCTAGCAAACAATTTTTCGCTAAGTTCGGCTAAAATGCGACTATCGTCGTTAACATCTTTTAAAAGTACGCTTTGGTTGAGAAGGCTGACTCCTGCTCTATGTAGTCTGGACAACGACTTGGAAAAAAGCTCATCAATTTCATTCGGGTGATTAATGTGTAAGACCACAACAGTTTGCAGGCGACTTTGAGTTACGGCGTCAACAAAGCCCTGCGTCACTCGTTGCGGAATGACCACTGGTAGCCGTGTATGAATTCTCAATCTGATAACAGAAGGTATTGCACTTAGTTGCTGGATAAAATCATTGAGGTAGGCATCACTGACCGCCAGAGGATCGCCCCCACTTAGAATAACCTCATTGATTTCAGGGTGATCTCGCAGGTAATCAAAAATCGCAGACCATCCGTCGCGCCCAGTCTGATGTTCCTGATAGGGAAACTCGCGGCGGAAGCAGTAGCGACAGTTAATAGCACAGGCCGTAGACAGCATGACCAGAACGCGTGAACGATATTTGTGTAGCAGACCTGGAATTTCAGATTCCTGTTCTTGCAAAGGGTCGGAAACAAACCCCTCCACAGTATTGTTTTCCTCACTCAATGCCAACACCTGACGTAAAAGAGGATCATTGGGGTTTCCAATTTCCATCCTATCAATGAAAGGAGCAGGGACCTTTTGAATAAAGCGATGCTTATCTAGAATGGAGTAGGGTAGCTGATCGGGAGACAGATTCAGTCGTGACAAGAGCTCAAAAGGTGAAGAAATCGCTCCGGCGAGCAACTTTTTCCACTCTCGCTCCTGCCAATATGAGTCATTTCGCGGTAGAATCTGCAAGTTTTGAATCATAAACCTAATTGAAATCCAGAGGAACACATGGGAACAATTACCACTAACGACTTACGTAATGGTACAAAAATTATGCTAGACGGCGAACCCTGTACGGTGGTCGACAACCAGTTCGTTCGTCCCGGTAAAGGCCAGGCCTTCAGTAAAACCAAAGTATTATACTTGCTAACCGGCCGCACCGTCGAAAAAACTTTTAAATCAGGTGAATCCATCGAAACAGCCGATGTCATGGATACGGATATGGAATACCTCTACAACGATGGCGAGTTCTGGTACTTCATGGATCCAAACACCTTCGAGCAGGTTTCAGCCGATAAAAATGCAGTAGGCGACAAAGCCGTATATTTAATTGAACAGGATAAATGCCTGATCACGCTTTGGAACGGTAACCCAATCGACGTCACGCCACCAAACTTTGTGGTACTAGAAGTAACCGATACTGACCCAGGTCTGCGCGGTGATACATCAAGCGGTGGCTCAAAGCCAGCAACCATGCACACAGGCGCTGTGGTAAAAGTACCTCTATTTGTGAATATTGGTGATAAGCTTAAGATCGATACGCGTACTGGCGATTACGTTTCTCGCGCCTAGCTTGTTAAATTCTCGCTATACTGCGTTACGCTTATTTTTAAAGAAGGTCGTTTAGTGGAGCTAAACTCCCCCCATTTAAAAATAAGCAAGCCTTGTCTAGCAAGAATTTCCCTGTGCTAGGTGTACAGGTTGATTTTGCGAACAATATTGATTTGCCGATGAGCCTAACAATTTTATTTCCGCTAGGTAGTATAGGGCTAGAGCTTCATAACTCCGCGTCCTCACATGCCAGGTGTTTAGCCTAAGAATATTTTTTCTGCGCTAGAGGGTGTTTAGAACGGTAGGGGCAGACCTATGTGTCTGCCCTGTATTTTGTTAAACCAAATAGTGCATCTTCGAATCAAGCCTATGACCCACTGGAAACCCTCCGCATCACTACAAAACCTTAAGGCCCGTGCTGAGTTACTGGCGACAGTCAGAGCATTCTTTGCTGAACGAGAGGTACTAGAGGTCGATACTCCTTCCCTATCGCATTACGGAGTTACTGATCGTTATATGCGTTCAATGATCGCTCAAGTTAGCTCCCAGGAGCAGGGGATCTTGCAGACCTCTCCTGAGTACGCCATGAAGCGCTTGCTAGCAGCAGGTTCCGGTTCAATCTATCAAATATGCAAAGCATTTCGCCAGGATGAGGTGGGGAGCAGGCACAACCCTGAGTTCACTATGTTGGAATGGTATCGTTTAGATTTTGACCATTTGCAGTTGATGGATGAGGTCTATGAACTTGTGTCTAAGGTGCTTGGGCCGAAGCAGCGACAGGATCTGAGCTATCAGCAGTCCTTTATTGAATTCCTTGGTATAGACCCCTTATCCATCAATGATGAGGAGCTTGAACAGTTTGCCCGCTCTAATCTTGGCTTGCTTCCCGATGAGTTGGAGCGAGATGATTATTTGAGCTTACTGTTTGAAGATAAGATTGAACCTCAGCTTGGGTTGAATGACTCAGTCTGTTTTATCTACGATTATCCAGCGAGCCAGGCTGCTCTAGCTCGTATCTCAGAGACAGACTCAAGAGTTGCTCATCGCTTTGAGCTTTATATTGAAGGTATTGAGCTGGCAAATGGCTTTTATGAACTTGCCGATTGTGACCAACAGTTAAAGCGATTTGAGGCTGATAACAGGTGGCGGGTACAAAATAATCTGCCAGAAATGGCTATCGACCAACACTTTATTGAAGCATTGGAACATGGGTTACCGGAGTGTTCCGGGGTGGCTTTAGGGCTCGATCGCCTGTTGATGATTAAGCTTGCAACCAACGATATTAGCGATGTTATCGCTTTTCCCTGGGATCGAGCCTAATAGATTTATGCTGCTGAAGGAGCTTTGGTTAAAGCTTCACTTTTATTGCCTTCGATACGCCTTGCCTGAATCATTTTGTCGAAGGTTCGGCTATCCGTGAGTCCGACAAAACGTCTTTTATCTTTGAGGCGCGCCATAAATAGAACATGATCCTGAGTCAAGTCTTCCAACATTCGCTCAGTTCGTTCGCCTACCCCAAGCATGGTAACCATTTGTCTATTAACACGGTTGAATGACTCAAGTTGATTAATATTAACAGTCTCGCAGAGGTAATGATTGCTGTCGCCTGGGAGGGTGAAATTACGAAATGAAAAGTGACCATTGCCGCTTGGGAAGTCACCAGCGAGGATCGTGATCTTAGACATAAGAACTCCTTGTTTCCTAAATCTTGCTGACTCTGTGGATTGAAGCTAAAGAATCAGCGGTTTCCTAAACATCCTGTATCTCCTTAAGTACAACTGTTTTATAAGCAACAGTTATAAGGATTGCTATTATTTCTACTTGAGAAATGGGGAGTCGTCAACAATTGTTTAAAAAATACACAGAAAAGTGTGCTAATTTTTGCAATTTCAAGGACTTATTGGCTACGCCAGTTTTCAACCAAAGCTCTGGAGATCGAGTAGCGATAGGGAAGTATAAGCTCGCCATTTGCTATCAAATCAATCAGTTGTTGTCGTGAGAACCAGTCCGCGTGCTCCAGCTCCTGGTCCTTTAAACGGATATTAGAATGGGTGGCGTCTGCAGTAAATCCAGTCATCAGCGATTGTGGAAAAGGCCAGGGTTGTGAGCTGAAATATTGGATATTGGTAACTTCCAGTCCAACTTCTTCATCAGCTTCTCGTGCTACTGCCTGCTCAAGGCTTTCGCCAGGTTCGACAAAGCCTGCAATAACTGAGTAGCGTTTTTCTGGCCAGCTGGCCTGACGCCCCAACAGAATCTTATCCTGAAAACTGATGGCACAAATTACCGCGGCATCGGTGCGAGGAAAATGTTCTTTAGCGCAGTTAGGGTTGCTGCACTGACGGACAAAGCCAGCCAGCTTGGAATAAGTTGCGTGGCCGCAATAGCCACAAAACTGGTGTGTGTTGTGCCAGTGTTCAATTCCAATGGCGACATTGGCCAGATAGGACTGAGTTTCATTGAGATCAGGAAATAACTCACGCAACCCTTTCAATCCCGCCTCTGGGAATGCTTGGATAAACTCCTCTGGTTTAGTCAAACGGTAACTGAAGTAATGTTGAGGGCGTCCCTCAATAGTTACCTTTCCAATGTAAATCAGGTGCTTATCTTGAACGGTTGAAACCTTGTTTTGCAAATTGTTCCAGCTAAGCCAAATGAGACCATTATCACCTGATAGTAATTTTTGGTGATAGACAGGAAGGATCAAGCTGTTCTTCTGCTGAGCCAGCTCTCTTAACTCAGAAGGGTTGGCCCTTAATTCGGCCTGTCGGTCGAGCTGATCAAATTGAAGTGCGAACATTCTATTTTTTCACCTGATATTGCTCATGGGTACCATTGGGACACAACGTACAACGAGCTTATGGAGACCGCAAGCCAAAGAATGATTCCCAGTAACATGGAGCGAAGCGGGATCGACTTAATGGCTGCTCGGTTTAGACTGGTGCCCATCCATAACAGGCTGAGTGCAAACAGGTTTTTGGACGCAGGCTTGATGTAAGTGCCTACTTGCGCCATAAGCTCCGGACTTAGTAAGAAACTGCTAATGGCACTGGCCAGCAGGAAGAACACAATAAATAAGGGTAGGCTGAATTTGATCTTGCCAGAGTGCTGCGAGATTGACGCAACAATTGCCAAAGGAATAATCCATAAGGCGCGTGATAATTTAGTAGTGGTCGCTACTTCCAGGGCTTCTTCGCCATAAACCGCCGCAGCACCAACTACGCTGCTGGTGTCATGTATCCCCAGCGCTGCCCACAGGCCAAATTGACTCTGTGACAACTCTAACCAATGACCTACCGCAGGAAATATAAACAGAGCCACAGCATTTAAGATAAAAACGATGGCAAGGGAAATAACCATATTGTGGCTATTGGCTTTTATGGAAGAACCGACAGCAGCAATGGCGCTTCCCCCACAAATCGCTGTCCCGGAACTGATAAGCCAGCCCTGTTGAGCGTCAAGTTTGAGTAACCTGGCGATGAGTAGTCCAAGCAATAGTGCACCAGCGATAACACTGACGGTTAGAACAAAGCTATCTCTTGCCGTTCCCCAAAGTTCTGCTAATGGTAGGCTAAATCCAAGCAAAACAATCGCTATCTTCAGTAGCAGACTGGCCCAGCTGGACAGTGGTAAAGCCTGCTGATCAGCAAAGAACCAACCCCATAACAGGCCGGCTGCCAAGGCATAACTCGCAGGTAATAAACTGAATATGCAAGCCAGACTAAGCACAAGCAACAGTATGTTGGCTGGTGTGAAAGGGAATAATTTTGAGTTCTGCACGTTGATAATTAACTGAAAAACATAAGGCAAGAGTTTACAGGCCTTTGTAAGTCAGTTCATTAGCTTTCTTTAATATGATGAGCTTCTTAGGAGCTGATACACACTTTGTTACAGCCTTTTTATAAAAAAATTGCAAAAAGTGTTTTACAGAGTCGGTGTTATATCTTAGTATAACACCATGTCAGCGAGACACTTAAAGTAATAAAAGCCGTCTTGCCTAGCTAAGATGTTGATTTTGATGGTTTTTAACTCAAAACAACAAAGGGTAACTGCCAACAGGTAGCTAAATATGCAAATACATTGGGATGACACACAGCCAATTTACCTGCAACTCCGCGATAAGGTCCTCAATATGATCCTTGATGGAAGCTTGCAGGAAGGTGATGCCTTGCCCTCGGTTCGGAACATTTCAGCAGAGTATCAGTTGAATCCGATCACCGTATCCAAGGCTTATCAATTATTGGTTGAAAGTGAATTAGCAGAAAAACGAAGGGGATTAGGCATGTTCGTAACTGAAGGTGCGAAAGAGAAGTTATTAAAGCAGGAGCGCGAGCAATTCTTGACTGTAGAGTGGCCAGCACTGTTGAAAAAAATCGAACGCTTGCAGATTTCATTGGATGATCTCTTCAATCGTACTAAAGCTGAGGAGAGCAATCATGAGTAATATCATTGAAGCCAAAGGATTGAATAAAAAATATGGCAACTTCAAAGCTCTTGATAACGTTAGCTTTGAGTTAGAGTCAGGACGTATTTTGGGTCTTATTGGCCCGAATGGTGCGGGAAAAACAACATTACTAAAATCACTGTTAGGTTTAACACCTTTCGAAGGCGAGCTTAATATTTTCGGTCTGGATCCGCATAAACAACGCGATGAGCTGATGAAACGCGTCTGTTTTATTGCTGATGTGGCCGTGTTACCTCGCTGGATTAAAGTAAGTCAGGCAATCGACTTTGTAGAGGGGGTACATCCTCGTTTCAGTCGTGAGCTGTGTGAGAAGTACTTGGAACAAACAAAAATAAAAAGGAATAGCCGGGTTAAGTCCTTATCCAAAGGAATGGTGGTGCAACTGCACCTGGCCTTAATCATGGCAATTGATGCGGACTTGTTGATTCTGGATGAGCCAACATTAGGACTGGATATCCTGTTCCGCAAATCATTCTACGAGCAACTGCTAAACGATTATTTTGATGATAATCGAACCATAATAATAACTACGCATCAGGTTGAGGAAATTGAGCACATATTAAGTGATTTGATTTTTATCCAGGACGGAAAAATCGTGCTTGATGATTCAATGGATGCCATTGCAGACTCGTATTTTGAAGTAATGGTTGAGAAGGAGTTTGAGGAAGCTGCCTTAGCGATGAAACCACTGAATGTCAGGGAAGTGTTTGGGCAAAAGGTATGCCTGTTCAGTGGTATCGCTAAGGAGCAACTTCAAGAATTAGGTAAGGTTCGCAAACCGAGCGTAGCCGATCTGTTTGTTGCCAAAATGAAAGGAGAGGCCGCATGAAAACGTTTCTGACCTTATTAAAAAGAGAATACTGGGAAAATAAGACCGGTCTTCAGTGGGTACCTTTGATTATTGGTGGAATAGCAGTATTCGGTGTCTTCCTGGGCGTCTTTGTTTTCAGCACCAGCAATGTGCAAATCAATGGTGTGGGTAGTCATGATCTAACTAGCTTGTTTAAGTTATATGACGTCAGTGTAGACCCAAGAGCAAAAGCAATCGGTGTTCAAATGGGCATGTATAGCGGCATCTTTAGCTTTGGCTTTGTATTGGCAATCGTTGGCTTCTTCTATTGTTTAGGTGCGCTATACGATGATCGTAAAGATCGTAGCATTCTGTTTTGGAAATCAATGCCTATATCGGACACCATGACGGTGGTATCGAAAGTAGTCACAGCTATGGTATTAGCACCGCTGTTCTTCTGGGTCATATTACAGATAACGACTTTGGCAATAATGATGTTAGCTACTATTTTTGCTTGGGTATCGGATGCCAGCGCCTGGAGTAATATTTGGCAGCCATCTAACTTATTTGTGATTGCTTTCTATCAGTTGCAGGCTTTTTATGTAGCGACCTTGTGGGCTGCGCCAATAATTGGTTACTTGTTGTTGGTATCGAGCTGGACTAAAAAGGTGCCATTCCTAGTTGCAACAGTCCCGGTAGTACTGGTGATTATTGCAGAAAGTATCGTCACTAATACAGCTCACGTTGCCTCATACATTGGCGAGCGCTTTGTGATGATTTGGGCAGCTTATATTACTCCGGTTGCCAATATTGCTGGTGACTTTAGCGATGTGATTGAAAGTGATGCTGCTGACTTCATCGAAGAGGACTGGATTCCTTTAAGCTTTGGTAAGCATCTTATGGATATGGATTTATGGTTAGGGATTGTTGTCGGTGCCGCATTTGTGGTCGGCGCGATTATGATTAGACGTTACCGTGATGAGGCTCTTTAAGAGCCTATCACGCAAAAAAGGAGATAGATTATGGTTTACAACAAAAAAAGCACTCAATGGTTGAGTAGAGCCTGTCTTTATATAGGCATGGGAGCACTGATAACGATTGTAGCCATTCAATGGAATCAGTCGGTACCAGAGATAGAAGTTCTAAACTCGCTTGAGACAGTGAATAAAATACACTTGAGTATCAAGAATTTCTTCAAGTAAGCGATATAAACGGACTTTAATTGAGCCAACTGAATAAATAAACAGGAAGGACTAGCTTGCTATCCTTCCTGTCATTGGTCAGTCATCAAAAAACTCACCTGTTCAAAAGTTGTACAATATAGGCGAGTTCTTTCCTGCTTATTCCTATAACTTGCTTGTTTATTGTGCAAAATACTGCCTAGCTACTAACTTGCACCTGCAAAAATTGTTGACAAATTACCATCGTTATATTGCTTGCTTATAAGTAGAAATTATTGATAGTATGCGATTTATAAGTGGTATGACGTCTTACCGTCTTCCGTTTACTTTTGTTTACAGCGAACAGTTAATTCCTATCGATGGGGGAAGGAATTGTATGAAAAATACAGGGTTAAACCATAAAAGCTCTCCAATGACGCGCTTATCTCAAATTGCAGCAGGTGTTGCATTAGCCGTGTCAGCTGCCAGCAGTCAGGCGGTCAATTGGGACACAGAAAATTACGATGTTAACTTTGATACTACTTTATCGGTAGGTGTCGGTGTGCGGGTCGAAGAGCGAGACCGTAACTTAGTAGGTAAGTCAAATCTCTATCAAATTGAGAATGGACAACCAATTTCAAATGCTTACCTTTCTGGCACTGTCCCGCCGGGAGCATGGTCTAACAACTCCGACGATGGCAATCTAAATTTTGATAAGGGTGATTTCTTTTCACAAGTGATCAAAGGCGTTCATGAGTTAGACATTCGTCACAAGGATGGCGATCAGGGCTTATTTGCTCGCGGCCTTTGGTACTATGACCGTATTTTGATGGACACTGAGCTTCCCTTCCGTAATCTAGATAGCTATGGCGGGCAAGATGGCAGAAATACTGCAAGAGAAGAGCAGGGTTACGATGCTCGTATGCTTGATATGTATGTTTGGAAAACATTTGAGTTCGACAGTGGCAACGTGATGCAGGTTCGTTTAGGTGAGCAGGTTGTTAGCTGGGGTGAAAGTACTTTTATCCAGCACAGTTTATCTGAGGCAAATCCCGTAGACCTGAGAACCTTAAGAAATCCTGGTGCCGAGCTTAAAGAGGCCTTTATTCCGACCAGTATGATCTGGACGTCTTTCGACTTGAATGAAAGCTGGAATATGGAAGCTTTCTATCAGTTTGAATTTGAAGAAGTTAAGTTTGATGAGCCGGGTACTTATTTTTCTACACGTGACTTCTTAGGCCTGAAAGGTGAAGAGGTTCACTTAGGTTTTGCACAGTACCCAGAAGGTCAACCAGGAACCGTTGCATTACGCGATGAAACACGTTTTGCAGACGATCAAGGCCAGTTCGGTGTCAAAGTAGGTTATTTCACCGAATATGGTACAGAGTTTGGTTTCTACTACATGAATTACCACAACCGTCGTCCAATTATTTCTGCTAATGCAGCTAATGCTGAGGGCGTTGTTACTGGTTTTCTTGAGTATCCAGAAGATATTCAGATGTACGGCTTAAGTTTTAATACTGCAACTGACAGTGGTTTATCTGTAGCGGGTGAGATTTCTTACCGTGTTGATGAGCCTTTGCAGGTTGATGATGTTGAATTGTTATTCGCGACTCTTGAGCCAATTGGTCAAATACCAAGCGGCACCAGTCAGGTTGCTAATGGCGTTGGCTTGGGAGAAGAAATTTCAGGTTATAGATTACTTGATACTGTACAGGCACAAATGACTATAACTTCATTATTAGGGCCTGTCTTTGGTTCTGACCAGACGGCTTTCTTAGTTGAAGTGGGCGCTAACCAAATTTTGGATATGCCAAGTCAAGATGAGCTACGATTTGAGTCTGAAGGTACTTTCCGTTCCGGCAACCCAGATCGTGCCATTGACTACAATGGTAACGGAACAATTGATGGCTTATTTGGTTTTGACCCAACAGGCACTTCGCCCTGTGGCTTTACAAATCCTACAACAGGTCAACGTATCCGAACTGAATGTGAAGGCATGACTGAGAACGGTTTTGCTGATGAGTTTTCTTGGGGTTACCGTATGGCAATGCGCTGGGATTACAACAATGTATTCAGTGGTTGGAATATGTCTCCACGTATCGTATTCCAGCATGACGTGAGCGGTAACACACCTGCACCTATCTCGAACTTCCTGGAAGGTCGTAAGTCATTATCAGCAGGGGTAAGTTTAAGTACCTTAAGTGCATGGAAGTGGGATTTTGCATATAACAGCTACTTCGGTGGTGGTTCAGCAAATCTTATTTCTGACCGAGATCACGTCTCGCTAGCATTAAGTTATTCGTTTTAATAAAAGGGTTGTATAAGATATGACTAAAATGATGAATAAATGGTTATTGGCAGGTGCAGTCGTTTCGGCTATGTGTACGAGCGTTGCATCCGCTAAAGTATCAGAAGAAAAGGCTGCGCAATTAGGCGGAGAAATCTATACACCCATGGGTTCTATTCGCGCAGGTAATGAAGATGGCTCTATTCCAGCCTGGACTGGCGGTATTACTGAAGACATGATACCTGAAGGTTACCAGGAGGGTGATCACCATCCTGATCCTTTCGCAGATGATGAAAAACTCTTCACGATTGATGCATCTAATTATCAGCAATACGCAGAACATCTTACGGTAGGTCAAATTGCTTTATTCAAGGCTTATCCAGACCGTTTCAAAATGCACATATATCCAACTCGTCGTAGTGCCTCATATCCTCAGCATGTTTTGGATGCTATCAAAGCAAACGCTACCCGTGCTGAGTTAATCCAGGAAGGTAACGGTATCAAAGGCGCAGCCATTGGTATCCCATTCCCGTTCCCGGAAAATGGCTTACAGCTAATTTGGAACTCGATTACACGTTATCGCGGTGTTTCTGTAGAGCGTGAAGTAGGTCAGGCGGCACCATTACCTGATGGTGATTATGTATTGGTCAAGCTGAAAGATGAGCTGCACCATATTTACAATGAGCCAGACATGACTCCAGAAAAACTGGAAGAAGGTAACGTATTGTTCTTGTTCCGTCAAAACGTAACTGCTCCAGCACGTCTGGCAGGTACCGCATTATTGGTTCACGAAACTATGGACCAGGTTAAAGAGCCTCGTAAAGCTTGGACTTATAACACTGGTCAGCGTCGTGTGCGTCGTGCTCCAAACGTTGCTTATGATGCCCCGGGTACTGCTTCTGATGGTCTAAGAACCACTGACGATTTCGATATGTTTAATGGTGCTCCTGACCGCTATAACTGGACTATTACAGGCAAGAAAGAAATCTATATTCCATACAACACATACAAGTTGCATTCTGATGAAGTAACTTATGATGAAATTATCCAGCCGGGCGTGATTAACTCTGACCTGGTTCGTTATGAAAAACATCGAGTATGGGTTTTAGAAGCAAACTTGAAAGAAGATACGCGTCATCAATATAAGAAACGCGTGTTCTATATTGATGAAGACAGCTGGCAGATTGCTGCTGAAGAAATGTATGATGAGCGTGGTGAGTTGTGGCGTGTAGCTATGGCTTATCTAGTCAACTACTATGACGTACCAACTTTGTGGTCAACGCTTGAAGCATATTACGATCTTCCATCAGGTCGTTACTTGGTAATCGGTTTAGATAACCAGGAAAATATGTATAACTTCAAAGTTGAGTTTAGTGATTCTCACTTCACTCCTTCAGCATTACGTCGCGCAGGCATACGCTAGTTAGACAATGCAAGCGGCCGTTTCTTCGGCCGCTTTTTTTACACTTTAATAATAACCAGAGAATACTGTTCTGTATGAAAGCAATCATTAAGTATGCATTTCCTTTGGTGCTATTGTTCACCGGAATACAGGTTTCCTCGAGTGCAGAAACCGAACCTGCCTTAATCGCTGATAAAGCCGTAAAATCCTTGCTGTTAGATATTGAAATGTTAGAGTCAGGCCGATTGGTCACAGTCGGTGAGCGTGGACATATTCTGCTGTCTGATGATCAGGGGATTGAATGGCGCCAAGTTCCTGTACCGACACGGGAACAACTAACTGCAGTTGACTTTCTGGATGACAAGCGCGGCATAGCGGTCGGTTTCAGCCAGACTATTCTAATGACAAATGACGGTGGGGAGAGCTGGCAATTGACTCATAATGAAGAATCATTTGAGCAGCCTGCGTTATTTGATGTTCAATTTATCACCAACGAAAAAATTGTTGCGGTCGGTTCATATGGTTTATACCTGGAGTCGAATGATGGTGGTGAAAACTGGGAGTCGCGTGAAATAGAAGGGCTGGCAGATTACTACGGATTTTTCAGTCATTTTTATTCAATACAAAAAATTACTGATGATTACTGGGTGATGGCTGGTGAGAAGTTTATTGACGGTGTTGATGAAGATGGTTTTGAAACCAGTTCGGCATTAGCTGCTGAAACACGAGATGGTGGTGAAACCTGGCAAAAATTACCTACCCCTTATGACGGCTCATTTTTTGGCATTGAGGTAGATGATAAAGGTTATCTGTATGTCTATGGTCTAAGAGGTAACTTATATATCTCCAAGGACGCAGGGCAGTCGTGGCAGGGACAGTTTCTAAGTACCGCATCTGGTTTTCATGATATGGCTATATTAGATGAGAATCGTTGGGTATTAGTTGGAACGGGTGGCGCATTGGTTTACAAAACACTGACTTCAACCGATATCAAAAAGCGTAAAGACTTAAAAGGCCGTGCAGCAGTTGTGGCGGTAGATGAAGATACATTAGTTGTAGTGGGTGATGGCGGCATTGAACGCTTGAACCTTTCACAACAATAATTCGCCAAAGTATTCTTTAAAGGTTATATAGAATGACAAAGAATAAATTAGAATCAATCGTCTCAAAGGTCTTTTTCTCGAAAAGAGCTCTGTGGATAGCCCTCTTTGCAGTATTTACGGCCGTAATGGTCTACTTTGTGACTCAACTGCGTGTGGATGCGAGTTTTGAGAAGAATATTCCACTGAAGCATGAATATATGCAGACCTACATTGAGTATCAGGATCAGTTTGGTGGCGCTAACAGAGTGTTGGTTGCCCTTGAAGATACTAGTGGTAATATTTTTAACGCGACTTTCTTCGAAGCGTTAAAAGAAACAACCAATCGAGTGGCGGGTATAGCAGGGGTTAATCAGCCTCAGGTAGAATCTTTATTTACGCCTAACACCCGTTATATTGAGGCCAGTGAACAAGGTCTTGAAGGTGGTCCAGTTATTCCTGCGCGCTTCGACGGCTCGGATAGAGCATTAAAGCAGGTTGAAGAGAATATTCTCAAGGCTGGTATTGTTGGACGTCTGGTGTCAAACGAATTTGAGTCAGCAATGGTCTCTGCTCAATTACTCTCAGAGTACAACCCGACGGATGTTGAAGTTACTGGTGAAAATGGCGAGCAAATGGTGCAGACCGACTTCGTACGTGTCGCCCATGATCTTGAACAGATTAGAACTGACATCGAAGAAAAGTACCCAAATGTAGAAGTCCATATTATTGGTTTCTCTAAAATGATTGGTGATGTCAGTGATGCAGCAGGTGGAGTAATTGTCTTCTTCTTGATTGCATTGGCTATTACTGCCCTACTTGTATATTGGTACTCTCGTTCCATTAAGCTAACTGCATTACCAATTTTTACTTCCATTATTGCAGTTGTCTGGCAGCTCGGATTATTGACTGCGCTTGGTTATGGCATTGACCCAATGTCAATCCTGGTGCCGTTCTTGATTTTCGCCATTGGCGTCAGTCATGGCGTACAGATGATCAATGGTGTTCAGCATAACGTTGCCCATGGCATGAAAACCTATAATGCAGCAATAGCAGCCTGTGCAGCTTTGATTGTACCGGGTGGCATCGCATTGCTGAGTGATACTGTAGGTTTCCTGACTTTACAACTGATTGAAATTGATATCATTCGTGAGTTGGCGGTTACTGCCAGTATTGGTGTTGCCGTTCTGATTCTGACCAACTTATTGCTACTGCCACTATTACTTTCTTATACCCATTTCTCAGACAAGTTCGTTCAAGGTGTACGAGATCGTGAGCATGCCCGTGAGAAGTGGTGGAAGAAAATTGCTGGTTTTGCCCGTAAGCCTGCATCGACGATTATCATCGTTGTAAGTCTTTTATTGGGTATTATCGGTTACTGGCAGTCGCTTAACATGAAAGTCGGAGATCTCCAGGCTGGTGCACCTGCATTGAGACAGGATTCCACGTATAACCTTGATAACAAATATATTACTGATACCTATGCAATTGGTACTGATGTAATTTATGTGTTGGCAAAAACTAAATCTGATGGCTGTACCTATTATGACATCATGAATAACATTGATCAGTTCCAGTGGGAGATGAACAATGTAAAAGGAGTTCAATCAACTATCAGCCTCCCTCAGGTTGCCAAAGTTGTTAATGGAATGCTGAGTGAAGGCAATCTCAAGTGGAAAATGTTACCTAAGGATGAAGCTGTTCTGGTTCAGTCCATTAGCCGTGTAGAGACCAGTACAGGCCTACTGAACTCTGACTGTAGCGTCATGCCGGTAATGATTTTCCTTGATGATCATAAAGCAGAAACCATCGAGCGACTGGTTTCAGCCGTTAAAGATTTCCGTGCCAATAAAGCGCACGAGGAAGTTGAATACCTGCTGGCAACTGGCCCAGTCGGCGTTATGGCTGCCACTAATGAGGCAGTTTCAGAAGCACAAATCCCGATGATGCTGTGGGTTTATTTGGCAGTGACGCTCCTTTGTTTGATTAGCTTCCGTTCGGTGCGTGGCACAATCTGTGTGATTTTGCCTCTGGTGGTGGTATCCTTCCTGGCGCAGGCACTTATGAGCTGGTTACACATTGGTCTAACCGTAGCAACATTGCCAGTAATTGCACTAGGTGTTGGTATCGGTGTTGACTATGGCATTTACATATTCTCAAGAATGGTTGGCTTTATCCGTTCCGGTATGAGTGTGGCGGATGCCTATTATGAAACGCTCAAGTTAACCGGTAATGCGGTACTCTTTACTGGCTTGACTCTTGCAATCGGTGTTAGCACCTGGTTGATGTCGGCACTGCAATTCCAAGCAGATATGGGGATTATGCTGACCTTTATGTTCCTGGTGAACATGTTAGGTGCAATCATCCTGCTACCTTCCTCTATCGTCGCTGATAAAAAATTAGTATTCGCGCTAACAGCGCGTACCAGTTAGAAATAATGGCATCTAAAGTGAAATTTAGGTGCCATTTTGCTTTCAAATGGCCTAGAATTGACACAATTTATTTTTGATTTTCTTCACCCAATTAAGCGGTTTTGGAAAGGACAATGGTCGGTTCAAACACTTCTTCCAAGTTGCTAAATGATGTTAAGCAACTAATCGAACAAAAAGCATCAAAACGTCAATCTGAGCTCGTTAAACAATTCGCTGAAATCATCTACAGCAGTGTTGCTGAAGATGAATTTATCGAGCGTAGTCCTGAGCAAATCTTTAATTCAATATTCAGCCTGTGGCAGTTTATTCAAGATTTTGATGGGACTTGCAAGTTACGTGTGCATAACCCAACAAGCGACAAAAATGGCTGGAAAAATAAGCA